>CBIHLT010000125.1:0-15280 GCA_966210615.1 uncultured Massilia sp.
GTCTGTGACCTGTGATTTGTGAGGCATAGCTCGTGGCTCGTGGCTGATGGCTTCCGATTGCTGGGTTGTGGCTTATGTTCCCGCGCTTATTCCGAGGTTCACTCATGCGAAAGATCGTTCATCTCACGTCCGCCCATCCACGCAATGACACGCGCATCTTCATCAAACAGTGCCGGACCCTGGCTACACATGGGTACGACGTCACACTGGTGGTTGCCGACGGCCTGGGAGACGAAATGCGCGAGGGCGTCACCATTGCCGATGTCGGCCGCCTGCCGGGCCGGCTTAAACGCATCCTCGCCACAACTCGCCGGGTGCGCGACAAGGCATTGAGCCTTGACGCTGACGCCTATCATCTGCACGACCCCGAACTGCTCCCCGCCGGCCTGGCCTTGAAACGCCTTGGCAAGACGGTCATTTTCGACTCCCACGAGGATGTCCCGCGCCAGCTGCTGAGCAAACCCTATCTTGGCCCCTTGGCGGGCAGGCTCATCTCGGCGACCTTTGCCCTGTTCGAGCGCTACGCCTGCTCCCGCTTCGACGGCATTATCGCCGCTACGCCTTTCATTCGGGACAAGTTCCTCGGCATCCATCCGGCAACGGTAGACGTCAACAATTTCCCCCTGATCGGCGAGCTCGACAACGCAACGCCGTGGGCGGACAAGCAGAACGAGGTCTGCTACGTCGGCGGAATCAGCGAGATCCGCGGCATCCGCGAGCTGGTCCACGCAGGCCAGCACTTACGCTCACCGGCACGGATCAACCTTGTCGGGAGGTTCCCCGAGCCGCAGCTGGAAGCCGAACTGAAGGCGCACCCGGGATGGCACCGGGTGAACCCGTCCGGTTTCCTCGACCGCGCCGGCGTCCGCGCGGTGATGCAGCACTCTGTAGCGGGCATCGTGACCTTCCACCGGCTGCCCAATCACCTGGATTCGCACCCGACCAAGATGTTCGAATACATGTCGGCCGGCATTCCGGTGATCGCCTCGGATTTTCCCTTATGGCGCGACATTATCGAAGGTCATGGCTGCGGCCTGTGTGTCGACCCGGCCGAGCCGCGCGCAATCGCGGAGGCGATCGATTATCTGGCGGCGCATCCGGAGATCGCCCGATCGATGGGCCAGAAAGGCCGTCAGGCTGTGCTGGACCACTACAACTGGACTGTTCAGGCGAACAGGCTAACCGACTTCTACGGAGCGATATCCCATGTCAGGCAAACTGTCCCAGCTGTTTGACCTTGCCGTCGCCGTTACCAGGCTTCCCGTTGCAAGCCTGGAATTCCGCCTGGCCATGAATCCCGATGATGTGAAGCGCATGCATGCCCATTTCACCAAGCCTCACCCCCGGTACAAGATCTTCCCAAACAAGTCTTTAGGCGCTGCATTGGTCGACCTGAAGCGCTTCGGCAACCGTGACGACTATATGGGGAAGATCAAGGGCCGGAACTCTGCCGAGCATCATGCTAGGAAGGCGAGATCACGCGGATATGTCGTGCGTGAGATCGACCGGAACGAGTTCGTCGACGATCTACACGACATCAATACCTCGCTCGACACGCGCCAGGGCCGGCCGATGGACCAAGCCTATATGCGTAAAGAAACCCACTATCCGCGCGAGAAGAACTACACATATTTTGGTGTGCTGAATGCTGCAGGAAAGCTGATGGCCTATAGCAATCTCGGCTGTTACGGCAACTTCGTCGCCTTCGACCGCGTGCTCGGCGTGCGCAACAACGACGGCATGATGCATTTGATGATTACCGAGATCGTCAGCCAGATGATTGAAAGCGGAAATTACTCGTATCTGATGTACGACACTTTTTTTGGTGCCAGCCCTGGGCTACAGACGTTCAAAAAAATGCTCGGTTTCGAACCCTACCGCGTTAAGTATTCACTCCAATGAAAGCCCTACTAAGGCGCCTCTATAGCGACTACGGCATGCCTTCCCGGCTGTCGATGCACGAACGTCTGATCCGTGCCGGGCGCGATGCCGGCTTCGTCCAAACCTCGGTACGCGATTTCTTTGACATCGCCAGGACCGGCCAGTCCACGGCCACGAAATTCATCGTGCACCGGCACGATATCGACACGGACCTGCGCACAACCAGGAAGCTGCTCCAGATCGAGAAGAAGCACGGCATCCAGTCCAGCTACTATTTCCGGCTGTCGACCCTGGACTTCGAGCTCATGCAGGAGATCGAGGAATACGGCGGCGAGGCCAGTTACCACTACGAGGAACTGGCCGCCTTCGCCAAGAAACACAAGATCAAGGATCCCGTCCTGGTTCGGAGCCGCCTTCCGGAGATCAGGGAAGAATTCCGCAAGAATTTCGACTGGATCGAAAAAAAACTTGGCAGGAAGATCCGGACAGTGGCGAGCCACGGCGATTTCGCCAACCGGCGGCTCAAGCTGAACAACGCCGAAATTCTCGCCGACGGGCAGCTGCGCAAGGATTGCGGCATCGAATGCGAGGCCTACGATGCTGCGCTCCTGGACCATATCGACATGTATATCGCCGATCGCCCGCCGCCCCAGTATTACTGCCCTGCCTCGCCGTTCGATGTCTTCGGCAAGCATGACAGGATCTGCCTGGTGACCCATCCGCGCCAGGTCGAGACAAATTGGAAGGAAAACACCAAGGCCAATCTGTTCCGCTTCTACGAAGCGGTGACCTGGTAGTCGCTAAGCCAGCCCTGTTCTATTCCTGAAGAAAAGCGGAACCATTCCATGACCCCGAAGAAAATTGTCACCGTAATCGGCGCGCGTCCCCAGTTCATCAAGGCCAGCGCCGTCTCCGCGCTCCTGCGCCGCACCGGAGGACTGCGCGAGATCGTCGTCCATACCGGCCAACACTTCGATGCGAACATGTCGGCGGTGTTCTTCTCGGAGCTGGGAATGGAGCCGCCCACCCATCAATGCGCCATTCATGGCGGTCCTCATGGCGAGATGACCGGCCGCATGCTCGTCGATATCGAACGACTGCTTCTCGCGGAGGAGCCGGATGCGGTGCTTGTCTATGGCGACACCAACTCCACACTCGCGGGCGCCCTGGCGGCGGTCAAGCTGCATATTCCCGTCGCGCATGTCGAGGCAGGCCTGCGCTCTTTCAATCTGCGCTCGCCGGAGGAAGTGAACCGGGCCCTGACCGACCGGGTCTCACGCTGGCTCTTCACGCCGACGGATGCGGCGGGCATGCATTTGCTGCGCGAGGGAGCCCGGCCGGAATATATCGACCAGGTCGGAGACGTCATGTTCGACGTGGCCCTGCACCACGGCGCGCGTGTCGATGAGCGCGGCGGTATGCTGGGCCGATTGCGCGAGGAGCACGGCGTGCGGCCCGGCGCCTATTGTCTCGCCACGATACACCGCGCCGAGAATACCGATCATCCAGCTCGACTGGCTGCCATCGTCGAAGCGCTCATCCATTTTGCGAAGGCGGTCAAGGTCGTGCTGCCCTTGCATCCGCGCACGCGCAACATCCTGGCCCAGCAAGGGAGACTGGATGTCCTCGAGCGCTCAGTCGTGCTGATGGATCCGCAACCCTACCTGGCCATGGTACAACTGGAAAAATACGCAGCCCTCATTGCTACGGATTCCGGTGGGGTGCAAAAGGAAGCCTATTTTTACCGTGTTCCGTGCGTCACCTTTCGGGACGAAACAGAATGGGTCGAATTGCTGCAGGCCGGCTGGAACAGGCTGGCGCCGCCCGTCGACGCCGCTTCCCTGCTGGCCAACCTGCACGCCAGTCTCGGCAGCAAGGGCACGGAAATGGCCGCTTACGGCGCCGGCGACGCCGCAGAACGCATTATCGGGCGGCTGCTGCACGATCTACACTAGCGCTTCTCTTCCAACGTCCCCTCTCCAGCTACGCCCGGCGTTTCGGCCGGGACGTGCGCGCAGCGGGCGGTATTGGCGTGGCCACGAATCGCGCTTATTTCAGGTCCGCCTGAATATTCCGCCTTTGCCCCCGGCCAGCCGCGTCTCCACTTAGCAGGCGCGGGCCGTCGTTTCACCTCCTGTTGCCGTGCATTTGGAACGGCTACCCGAGCCTCGCGATCGGCGCTATTCCTGGTGGGGCGAGGCGGAGGTTCGAGTCCGCCTCGTCTAAGCGGCCCTGAGTCCTCTCCGCCCGGCATCAATTCACCGAACATACTTTAGCGAGATCAAGGCGGTCTGCCCCGGATCGCAAGCATAATCAAACGTCAAGCACTGGTCAGGCGTCATCGTGCCCGCGTCGGTTCACTGCAGCGCAGCCTGCATGCATGGGTTACTGTAGAGCAGGCAGCTTTGCTCTACTCCGCGGGTTCGCAACAGCGTCATATGGCGCACCGCTTGCGAGCCTGGGGTATGGCGGAACACGGCACTTTTTCTCTGAGCCCTGGCGTCGAACAGTGCATCCCCTCCAATTCAAGCGAAATACGGACGACCGGATGCAGCAATGAGAAATACCTCTCACTGGAACCCGAAGGACGCCCTCTCGCCAGGCGTTGTCCGCCACCGACACCAGGTGACCTCGAAGGATGGAGATACGCGGCTGGATGCTGCCCCCCCCGCGTTGGACAAGGCAACAAGCGCGCTCGTCCTTGTTTCCAGGCTTCGATTGCCTGGGCGTTGCCTGGGCTACGCCGGCCTGAGCGCCCTGCTGGCCGCTTGCAGCCCAAGCCCGCACCTCTATGTAGCCCCGGATGGAGCCGACGCCAACTCAGGCACGAAAGCGTCTCCCTTCCTGACGATCGCGCGCGCCGACGCGGCCGCCGCCCCCGGGTACACCATCCATGTCGCTCCGGGCGCCTACCCTGTTTCCGCTCCGACCCTGCATAGCGCCGGTATCGTCACCTCCCGCAGCGGAACAGCGGCAGCGCGGATCAGATTTGTTTCGGACATCAAGTGGGCGGCGAAAATTCTTGTCTCAGGTACCGGCATCGCGTGGCGCTCAAAAGGAAACTATGTCGACATCGATGGCTTCGACATCAGCGGTAGCGGCCGGCACGGCATCCTGGCCGACGGAGCGAATTTGCGCATCACGAGCAATCTTGTTCATGACCTGACCATCAGCGGCGGCTGCACCGGCAGCGGCGGCGCGGCGATCGACACGAACGGGGGCCCGGGGAACGTGCTCATTGAGGGTAACGTCATCAGAAATATCGGCGCCGCAATGATCGGCAAATGCAACACGGTACAAGGAATCTATATCGCCAATCCAGACAACACCGTCGTCAACAACTTCGTCTCAGGCGTCGCGGCTGCGGGGATCCAGCAGTGGCACGGCGCAACCGCCTCGACCATCGTCAACAACACGGTTTTTCGATGCAAGGTCGGGATTCTCATCGGGGGTGGCGATGCCGGCACCCTGCCCGAGGGCTCGCAGAACAACCTGGTTTCAAACAATATCGTCTACGATAATATTACCTACGGTATCGTCGAAGGCGGCAAGGTCGGCGCGAATAACCGCTATGTCGACAACCTGGTCCATGCCAGCGGCACTGCCCTGCGGGTGAGCGGCCAAGTCAGCGGCACGATCCTGGCGGATCCTCAGTTCCGCGACTACCAGGCGGACGGCATGGGCGACTACCGTGTGAAACATAGTTCGCCAGCCCTTCGGCTACAGCAGTCGCCAGCCGGCCCGGCCGCGCCTGTCCACTCGGCAGAAGGCGCGCCGCGCCAGCTCGGCGCGTATCACATTGGGTCAGTCGAGCAGTAGTGCCGGGTGCCGGCACCGCCGGTCTGCATTGTGTTCAATCGCCACCTGCCTGTACCGCCGGCGAACTGCCTCTTGTCGGTTCAAACGCGACGTGTCCTGTACCGCCGGCGAGCTACCACTTGTCCGGCTTGGGTGTTCTGCGGCGCGTGCCAGGTTTAAATTCGCCAGCGCTGTAGACCTTTCCGCAGCGCTAACCCGGCGAGATGGACGGCTCTGCTTGCGCCTCGCTTCCTGCAGCCACTGCGGATGACGCGGCCGGTGATCGATATACATTGACATGTGCAAGGTATCCCGCACTTCCTGCCTTCCGGCGTCGAATGGAGGGAGAACCACCGGTCCCCGTCGCGCGGCTGAGGCCTTCTGCCGATCGAGGCAAGGCGCGATTCGGAAAGGCCATCGACTTCATTTAGCGCAGCCGTTGCCTGGCGCAATTGGCCTTGGGGCTTAAGGGAGGTCGCGCACTTGCTTCCGCCGCTTGAGGCGAAGCGGGATTCGAAAGGCCATCGACTTCATCCACCACAGCCGCTGCACGGGCGATGGTCCTTGGGCTTAACGGAGGTCGCGCACTTGGCAAGTCTTCAGGCTCTTCCGCTCCGTTGCATGCGGCAAAGGCGGGTCGATCTGACGCGACCATCGGTATGGTTGATCGCGTCCGGAAACGTACAGGGCGACATCAACCAGGCGGTGATTGAGCGCCGACGGCTTCAGGCTGCAAATGGCGATAAATGCCAGGAGGGTCGCGGGGACCGTCCAAGGAGTGATCTTCAATGGCGGCGAGGCCATGGCGAGGCGGATGAAGGCGTAGGCGGCGGAGAAACCAAGGACGGCGCTGGCAATCACTTCGGAGGCCGTGTGGAATGCTAGGGTTACGAGCAAGGTACCCAAAGCAATGCCGAGTACCGCACCGAACAATGCTCCTCTGATGCGCCAGCCCTGCACCACGTCATGGGAAATCAAGAAAAAAAAGACTGGTAGAATGGCCGTCGCCCGCCATGCATGGCCGCTCAGCGCCTGGAAACCGACAGCACGTATTTCCAGTCCCCAGCCAAGAAACGCCATCTTCGACCATGCAACCACGCCTAGACCGGCGGCGATGATCAGGCTCCACCATAGCGCCAGTTTCCATGCCCGCCCCAGGAGGAGCCAGGCGAGGATGGCGCCGGCGGCAGGGATCATGACCGCCGTATGGCCGATATCGATAACGGGCATCCATGAAGTCATCGCAGGTGTCACCGTCGACCCAGGTTTCTCGCCAGCTCAATGCGGGAGCAAGGGGGAATTCCAGGCGGCCTTGCCGGCTCTTGAGAACACTTCCATGATCACCCGGCAGGTCAGCTCGAGGTCGGAGCTCGTCAAGCTCGGGTGCACCAGGAACATCAAGCTTGTCTCACCCAGCTCCTTCGCGACTTTCAGGCGCTGCTTCGGCCGGTATGCCGTGTGGTCGAAGCATTTCTCCTGATAGAGCTCCGAGCAGCTTCCCTGCGTACACGATACGCCTCTGGCGGAGATCGCTTCCATGATCCGGTCCCGGGTCCATCCGTCCGCCAGCCTGTCCGGGTCGACGAATACGTAGTACTTGTAGAAGGCATGCTCCACGTCGGCGGGAACGACAGGGATCCTCAGCGCCGGAATCTGATTGCATACCGCAGCAATCCGGTGCGCGTTCGCCTTGCGTTGCGCCGTCCACAAAGGCATGCGCCGCAGCTGGATGCGCCCAACGGCCGCCTGCACCTCCAGCATCCGCCAGTTCGTTCCAAAAGACTCGTGGACCCACCGGTATCCGGCGGGATGCTGCCGTGCGTACACAGCGTCCCAGGACTTGCCATGATCCTTATGCGACCACATGGTCTTCCACCACTCGCGGGAGTTCGTGGTGACCATGCCTCCTTCGCCGCCCGTCGTCATGATCTTGTCCTGGCAAAATGACCAGGCACCGATGTGCCCGATGCTCCCGACCATCCTCCCTTTGTAGCGCGCGCCATGCGCCTGGGCACAGTCCTCAATGACAAACAGGCCGTGTGCCTGGGCCAGCTCCATGATCGGGTCCATGTCGCAAGGCCACCCTGCAAGGTGAACACAGATGACCGCTTTGGTGCGCGGCGTGAGCACGGCCCTGATGGTGTCGGCAGTGATGTTCTGACTGTCCCGGTCGACATCTGCAAACACGGGAATCGCGCCGGCATTGACGATGCAGCTCGCGGAAGCCAGGAAGGTCCTGGGCGTGACAATCACCTCGTCGCCGTCTGTGATGCCAAGCGCCTTCAGCGCACAATCCAGTGCCAGGGTGCCGTTAGCAAGGGATACGGCGAACTCCGTTCCCACCCACGCCGCAAACTCCTTTTCGAATTCCCGGCATTCGGTGCCGGTCCAGTAATTCACCTTGTTCGACAAGATCACGTTCTTCACGGCGGTCGCCTCCTCGTCGGAGAAGCTGGGCCAGGTGGTGCATAAGCTTTTCATGTGGGCCTCACGGGAAAATCGTCTGCAAGATGTATTTGATATCGCGCCACAAGGAATAATTTTGTATGTATTCCTTGTTTATCCGGACCTTGTCGGGCCAGATGATGCGGTCGTTATAGACGAGCGGATCAGCGACGGCCGCCAGCATCGATTCCTCATTTTTGTACTTGATCGACGCCGGACCGGTGATCCCTGGCCGCAATGCGAGGATGATCCTGTCACTGCCTGCGAGCGCGTCGGCGTAGCCGGGGACATCGGGACGGGGACCGACGATGCTCATGTTCCCGATGAGGACGTTGAAAAGCTGCGGCAATTCGTCCAGCTTGTACTTCCTGAACACAGCGCCGGAGCGGGTGATAACAGACATATTGTTGGAGGCGAGCGGGCTTCTTTTGCTCCTGGTCGAATACATGGTCTTGATCTTGCAGACATGTATCGGACGTCCATGCCGCCCTATTCGCTCATGTATGAAAAAACCATTACTTCGGGTCTCGATTGCCGCGACAGTCCAGCAAACAACGATAAACGGCAAGGCCAGCAAGAGGCCAAACAAAGCAGCGACGATGTCGAAGATCCTCTTCATCAGCATATCCGTGTGTGACATGTGATTCACCCAGAGACGAATGGACAAAAATTATTCTTTAGCGCGGCGTCATCGCCGGGAGCTAATGCGTGGCACGGAACCTTTACGGCTGCACTGCATCCTTCCTGCGTCTACGCTGCGGCAGCGCTGCGCCGGTAGCGCAGCCTTGCCCTGGCAGTGTTGTCGGACGCTCCTATTCACCGCACGCGGCCAGGAAGCGCGCGCTGAGGACTGGATAGGTAAAGTGACGCAGTACAAATTCCTTGCCGCGCGCGCCCATGGCTTGACGTTCGGCGTCGCTCAATCCGATCAATGACCGGATGCCATGCGCAAGCGCGCCCGGGCTTTCCGGCGCCACGGTCAGTCCGCAGCCGGCCTCCCCCACGGAATCGTTTCCTGCTTCGACCGCATGCAGCACAGGACGGGCCGCCATCATGTAATCCATGAGTTTGTTCGGCGCGATCCCAAACCGGTACAAAGGCTGGCGTTTCCAGCCGATGAAGGCGATGTCAAACCATTGCAGCAAGGCGGGAATCTGCTCTTTGGCGACCGGATCGGCAAAATGGACGTTGCGCAGCTGTTCCGACTGCGCCCAGCGCTCGAGCTTCTCTTTCTCCGGGCCGCCGCCCACGAGGACGAAGGACACCTTCTCGCCACGCATGTTCTCCGCAGTCTTGAGCAGTGTGTCCAGGGAATTCGAAATACCGTGATTGCCGGCGTATCCGACGATCGCATTCCCCGCTTCCGCAATCCGCGCCAGCCTGCCTTCCAGCGCCTCTGCCAGTGGAGCGGTCCTCGCCGGCCACTCGCCAGGATCGATGCCGTTCGGGACAATGTGCAGCCTGTCCACGGCCAGTCCGCGTGCAGCGACGTGGGCATGCACCTTCGGAAGCATGGAAACCACTGCGCTTGCGTTTCGGTAGACATAGTTCTCGGCGGCCTGCGCGGTCAGGATGAATGGATGCCATCTCGACATTCCGCCCACTTCCATCGGCGTCAGCGGCCAAAGGTCATGGATCTCGAACACAAGCCTGGCGCCGGCCAAGCTCGCAATGCGGTGTGCCGGCCACACGTCCATCGGGTAAGTACTGGATGCAATGACCACGTCCGGCTTGCGCTCCGCCGCAAGCCGCTGCCCATGCTGATACAGGCGGAACATGAACGAGCCAATATTGCGCACCCGCGCAAAGCCGTTTCCGGCGTAGGGAAGCGTCCTCAGCCAGGTGTAGCGAACGCCGTCGATCGATTCGTCCAGACGATCGCGACCGTCAAGTTGAGGGCGCTGAACGCGCAGATGCGAATAATCCGCAGCGACAATGCAGACCTCATGCCCGAAGCGCACCCATTCCCGCGCCAGGTAATAAGGACGGTATTCCATGCCGTGGCGCGGCGAACCGGCGTAATGATTGATGTAGAGAATCCGCATGTTGATACCTTATTTCCAGGCGGCAGACGGCCGGTCGTGGGCTGGTGTTAAATGTCTTTTCTTATAGCGATAGCGCGCGAATGCCCCCAGGGCCGCGCCCACGCTCATGTCGGGCATATTTTTTGCGGTCACGGCCCAGAGGATCACTGCGGTGACGAAGGACCATGCCAGGACGAAGTCACCGCTTTTTGTCCTGGAAAAGAAGCCGTTGAAGAACAGCCAGATGGCATGCCATACCAGCAGCCCACAAAAGAAGAGAAAACCAAACAGGCCGAAGTCCACCCAGGTCGTCAAGACGTTGTGAGCGTAATGGCCATCGGGATAACTGGCGAAGTTACCGAACACAGGGCTGGACCAGATCGTACGTAGCGCGTCCCCGGTGAAGCGTTGCCTGGTGATTGCCGAACTCGAGTGGGAAAGGTCGAACAGCTGCAATATCCTGTTTTCCGGCAGGGCGTTCACGATCGTTTCAACGCCGCCGACGAGAAAAACGGATAAGAGCAGAAGCGCAAAAATGGCGTACAACCGCTGTTTCGCGTAATACAGTTCCACTGCTGGAATCAGGAACATGATCGCGGAAAATTCGCTTCGCGCCCCGTTCAGGAACAAAGCGGTGGATGCCATGACATACATCAAGTAACGCAAAACCACTGATCTGGTCACCGCGACAACGATCAAATAGGTGTAGATATAGGAGCGTGCGAACCCCTGATAGGTTGCCAGGCTGGCCGGATCCTTTGCTTCCCCTAGGGCTTGCAGAAAGAAAAAGCCACCGACCGAGAAGTAGCAGGTAATGACCGACATGATCAGAAGAGAAATAACGATGATTCTCAAAAAATTCTGGTCGTCGAGATCGATCATTCGAAATATGACATATGTCTCGAAGCAGAAGATAACGCTCGCCACATACCTTTCCACAATGATGACCGTCGCCCCTGAGGCGAAATTCGCCGCCAGGACCAGCAGGTAGTAGGTGGCGAGCAGGAGCAGGCACAGGTCGAGGGGCGTCGCATAAGCCCTGTCCCGTTTCACGGCACAGAACAGGGCGCCGGCGAGCGGCACCAGCAATACCATCGCCACCAGGGTGAAGTAGCCGCCCAAAAATGCGGGAATGGCGCCGATACCCAACAGGGTCTGGTAGAAAAAAAAGCCAGGGAACAGCAACAGGAAAGCGCAATGCGCTATAAATGTGGGGCTGATCACCCGCTTCCGCCGACCTGTTTCAATACTGATCGCCTGCATGATTTATCCGCCCGTTTTCTGCCGGCTGTCGGCGTCAGCAACCGCGATCGACCCGCGAGAACCGGCGGATCCTGGAGCCCCGTTCTTTGAGAATCGGTACGACAGGTAAAGATAGACGATGTACAGGATCGAATAGGAAACTGTGTAATGCAGAAGCACTTGTTTCAAAGGAAGCGGAGCGACAAAGATCGTAATCGTCGTAATAAACAGCGCAATTTGCCATAAGAGCTCAATTTTTTGCTTTCCGGCGACGAAGAAGACATAACTTAATGGGCTGGCGACGAAATTCAGGAAATACAATGGGGCCAGGATCCGCGCGAATTCGCCGGCTTCGCGCCATGGCTCGCCAAATACCCAGGCACAGAGATCCGGAGCGAAGGCGAAAATCACGAGGGCCGGCACACAACCGAGCAGCACCAGCGCCTTGAAGGTGCTGAGGAAGGCGGCCTTGCAGTTGCCCAGCGTCTGGAACTCGTGGACTGACTGGCGTTTGAACACCTCCAGGACGGAGGCTGCGATC
This sequence comes from uncultured Massilia sp., assembly GCA_966210615.1. GTDB lineage: Bacteria > Pseudomonadota > Gammaproteobacteria > Burkholderiales > Burkholderiaceae_D > Telluria. The sequence continues at coordinate 11,932 of CBIHLT010000125.1, forward strand.
AGCGAAACGGGGGCGGTCAGTATTCGTTCGGTCAGGGCAAACAAGCCAGCGGCGAACAGGCCATACTTTGCTCCGACGAGAAACAAGGGGAACTTGCCGGCTGCGGTATTCAACAGACCTGCCGGCAAGGAAAATCGCCAGAACGATTCATGTTTCTTGAGATACCTGAGTTGCGCACGCGTCGGCGCCAGGGAAAGCCTGGGAAGCGGTGGAGACAAGAGATAGATCGCAGCCGCCAAACCGATGCACAGCCCGAGAATTTGCCCACCTAATAGTGCTCCGCCTCCTGCTCCGGCCAACAGCAAGGCCAGCTGACCGACTGCAATGGTCCCGGCGCCGCATACCTTTGCCATCGCCGCCTTACCAAATGCGCGGTACGAGGTTGCGTAGGCAAGCACTGTCTGGTGATACGCGGTGAGCCACGCGCCTAGTCCGATGGTCAGCAAACCAAACCAAGACAGCTTCTGCGCCAGGGGCGTTCCGGCCAGGCGCGCGCACACCAAGGCACAGGTGATGAAAACTGCCAGCGAAGTCGAGAAATAGGCCACGACGCTGAAACAGGTCTGCTGCTCATCGGAATCGTGATCGAGGATCATCGCCGCTTCGAGTCTGAGCGTGCCGATCGTGGACGCAATCGCAATCACGCCCAGCCAGACACTGAATTCTCCGAGGTCTGCCGGCGTACAAAGGCGGGTGATCAGCGGAGCGATCAACAACGGCAAGGCCTGGGCCACCACGGTCCCGGTGAGCACTGTCGTCGCATGCTTCCAGAAAACAGGCAAGGATAAATTCATGGTTGACAACCATGTTTTCGAATTGTGCATCCTCGAGGACATGTGGACATAAATTGAACAAATATACGAGACGCGGGAATACGCGATTGACGATCCAGGGCACATTACTGGACAGGCAACGGCCCAAGGCTTTTGCAAAAATGGTTTCGTCCTCTATATTTCCATGAGCATAAATTTATAGTTACCAGCCTTGACCAACAATCCTATCGATCGCCTTCCGAGTTGATTATCATGGCCCCTCAAATTATCGGATTGATGAACCTCAATTAGATCAGCGAGCGCACTGCCACTTATTCTTGCTGTTGAGATACGACGAGCATCATATTTTTCCTACACCGCCCTCAAATTACGGGGACATTGCGCTAATAATTTATCTGGAAGAAATTTCCCGCAACAAAAACGACCTCGTTTGGATTACACGGATAACTTAATCCAGCGGACTTCGAATAAACCGGCCCTCGATTGGCGGACCGCAGGCTCCTTTTTCTCCTGTTTTTGCGTCGATTCAAAATCCTGTCTCGGCAATTTGTTAAAGTCGAGACTGCGAATTGAGCAGCGGGAACGGTCGATTCGGTTTGATATTCGAAAAGGTAATCTATTTATCGGCCAGAAGCAGAAAACCCGTGGCAGCAAGCGCCAAGGCGTCTGACGCCCGCTCGAATGATCCCCCATCCCTGCTTCGCAGTGGCTTTATGGCGAGGCGATGCGGCTCTTCGTGAGGGGTTGCCAAGGGCTATAGGTCGGAACCGGATGCTCAGACAGGTCCAGTCCTGGGAACACAGCAATTAACCCAGTCAGGCACTACAGCGGGATGTTGGTTCGATTGCCCTACAGGTTCCGCCGCAGCGGTCGCGCGCGTAGCTGCCTTCGCCGCCCATCGTGATTCGCGCATAGCGGATCCGCGTGCATGGCGAAGGCATGCGCTTGACTAAGAGCGTCTGACAAAGCCCTCGGGGCAAGGGATGCGGCCACGCGACGCAGTGTCGCAGACAGTAATTCAGTACGGCAAAGACGATGCAAAGCAGCCATGAGGGTTTTGTCAGGCGCGCCAAGGCACGCAAATGACTGATGCCGTACACGGCTGATTCGGGTGGGTCAATCAGGGGGAGCCTTGCCCGTGACGTGCTTTACCCGCAACTTCGTCTGTCTGGTGTGCCGGCCGTCGCCGAGGCTTTTCAGCAAAAACGTTTCGCCCTGTGGAGGGCAAACGGCAACTTATTTGAGCCAGGGAGGCACAATGCACTTTCCCAATATGCCCCGGGTGGCATTCCAGCGTCACGGCCAGTTCGACGAGGCGAGCTGGCACTCCATTCTTATCTCGGTACTGCGCGGCCTGGCCGCTTTCATTGTTGCCATTGCCCACTTACGTGCAGCTATGTATCCCGCAGTCCGCGACCTTGCCTCTCCCCCGCTCTGGTTCCAGGGGCTCGCCTTCGTCAGTGGGTTTGCCCATCAGGCGGTGCTGGTCTTCTTCGTCATCAGCGGCTGGCTGGTGGGCGGCAGTTTGCTGAACCGCATCAATGAGCCCCATGCGATCGTCAGCTATGCGATCGACCGCCTGACACGCTTGTGGACTGTATTGATTCCCACTTTCTTGCTCACCCTGGCGTTTGCTTTCGGCATCGGCGCCACCAGCCTGGATGCGATCGATCTGTCGCCGGCCGACCCGTATTCGGCGACTAGCTTCGCCGGCAACCTGTTTGGCTTGCAACGCGTGTTAGTGCCTGTTTTTGGAGGGAATTTTCCACTGTGGAGTCTGGCGAACGAGACGTGGTACTACCTGATGTTCCCCCTGCTGGCGCTGGTATGCACCACGCCAGGTAAAACAGCTCGTCTGTCATGCGCGGCTGCCCTCCTCGCGCTTGCCGCGCTGTTGCCGACGGCGATTACCACCTACTTCCTGGTGTGGCTCCTTGGCGTGGGGTTCTCCCGCATCCGGATCGAATGCGGGAATGGCGCGCGCTGGGGCTGGTTCCTGCTGGTTCTTGCCGGCGCTGGGTATTTCAGGTTGACGGGGGAACTGGACGAATTCGACGTGACGACGCTCGGGCAGGATCTGATATGCAGCGTCCTCTATCTCGTCCTCCTTTCGAGCCTGCAGTTCAAGGCCTCGACTGCTTCCCGCCTGGCGCAGCCCGTTCGCAAGTCAGGCAAGTTCTTTGCCGAGTTCTCGTTCAGTCTCTACGTCTTGCATGTACCCGTGATCGGCCTGTTGCAACACTGGAGTACGAGCCACCTCGGCCTGCGCCGGCTCTCGCCTTCCATCCCGCTGCATACTGCCCTCTTTTTCGGAATGCTTGCGGTCCTGATCGGTTCGGCGTACCTGTCGTATCTCGTGTTCGAGTCCAAGACGTACCGCATCCGGAACGCACTCAGGAAGCGGCTCTTGCGCTCTCCGGTCTCGCGGCGGGATAGAAAGGTGCTGACGATAGAACCTTGAGCGCCGAAGGTTTGGTTGCGGGGCAAAGTCCTGGTATGTCCTTGTTGGTGGACTGGGCTTCTGCTTGGATTCCGGGTGGATTCTGCGTGGATGCTAGCGGACGCCGGTCGCGCAT
>CBIHLT010000126.1:0-15272 GCA_966210615.1 uncultured Massilia sp.
TCATCAGAGCACGCGCCGGAAGCTGCGGCGCACCAGCTCGCGGTCGCCGCAATCGAAATGCCACCATTCGGTATTGATGCCCAGGAAGCCGGCCTGCAGCATCGCGTCGCGCAGCAGGCGGCGGTTGGCCACCTGCGCCTCGGTGAGCTGGCCGGCCTGCAGGAAGCCTTCTTCCAGCGCCGGATGCGAGCGGTTGGTCATGTCGTCGAAACCGGTGCCCATGTCCAGCTCGCGCCCGTCGGCGTCGAGCAGGGTGATGTCGAGCGCCATGCCGTAGGAGTGGATCGAGCCGCGCTCCGGATTGGCCAGGTACATCTGCAGCCCGGTGCCTTCCAGCGCATCCCACAGCTGCTGCTGCACGCGCTGCGGGCGCAGGGCGTCCAGCACCAGCGGGGTCAGGTCGGGACGGCGCGCGGCCAGCCAGGCCACGACCTTCTCGAGGGCGCTGGCCGCCTCGACGTGCAGCCAGGCGCAGTCGTAGGGCGAATACAGGTCGCGTCCGACGAAGTTGTTGTCCGTGGCGTAGCGCAGATCGACCTGGATGCCGGCGATGCTGCTCAGGTGGCGGAATTCGGGGCTGCCGGCGATCTCCTCGCTGGCCACGGTTAAACTCATGTACAACCTTTTTCGAGACAGGCGCGCGCGGTCGCGCCGATACAATTGGCCAGCTCGCGCGCCCCGTGCGACAGCGGGGAATGGCTGGCGGTCAGCAGGTACAGGTTCACCGCGATGTCCGGCTCCCACGGACGGCAGATCACCTTGGCGGGCGAGGCCGACGCCGCCGTGAACGGGTCCAGCACGGCGGTGCCGGCGCCCGCTTCGACCAGCGAGCGCGCGATCTGGTAAGTTTGCACCACGGTGTTGAAGACCGGATGCACGTCCGCCGCCTCGCAGGAGGCGGTCATCAGTTCGCCGAGCGGATCGCCGTCGTTCAGGCCGATCAGCTCGCCCTTCAGGGCGGAGGGCGGCATCGGCTTGCCGCGTTCTTCCTCGCCCCAGGTGCCGACCGGCGCCATCACGGTCAGCAGGCCGTGCGCGATCGGCTCGGCCACGATGCCGGGATGGCGTGGATCCTGCAGCGACACCGCCAGGTCGGCTTCGCCCAGGCGCAGCACGTTGACGATCTCGCTGGTGTGGTGGGTGGCCAGCTCGCAGCGGGTCTGCGGGAAGTCGCGCCGCCACTGCGTCATGGCGCCGGGCAGCACGCTCATCGCGATGGTCGGCGTCGACACCAGGCGCACGGTCTCCACCGCGCGGCCCTTGAGGCTGGCGGCCAGGCGGCGGATGCCCTGCAGGTCGCGGTTGAGCTTCTCGGTCTCCGCGAACAGGCGGTGCGCCTCGGGCTTCGGATACAGCTTGCCGCGCACCCGCTCGAACAGCGGCATGCCCAGCTGCAGTTCGGCGTGCTGGAGCACCTTGGTCACCGCCGGCTGGGAGATGTGGAGAACCTGGGCGGCACCGCTGATGGTGCCGACCTGCATGATGGCGTGGAAAACTTCGATATGACGCAGGCGCATCGCTAATCCTTCAGTGAGAGCTGCCGCGCAAGGCGCGGATTTTCCGAAGGATACAGCGAAAACGTGCCGGCGGCGACCATCATGGCGTGGTCGCCGGCGCCGGGCCCGCCGGTACCGGCGGTGGGACAGGCGGCGTCGGGGCGGCGGGCGCCGGCGCCGTCTCGGGCACCACGGGCACGGGCACGGCCGGCGCCGGCGGAACCGGGATGGCCGGCGCCGTCAGCGGCGCGGGCGAGGGCGGGACCGGCGGGGTGGACGGCGTGGCCGGCACCGGCGGCGTACCCGGCAGCGGCGGCGGCATGGCCACCGGCGGCGCCGGCGGCGCCGGCATCGCGGGCAGCGGCGCATTCGGCGGCGTGGTCAGCACTTCGAGCAGGGTCGCGGTCTCGGCGTCCGGGTTGCCGGTAAAGTCAGCCGGACGGTATTTCATCTGGAAGGCGGCCAGGGTGGTGCGGGTCGCTTCGTCCAGCACGCCGGTCTGCGGCAGCGAGAAGCCGTGCATGACCAGCTTGCGCTGGAACCAGCCGACGTCCGGCAGGAAGGCGTCGAAGGCCGGGCGCACCAGCGCCACGCGGCCCGCGTCCGGCCACTTCACCAGGCCTTCCTGGGCCAGGCGCTGCCACGGGAACAGCGGGCCCGGATCCTGCTTGCGCAACGGAGCGATGTCGCTGTGGCCGAGGACGTTTTCCGGCGCCACGCGGTGGCGCTGCACGATGTCCTTCACCAGGCCCACCAGGGCGTCGACCTGGGTCTGCGGGAAAGGCGCGAACACGCGGCCGTTCGGGGTGTCCTTCCAGCCCGCGTTGACGATCTCGATGCCGATCGAGCTGTTGTTCAGCTGGGTATAGTTCTTCCAGCTCGAGTTGCCGGCATGGTAGGCCGAGCGGGTCTCGTCCACCAGGCGGTAGATGACCGGCTCGGGATCGTCGGTGAGCAGGTAGTGAGCGCTTACCTGCTGCTCCGTCAGGATCTTGATCGAGGCCGGCTTGTCGGCCACGGTGTAGTGCAGCACCAGGAAGCGCACGCGGCTGGCCTGGCCGACGGAATTGTAGGTGGTGTCGTAGCGCGGGCCGGTGGCGCAGCCGGCCAGCAGGGCAAGGGCGAGTACGGAGATCAGGGTTTTCATGGGTGTTCCTGTGTGGTCTAGTCGATGCCGGGCAGCGGCCCGGCCGCCAGGCGCGCGGCGGCGTGGTGGGCGCGCAGGCCGGTCTGGCTGAGCGGGGTGTCGGGCGGCAGCGCGGCGCGCATGGTTTGCACGATTACCGGATGCAGCTCGGCGGCGCGGCCGGTCAGGGCCACCGGGCGCGGGCCGAAGCGGCGGATCATGGCCAGCGCCAGGCGCGCCAGTTCCTTGCCCGCTTCGCGCAGGATGCTTGCCGCGGCGGGGTCGCGCTCGGCGCTGGCGGCCACGGCCAGGGCCAGCTTGCCGACCTCGCCCCGCTCGCTGTGGTAGATGAACTGGCGCGAATACGACCAGTCGCTGCCGCCGATGTGCTGGAACGCGGCCTGGGCCATGGGCGAAGATTGCCAGCTGCCCGGCTGCTCGTCCTCGTTGCGCCAGATGTGGCGCAGCGCCTCGCGCGCGATCCAGAAACCGCCGCCGCCGTCGTCCAGCACCACGCCGCGTCCGCCGGCGCGATGCAGCTCGCCATTGGCGTCGATGAAGGCGCCGATCGAGCCGGTGCCGGCGTAGACCAGGTAGCCTTCGCCGGGGCTGAAGCTGGCCAGGTAGGCGATCTCGATGTCGTTGCAAAGGGTGACCGCGCTGGATTCGATGCCGAGGAAGCCGGCCAGCCAGCGCGCCAGCTGTTCGCCCTCGCCGCCGAAGCCGGTCATGCCGGCGCGGACCGCTGACGGGCGGCCGTGCTCCAGCACGGCCTGGGCCATGCCGGCGAAGGTGGCGCGCACCGTGCCGCGGCCTTCGCTGCTGGCCATCTGCAGGGCGGACAGGCCGTCGACCGTGCCTTCGGCCACGATGTGGCCGCCGGGTGCGGCCAGTGCCCAGCGGGTCTGGGTGCCGCCGGCGTCGATGCCCAGGCCCATGCCTTCAAGGGCGTGTTGTGCGTGTGTTTGCATGACCGTCAAGTTTACGCTCCCAGCGCGCCGGAGCGCGAATGAATGCTGGCGCTTGCCGCATGAGCCAGGGTTATAAGCGCGAGGTAAAGCCCATTCATTTACGATTTGTTCCAGACCTGCACCCGCGCGCCCTCGACGCCGAGGCGGTCGACGGCGCTGACGAATACCGCGTCGGCCGCGCCCAGCGTGCCGTCGTCGGGAATGGTCCAGTCCACGCGCGAGGCCGGGGCCACGGCGAAGCGCCATTCCTTGCCGTGGCGCGCCCAGATCGCATACAGGGCGTTGGCCTTGCCGGCCTTCAGTTTAAGCTGGAGCGCGTTCTTGCGGCGCTCGGCCGCGACCAGCGGCGTGCCGGGAGCTTCGCCGGCCAGCCAGGGCGTGGCCGGCACCAGGGCCGGGCCGGTGTAGCGGGTGGCGCGCAGCTGGTCGCTGATGCCCTTGCGGTTCTGCATCAGGGCCGCCATGCTGAAGTGGACGTGGCCGCTGGCCGCCGGGCGGGCGCGCGTGACGCTGATCTGCTGCAGCACTTCTTCCGGCTGGTAGTCCCTGGTCGGCGCGCCGATGCGGCTGGTGAACAGGCCCGGCCACATGTGGCGGCCCTTCGTGTTCTGCGAGATCCAGTAGTCGAGCAGCACGTCGTAGGCCTGGCCCGTTTGCGAGATCGGCCAGTACAGCTGGGGCGTGAAGTAGTCGAGCCAGCCGTTCTGCAGCCACAGCTCGGCGTCCGCGTACAGCTTGTCGTACTGCGAGAAGCCGGTGATGCCTGGCGGGCGGCGGTCCGGGCGGCCCAGGCCGAAGGGGCTGATGCCGAAGCGCACCCAGCTCTTCTCGCGGCGGATGCCGTTATAGATGTTCTCGATCAGGCGGTTGACGTTGTCGCGGCGCCAGGAGGCGCGATCGAGCTTGCCGCCGCTTGCCACGTAGCGGTCCCAGGCCGGCTGGTCCGGGAAGTCGAGTTCGGCCTTGCCGGTCTTGCCGTCCAGCGCCGCCGCATTGCCCGCGATGTCAGCGGGCGTGGCTTCGATCGGATACGGATAGAAGTAGTCGTCGATGTGCACGCCGTCGATGTCGTAGCGGCGCACCACGTCCAGGATCACGTCCAGGGTCTGCTTCGAGGCCGCTTCCTCGGCCGGGTCCATCCACATGAACTTGCCGTAGCGCTTGACCGCCGCCGGGTTGGCGTTGGTGATATGGTTGGGCGCTGCGGGCGAGCGGGCGCCGTCGTGGCGCGCGCGGTAGGGATTGAACCAGGCGTGCAGCTCGATGCCGCGCGCATGCGCCTCCGTGACCCAGAACTTGAGCGGGTCGTACCAGGGCTGCGGGGCCTTGCCCTGGGCGCCGGTCAGGTATTCCGACCACGGCTCGATCTTGGACGCGTAGATGGAATCGGCCGAGGGGCGTACCTGCAGCACGATGGCGTTCAGGTTGAGCGCCTTGGCGCGGTCGAGGATGGCGATGGCCTCGGCCTGCTGCTGGGCGGCCGTCAGGTTCTGTTTGGTCGGCCAGTCGATGTTGGCGACGGTCGAGACCCAGGCGGCGCGGAATTCGCGCGGGGCCGGCGGCGGCTGCTCGCCGCCCGTCACCACGGGCGCATCGGCGGGCGCGGGGGCGCCAGGTTGCGCGCTGCTCGCCGCAGGCTGGGTGGTACAGGCGCTCATCAAGCCGCCGAGGGCCAGGGCGCCGGCGACGCCGGCAAGCGCGAAGGCGCGTTTTTTCAGGTCAGGCTGCACATCGGCTCCTTATTCTTTTCATTCTAGACTTTGACGAACCAGCGCTTGCACCACATGAAATACGCGACGGCGAACATGCAGGCATTGAAAGCGATGGCATATAACAGGGAGGTGTTCACCGGCGCCAGCGGCAGCGCCTTGATGGGCGCGTACAGGCTGCGGCCGAGCGAGAGCTGGCTGCCATCTGGCTGGTCCAGCTTGATAAAGCCCAGCATCTTGGCCACGAAACCGGAGAAGGCGAAGATGAACAGCGCGTTCATCCCGTAGATCAGGAAAGGCTTGCCGACGGCCGCCGCGCGCTCGCGCAGGGCCGCGTGCGGGTTCGCGTCCAGCAGCCAGTAGGCGGCGCCGAAGGCGAGCAGCGCCCAGCCGGTCATCAGGAAGCAGTAGGACGGGGTCCACAGGCTCTTATTGATCGGCATGAGGACGGCGTCGAGGGTCGAGCCCACTGCCAGGCAGGCCAGGCCCGCCAGGAGCAGCCACACCACCTGCTCGATGCGCGGCAGCGCCGACAGCAGCAGGCGCCCGGCCAGCACGCCGAACAGCTGGCTGCACAGGGCCGGCAAGGTCGACAGCAGGCCTTCCGGGTCCCAGGTCCTGGCCTGTACCCACAGGTGGCCGTCCAGCAGCATGCGGTCGATCCAGGCGCCGGCATCCTGTCCCGGCTCGAGCACGCCCGCGCCGATGCCGGGCACCGGGACCAGCAGCTGCAGCACGCTGTAGATCGAGAGCAGCAGCGCGATCGCCGCCGCTTGCCCGCGCCAGCCCAGGTAGACCACCAGCGGCGCCGCCAGCAGGGTGCACAGGGCGATGCGCTGCAGGACGCCAGGGATGCGCACGCTGCCAAAGTCGAAGCGCGGGATCAGGTTCAGCAGGAAGCCGATCAGGAAGATGATGGCGGCGCGCACGGCCAGCTTGCGCAGCAGCTGCAGCTTGTCGGCGCCGCCCGCCGCCAGGCGGCCCAGCGACAGCGCCATGGCGACGCCGCCGATGAACAGGAAGAAGGGGAAGATGGTGTCGGTGAAGGTCCAGCCGTGCCATTTGGCGTGGGCCAGCTGGGGATACAGGCTGCCCCAGTCGCCCGGATTATTCACCAGCACCATCGCGGCAATGGTGAAGCCGCGGAAGGCGTCGAGCGAGGTCAGGCGCACCGGGGCACTGGCCATTACTTCTTGCCGAACTCGGGATCGATCTTCACCAGCGCCGCCATGATGAAGGCCGGGATCGTGGCCAGGCAGGTCCAGATGAAGAAGTTCTTGTACCCCAGGTATTCCTGCAGGTCGCCGCTCCACATGCCCGGCACCATCATGCCCAGCGCCATCAGGCCCGTGCAGATCGCGTAGTGCGCGGTCTTGTGCGGGCCGTCGGCCACCATGATCATGTACATCATCATGGCGGTGAAGCCGAAGCCGTAGCCGAACTGCTCGATCGCCAGGAACACCGAGACGGTGGCCAGGTCGGTCGGCTGGGTCTGCGACAGGTAGACGAACACCAGGTCCGGCAGGTGCACGGCGAACACCATCAGCCACAGGCAGCGCTTCAGGCCCAGGCGCGAGATCAGCCAGCCGCCGGCCAGGCCGCCCATGGTCAGGGCGATGATGCCGACCGTGCCGTAGGCGATGCCGTACTGCGCGGTGGTCAGCCCCAGGCCGCCCTTCTCGACCGGGTCCTTGAGGAAGGGAGCGACCAGCTTGAGCAGCTGCGCTTCGCCCAGGCGGAAGGTCAGGATGAAGCCGAGGATCAGCCAGATGTCGCGCTTGCCGAAGAAGGCGCCGAAGGTGCCGAAGAAGTCGCGCAGCGGATTGCTGGTCGAGGGCACGGCATGGTCGCTGTCGGGCCTGGGCAGGACGAACTGGTGCCAGGCGAAGGCGGCGAAGAACAGCCCGGCCATCACGAAGAACACCACCGACCAGGCCTGGTGCACGTCGCCCAGGGTCACGGCCAGCGTCCCGGCCAGCACCACCAGCGGGCCCTGGCAGGCCAGGGTGGCGAGGCGGTAGAAGGTGGAGCGCACGCCCACGAAGGCGGCCTGCTGCTGCTGGCGCAAGCCCAGCATGTAGAAGCCGTCGGCCGAGATGTCATGGGTGGCGGAGCTGAAGGCCATCACCCACATCACGGCCAGGCTGACCATGAAGAAGGCCGGCAGGTGCAGCACCAGGCCCACCGCGAGCAGCGCGGCGGCCATCGCCAGCTGCAGCAGCACGGTCCAGCGGCGCTTGGTGCCGACCATGTCGACGATGGGCGACCACAGGGGCTTGATCACCCAGGGCAGGTAGAGCAGGCTGGTATAGAAGGCGATGTCGGAATTCGAGACGCCCATGTCCTTGTACATGATGACCGACAGGCCATTCGCCACCACGTAGGGAATGGCCTGGGCAAAGTACAGGGAGGGTATCCAGGCCCAGGGGCTGCGCCCGGTGCTGTTCGCTTGCGAAGTTTGCATGACTCTTTCGTGTGCCGGGCGGGAGGGGGCGCGGGAAGCCGCGCGGCCTGGGTGGATGCCTCAGGCGAGCGCCTGGCGCACGCTGCCGTGCGCCGCTTCCAGCAGCGCTTGCGCCTGCTCGACACTGGTTTGTTTGGACAAGGCCACGATCGCGGTCTTGACGTGGAACCCGCACTGCTCCAGCACCGCGCGCGCGGCCGCCTCGTCGGCGCCGGTGGCGAAGGTGGTCAGGCGGATCGCACGCCGCACCAGCTTGGCGTTGGTAGCCTTCAAGTCTACCATCAGGTTGCCGTAGACCTTGTTCAAACGCACCATCAGGGCGCTGGAAAAGGTGTTCAGGGCGATCTTCTGCGAAGTGCCGGCCTTCAGGCGGGTACTGCCCGAGACCACTTCCGGGCCGGTGTCCAGGGTCACGCCGATCTCGGCTTCATTCGCGACCGGGGCGTCGGTATTGTTGGCGAAGCCCACCGTCAGCGCGCCCGCCGCGCGTCCCGCCTGCAGCGCGCCCAGCACGTAGGGCGTGCCGCCCGAGGCGGCGATGGCCAGGACCACGTCGTCCGGGCCCACGTTCACGCTGCGCAGGTCGGCCGCGCCCTGGTCGAAATCGTCTTCCGCGCCTTCCACCGCCACGAACATGGCGTCGCTGCCGCCGGCCAGCAGCGCCACCGCGCGGCCGTGCGGCCAGGAGAAGGTCGGGTACAGCTCGACGCTGTCGAGCACGCCCAGGCGGCCCGAGGTGCCGGCCCCCACGTAGATCAGGCGTCCGCCCGCTTCCATGCGCGGCAGCGCGGCGTCGACAGCAAGCGCGATGCTGGGCGCGGCGGCGCGCACCGCATTCACGGCGTTGATCTGGTCGTCGACGAAGACATTGACCAGGTCCTGGGTCGGATACTGGTCGAGGGCGGCGTGCGCCTGGGAGGGGGTTTCGGTTTTCAGCATGACCGTGGTCGTTGATTGCGCAATGATCGATAAAACCAGTGTAATACCAATCCGGCAAGCGATCTCATGAAAGGATCGGCTGCCATCATGCCTATAAGTTATGTGGATCGGCGCAGCTCGGCCACGAAGTCATAGTGGTCGCTGCGGCAGTACGAGTGCGTCAGCTCGACCGGCTCGCCCGATTCCAGGTAGCCGACCCGGGTAATGAACAGCACGGCCCGCCCTTCCGGGATATCCAGGCGCTCGGCCAGGTCGGCCGGCGCGTTCATGGCACGGATGTGCTGCAGGGCCCGCACCGGCATGTGGCCGGTCTTGGCCAGGTGGGCGTAGAGCGAATCGGTCACGCCTTCGGGGCGCGGCAGCACGGTGGCCGGGATCACGCTCACTTCATAGGCCATCGGCAGCTCGTCGGCCAGGCGCAGGCGCTCCAGCCGCGCCACGCGCGTTCCCGGCGACAGGCCCAGCGACAGCTGCTCGTCGGCGTCGGCCGGCAGCACCTCGCGCCGCAGCCAGTGCGAGCCGGGACGGTAGCCGCGCTGCTGCAGCTGTTCCGAAAAGCTCGACAGGTTGGACAGCGGCTGCTCGATGCGCGGGGCGATGTAGTTGCCCGAACCGCGGCGGCGCACCACCAGGCCCTGGTCCACCAGCTGGTCGATGGCCTTGCGCGCGGTGACGCGCGACACGTCCAGCAGCTCGGACAGCGTGCGTTCGGACGGCAGCGCCTGGTCGGCCTGGTAGCGCCCGTCGCGCACGTCCTGCGCGAGCTTGCGCGCCAGCTGCATGTAGAGCGGCGAGTTGTCGTCCAGGTTGACCTGGAAACCGGTGCTGGGGGGTGTCATGGACATGGAACGAGTGTAGCGGCTGTGCCGGGCGCTGGATCGGCCGGCCTCATGAAAAATTCTTGTATGCGCATGCGGCGGGGTTATGAGCATACCACTTGATGCCAATACAAAACGGTTATGGCCGCGTGACGGCTATTCATTTGGCAAGGATTCCACGCTGTCCGTATGCTGATCCGGGTGACATGACAAGAATGGAGACGGGAATGAACCAGGGCAGGCGATCCTTGCTGGGAATGGCGATGCTGGGCGCGATCGAACCGCTGTTCGCGGCGCCGCCGGCCACGGCCGGCCTTCATCGCCGTCTCGATACCGAACTGGCCGCCATCGTCGACGATCCGGCCATGCAGCTGGCCAGCCTGTCGGTGCTGGCGATCCGCGCCGGCCAGCCGGTCTACGAGGGCGCCTTCGGCCGCCGTACCATCGGCCCGGACCGCCCGGCCGCGCCGGACACCTTGTACCGGATCGCCTCGGTCTCCAAGCTGCATACCACGCTCGGCCTGATGCGCCTGGTCGAAGACGGCAAGCTGGACCTGGACGCCGATGTGTCCGGCTACCTCGGCTTCCCGCTGCGCAATCCGCACTACCCCAAGCACCCCATCAGCCTGCGCCTGATCCTGAGCCATACCTCCTCGCTGCGCGACGACGGCGGCTATTCCTGGCCGAACACGACCGCGCTGAAAGACGTGCTGGCGCCGGGCGCGACGGCGATGTGGTCGGCCAAGGAGGCGCCGGGCGAGTATTTCACTTACTGCAACCTCGGCTGGGGAATCATCGGCACCGTCATGGAGCGCGTGACCGGCGAGCGCTTCAACGCGCTGATGCAGCGCCTGCTGTTCAAGCCGCTCGGCATCGAGGCCGGCTACCACCCGTCCGAGCTGTCCCCGGCCGCGCTCTCGAACCTGGCCACCTTGTACCGCAAGCGCAGCACCGACACCGAAATCTGGAACGCCGCCGGCCCCTGGATCGCCCAGGTCGACGACTACAGCGCCAAGCCGCCGGCCAGCCTGGCGGGCTATGTGCCCGGCGTGAACGCCACGCCCTACAGCCCCACGGGCGGCCTGCGCATTTCGGCGCGCGGGCTGGGCGTGGTCATGCGCATGCTGATGCAGGGCGGGATGCACGGCAACACCCGGATTCTCAAGCGCGGGACACTGGAGCGCATGTTCGCTCGCCAGTGGACCTTCGATCCCGCTCGGAACAACGGCGCCACCCTGGACGGCTTCTACCAGGCCTGGGGCCTGGGCAACCAGCACTTTCCCGACCGTCCCGGCATGCGCCTGGTCGAGGGCTTCGACGCCGCCGGCCACCTGGGCGACGCCTACGGCCTGCGCTCGGTATTCGCCTTCGACCGCGCGACCGGCAACGGCATGATTGCGCTGGTCGGCGGCAGCTCGGCCGATCCGGAAACCCAAAAGGGGAGCTATTCGGCCCTGGCGCGCTTCGAGGAACGCATCCTCACTGCCCTGTACCGGCAGGCGATCGTCGGCCAACAGAACTGAACGGGCGTCCAAATGCGCGCATATACCTCGGTTATGAGCTCTCGCTCAGCATTCATTGGCTTGCGCGCCGCCAAACACCTAAGCTCACCCTCCAAATCTGAAAAAATGAGTTTGAAATGCAGCAAATAATCGTCATCGGCGGCGGCGTGGTCGGCCTGACTTCCGCCTGGTGGCTGGCAGAGGCGGGCTATGGCGTCACCCTGCTGGAGCGCGCGCCCGAGGTGGGCAGTGGCGCCAGCTACGGCAACGGCGGGCAGCTCAGCTACCGCTATGTCTCGCCCCTCGCCGACGAGGGCGTGCCGCTGAAGGCGCTCCAGTGGCTGTTCCAGGAGAACGGCCCGCTGCGTTTCAAGCCGGAAGCCGACATTCGCCAATACCGCTGGCTGGCCAGCTTCCTGGCCCACTGCCGCGCCGACGTCAACCGCCGCACCACCGCCAAGCTGCTCGAACTGGGTGAACTGTCGCGCCAATCGATGAAGCAGCTGGAAGTGAAGGTGCCGCTGGAAGACTTCGACTGGCGCGATGCCGGCAAGCTGGTGGTGTATCGTTCGCGCGACATTTTCGAGAAAGCCGCCGCCAAGGCGGGCGCCGGCCAGATCTGGTCGCCGAAGGATTGCGCCGAGCGCGAACCCTCGCTGGCCGCCGCCCAGCCCCTGCTGGCGGGCGGCATCTATAACGCCGGCGAGGCGGTGGCCGACTGCCACGCCTTTTGCCAGGCGCTGGCCGTGCAGCTGCGCCAGCATCCGAACTTCCAGGGCTTCGTCCATGGCGAGGCGCAGCGCCTGCGCGCCGAGCGCGGACGCATCACCGGGATCGAGACCGGCAACGGCCTGCTGACTGCCGACGCCTACGTGCTGGCGGCCGGCATCCAGAGCCGGGACTTGTCCGACAGCGTCGGCATCCGCCTGCCGCTCTACCCGCTCAAGGGCTACAGCCTGACCGCGCCGATCCGCCAGGACGATATCGCGCCCGAGATCAGCGTGACCGACTTCGAACGCAAGGTGCTGTACGCGCGCATCGGCGACAAGCTGCGCGTGGCGGCCATGGTCGACATGGTGGGCGAAGACCTGCGCCACGATCCCAAGCGGGTCAACAGCCTGACGCGACAGGTGCGCGAGACCATGCCGCGCGCGGCCGATTATTCGAAATTGTCGGTCTGGTCCGGCCTGCGCCCGGCGACGCCGAGCAGCGCTCCGATCATCGGCGCCACGCCCTATGACAACCTGTGGCTGAACGTCGGCCACGGCCCGCTGGGCTTCACCTTCGCCTGCGGCACAGCCTCGCTGCTGGCCGGGGCGATGCAGGGGAAGGCCCCGCCGTTTACGCTCGATGGGTTGACTTTACGAGGCTGACTGACAGGGGCGTTCAATTATTTCGTTTGTTCACGTTACGCGAACGATATAAATCATTGAACAAACTGAAAATTCCGTTCATACTCGATGCCATGTTCACGTAACGCGAAACGAGGCATCTTCATGAACAACCCTCTTCCTTATGCCATTATCCTGGTCGAACACTGTCTTCAACAGTTCACTGCCTTGACTGCTATCGAAGGAACATGGGGAGAATGGCCCGGCCAGGACGATCCACGCGTCACACTCCATTTTCCACACGGCCCAGTCGATTACAGGACCGAAGTGAAAGGCAGGATCGACCGCTTCTCCATGCTCGACGCTCTGAAGGCCGATCCGTGGATCGACCAGCGGACCCTGCTCATCACGCGCTACCTGAGCCCGGAGCTGCTGGCACGCTGCCGCGAGCTCGAGATACAGTGCCTGGATAGCGCCGGCAACGCTTACCTGAACACCTCTTCAGGCGGCTTCGTCCTGATCTCGGGCCGACGCCCAGCTGCTCAGCCGGCCATGCCAGCGGAACCGAAAACAATGACAGCTTCCGGCTTGCGCATTCTGTTTGCCTTGTTCGCCCAACCGGACCTGCTCAATGCTACCTACCGCGACATCGCTTCGGCGGCAGGTGCATCGCTCGGTCTTGTCGGCCCCGTGCTCGCGCAACTGTCCGAGCGTGGGTTCCTGGGCACCGACGGGTCGGGCAGACGCGCATTCCTGCACCGGCGCCGACTTGCCGTAGAGTGGGCCAGCAACTATATCGGCCAGTTGCGGCCCAAGCTCGCCAAGCGCCGTTTTCATGTGCCTAATCTGGATCAATTACATTCGATGAAGCTGCCGAGTGCAGATGGAATGACATGGAGCGGCGAGGCGGCAGCGGCGGTACAGACCAGTTACCTGCGACCTGAGACGTTCACTTTATATGCAGACATGCGCTCCCCCTCTATCGCCGCGCTGGCGTCCAGGTTGAGGATGCGTCCCGACGCGCAGGGCGAACTGGAAATCATCGAACCTTTCTGGAATCCTGCCGTACTTGACATCGAAGGGATTGCGCCCCCGGAACTGATCTATGCCGACCTGCTGGCAGTGCCCGATCCACGCAAACACGAAACCGCCGACCTGGTGCTCCAGCGGCTGATCGGGCATGAATAAGCTCAATCTTCGCCACCCACTCGACGGGGCCACGCTCGCTATCCTGCGCCGTCTACGCTCGATACTGGAGGCCGAAGGACGCACCTATTTCCTGGTTGGCGCGACCGCACGCGACGTTTTGCTGAAACATGTCTTCGGCATCGATACAGGGCGAGCGACGCGCGACGTCGACTTCGCCATCGCACTCGAGAGCTGGGAATCATTCGAGCGGATCAGGCAAGCGCTGATTGCAGATGGCCACTTCAGCCAGCTGCCGGGAACCGCGATTCAGCGCTTCTACGACGACAAGCATTATCCGGTCGACCTCATTCCTTTCGGCGCCATCGAGGGCGCAACAGGCGATATCGCCTGGCCGCCACGTGGCGACATCGTCATGAATGTGGCGGGCTATCAAGAGGCACTCGCCGCCGCAGAGCAGGTGGAGGTCGAACCCGGCCACCTCCTGCGTGTCAGTTCGATTCCCGGACTAGCCGTTCTCAAGTTGTTGGCCTGGGACGAGCGTGGCCTGGCCGATCCAAAGGATGCACAGGATCTGCTGCTACTGCTGGCCAGTTATGCCGGCGCCGGTAACGAAAACAGGCTCTACGAGGGTGAGGGCATGCCTTTTCTCAGCACGGCAGGCTTTGATCCCGATTTGGCCGGCGCCGCACTCCTCGGACAGGACTGCCGGCGGATGATAGGTACTCCGATGCTGGCCAGGATCACCGCCATCATGCAGGACGTCCGCAAACGCGACCGGCTGATTCTTCATATGCGCTCGAACAAAAACGTTCCCGAAGACAAAGTGCCGGATTACCTGCGCCATTTCGAGGAAGGGCTCGCTACGGACAGGTGAAGACTCAGGTAAGCGCGAAATCGCGGATAATTGCCGCCATGTCTACCCGCCCTGCTTCTTCGGCCGCCTGCCCCTGCGGCGGTTCCTCGTTCGGCTCCTGTTGCGGTCCCTACCTCTCGGGAGCGGCCCTGCCGCCCACGGCGGAGGCCCTGATGCGCTCGCGCTATACCGCCTACACGCTCAAGGACGAGCCATATCTGTTATCAACCTGGCATCCGAGCACCCGGCCGACCGAACCGGTCATCGATGAAAAAGAGCCCATCCGCTGGCTCGGTCTTGAGATAAAATCTGCTTTACGTTTACGTCAACGTAAAGTAAATTTGCCGGACCATCCAGACAGCGACACCGTGGAATTCGTCGCCCGCTTCAAGATCGGCGGACGCGCGCACCGGCTGCACGAAGTGAGCCGTTTCCTGCGCGAGCCCGATCCTGCCGGCGGCGCCCCACGCTGGTTCTACCTGGACGGCAGTTTCCCCGATAAAGAATAAAGCAGAGACATAGAGGACGGCCATGCCCCAGATCGAGAGCAAACTCAACCCGCGCAGCGAGGACTTCAAGACCAACGCCGCAGCCATGCAGGCGGTCGTGGACGACCTGCGCGCCAAGGTCGCCCAGATGGCCAAGGGCGGCGGCGAAGCCGCGTCCGCCAAGCACGTCGCGCGCGGCAAGCTGCTGCCGCGCGACCGTGTAGAGAATCTGCTCGACCCGGGCACGCCCTTCCTCGAGTTCTCCCAATTGGCCGCCTACGAGATGTACGAAGGCGCGGCCCCTGCGGCAGGCATCATCACCGGCATCGGCCGCGTGGCCGGCCAGGAATGCGTGATCGTCTGTAACGACGCCACCGTCAAGGGCGGCACCTACTACCCGATGACGGTCAAGAAGCACCTGCGCGC
>CBIHLT010000127.1:0-15210 GCA_966210615.1 uncultured Massilia sp.
GCATACGAGATACTGATCGGTCTCGTGGGCTCGGAGATGTGTAATAAGAGACAGTTGCTCAGCTTGCCGGTCTGCAGATGGTACAGGAGCCAGGTCAGCGGCTGGCGGTCGGAATAGGCGCGCACCAGTACCCAGGGCGCGTCCGCGCTGGCGGCGACCGACAGCAGGTTGACCGTGCCGGGAAGCACGGCGTCGACCTTCTTCTGCAAGGCCTGCATGTCGGGATCGAGCCAGACGTTGCCGCGTGCATCGGTGACCATCGATACCCCGAGCAGCTTGCCCCGGCGGCTGATCAGGTCCCCGCTGAAGTCGTAGCCTTCCGCCATCACGACCGGCTGGGGATCGATCTTCCCGGTTTTCATGTTGAAGGTGTGCAGCGCAGCCAGATCCTTGCCGCCGGTGGCGCGAACGTAGAGGGTGCCGTCGCTGCCGAAGCCTTCGGGCATGAAGGCCTCGGCGCTGTCGCCCCAGGTAGGGAAGCTGGCGATGGTGCGCCATTGGCCGTTGCCGGGGTCGCGGTAGTATATGGTCGTGGTGCCGTCGTTCGACCCCATCGTCAGGCGCGGTTCGCCGGCGTTGTCGAGGATCCAGTAATCGACGGGCGCCGGGCGCTGCACGGCGTCGGTCTGGCCGGTCACGGTATTCAGGCGCAGCAGGTCGACCGTGTACAAGTCGCCGGTATCGCGGTAGCGGGCGTTGTAGACGTAGACCCAGTCGGAATCCTGGGCGCCGCGCTGGCCCATCATGAAGGTATGCCAGGGAAGCAGCCGGCTCTTGATGCTGGACTCGATCGAGACCACGCTGCTCTCGCCGCGGCGCGCGGCCAGCTGGCGCAGCCTGGAACCGTCCCGGTTCACCGCGAACAGGCCGCTGGCGAGCAGCCTGCCGCCGGGGCCGACCTGCTTGTCGCTGACGTTGAACAGCAGGCGCTCGTCGTTGACCCATTCGAAGCTGAGGACGTCGGCGTTCGCATAGCCCGCCACTACCTTCATGTCCCTGGTCTCGAGATCGACCACCACCAGTATGTCGCGCCCGGCTCCGGTGCCCGACAGGGCGGCGAGGTAGCGTCCGCTCGGCGACAGCGCCGCATCGTCGAGCTGCGGATTGGCGAAGAACTTCTCGATCGGCGGCAGCGCCGCCGCCGGGGAGGCGACGGCCTGGGCGGCGGCGGGCGCGGTCCAGGCGCCGCAGGCGAGGGCGAACATCAGCGCGGCGGGAATGCGCATGGAGGAGGCGACAGGCATGGTGTCCTTTCTTGATTCGATGAGGGGGCCGGATTCCGGCCCCGGTTAGTCAGCGGGCCGCATCCCGGCCGATATGGCGGTCCAGGAACTTCTCGACGCGCCCCCAGAAATCGACCCGGGTCGCCGGCGCCCTCCAGCCGTGGCCTTCCTCCGCATACTCGATCCACTCGACCTGCTGGTTGGTGCGCTTGAGCGCATCGCGGAACCTGGTGCCGTGGCTGATCGTGACGCGGCGGTCGACCGCGCCGTGGGCCAGCAGCAGCGGCTGGGTGATGCGCGCCGCCTGCCGGATTGGCGAGGTGGCCGTGAGCTGGGCCGCGTCCTTGACGCGGTCGCCGATCAGTTCCGGCATGCCGTATTTTTTGTAGTCGTCCGGCAAGTCGTCGGCGAAGCTCCATTGGCCGCCGTACAGCAGGTCGATGTCGGTGACGCCGGCCCAGCTGATGCCGCACCGGTACAGGTCGCCGTCCTTCGCCAGGCCCATCAGGGTGGCATAGCCGCCGTAGCTGGCGCCGGCGATGCAGATGCGCTTGGGGTCGGCATGGCCCTGGGCCACGGCCCAGCGCGCGCCGTCGGCGATATCGTCCTGCATCGCCATGCCCCACTGCTTCCATCCGGCCCGGTAGTGCGCCTGGCCGTAGCCCTGGCTGCCGCGGAATTCCGGTTCCAGCACGGCGTAGCCGCGCGAGGCCAGGAACTGCGACTCCGGGTTCCAGCCCCAGCTGCTGCCGCGCATGTAAGGGCCGCCATGCACCAGCACCACCAGCGGCAGGTTTTTCCCGCCCCCTGGCGGGAGGGTCAGCAGGCCGGGAATCCCGCGTCCGTCGCGCGCGGTGTAGCGCACCGGCTGCTGGCGGCCCATGCGCGCCGCATCGATGCCGGGGAAGGCCTCGCCGATGCGGTTGAGCTCACCGGTCTGGGTGTTGTACAGGACGTAGGTGGAAGGCCGCACGTCGGAATAGGAATTGATCAGCACCCACAGCGGCTCGGCGTTCGCGGGCGGCGTGATCAGGTTGACCATCCCGGGCAGCAGCGCGTCGACCTTCTGCTGCAAGGCCTGCATGGCCGGATCGAACCAGACGTCGGAGACGGCGTCGGTGTGCAGCCTGGCGCCGAGCAGCTTGCCGCGCCGGCTGACCAGCGCGCCGTCGAAGTCGTAGCCCTTGGCCACCAGCAGGGGCTCGGCCGCCAGCTGTCCGGTCTTCAGGTCGTAGTGGTACAGGGCCGAGGTGTCCTTGCCGGCATTGGCCTCCACGTAGAGGCGGCCGTCGCCGTCGAAGCCGACCGGGATGAAGGCGCCGGCCGCGCCGGTGTAGCTGTGGAAGCTGGCCAGCCGGCGCCATTGCGCGGTGGCCGGATCGCGGTAGTGCACCGTGGTGGTCTCGCCTTCGGCCGACAGGGCGATGCGCGGCTCGCCGGCATTGTCCAGCAGCCAGTCCTTGACGTGCGACGGGCGGGGCACGGCGCGGGCCTGGCCGGTGACCGTATTCAGGCGCAGCAGGTCGACCGTGAGCAGCTCCCCGGTGCCCGGATCGTAGTCGTAGCTCTCCACATACGCATAGTCCGAATCCTGGGGGCCGCGCTGGCCCGTCATGAAGGTATGCCAGGGCAGCATGGTCTGGTTGAGGCGGCCGCCCTGCGCGACCATGAATTCTTCCGCATGGCGCCCGGCCAGCTGGCGCGGGTTGGCGCCGTCGCGGTTGACCGCGAACAGGCCGCTGGCCTGGTACTGCGCGCCTGCGCCGATGCGGCTGTCGCCTACGCTGTACATCAGCCTGTCCTCGTTCACCCATTCGAAGCGCAGCACGTCGAAGTCCTTGTAGCCGGCCACCATCTTGATGCTGCCCGCTGCCAGGTCGACCACGGCCAGCACGTCGCGCCGGCCCGGCGCGCCGGTCAGCATGGCCACGTAGCGGCCCTTGGGCGACAGGCGGACCTGGTCGAGCGCGGGGTTGGCGAAGAATTTCTCGATGGGCGGCAGGGCGGGCGCCTGGGCGCTTGCGCCTGCCGGCAGCAGCGCGCAGGAGAGGACGAGGGCAAGGGCGGCTGGGCCGCGTGAGCGAGGGTAGGTAGCCATGATCTCCAGTTGGTTAGCCGGCCGGGCGGCCGGAGCGGTAACGCCAGCGTGTACTGCAGGGGAACTGTGACGATGCGCATGCGGGCCGCGTCGCACGCGGCCCGCATGGGGGCTTACTGCGGAGCGGCGCCCTTGCCGATGTGGCGGTCCAGGAAGTTCTCGACCCGGGTCCAGAAGTCGATCCGGTTCTTCTCCAGCGACCAGCCGTGGCCTTCTTCCGGATACTCGACCCACTCCACGTTCTGGTTGGTGCGCGTGACGGCGTCGCGGAACCGGGTGCCGTGGATGATCGGCACGCGCGCGTCGACGCTGCCGTAGGCCAGCAGCAGCGGCTGGGTGATGCGCGCCGCCTGCTGGAGCGGCGAGGTGGCCTTGAGCTGGGCTGCATCCTTGACCGGATCGCCGATCAGCTCCGGCATGCCGTAGGCCTTCCACTCATCCGAAGCGTCCGAGGTGAAGTTCCAGCCGCTGTTGAACAGCAGGCCGATGTCGGTCACGCCCACCCAGTTGATGCCGCACTTGTACAGGTCCGGGTCCTTGACCAGGCCCATCAGGGTGGCATAGCCGCCATAGCTGGCGCCGGCGATGCACACGCGCTTGGCGTCCACGATGCCCTTGCCCACCGCCCAGTGCACGCCGTCGGCGATGTCGTCCTGCATCGCCAGGCCCCACTGCTTCCAGCCGGCCTTGAAATGCTTCACGCCGAAGCCGGTGCTGCCGCGGAACTCCGGCTCCAGCACCGCGTAGCCGCGCGAGGCCAGGAACTGCGACTGCGGGCTCCAGCCCCAGGAGGCGCCGCGCACATATGGGCCGCCGTGCACCAGCACGACCAGCGGGAGCTTGGTACGCTTGGCGCCGGCCGGCAGGGTCAGCAGGGCCGGAATTTCCAGGCCGTCGCGCGCCTTGTAGCGCACGAATTGCTGGCGGCCCATCTGCGCCGGCTGGATGCCGGGACGCGATTCGCCGACCTTGTTCAACAATTTGGTTTCCTTGTTGTACAAGGCGAAGTAGGACGGCACGATGTCCGAGTAGGCCTGTACCAGGACCCAGGGCGAATCGGCTTGCGCCGGCACCGAGATCAGGTTGACCGTGATCGGCAGCAGCTTGTCGACCTCCGCCTGGATCTGCTTCATGCCGCCGTCGAACCATTCGTTCGAGGCCGCATCGGTACGGAAGCGCACGCCGAGGACCTTGTCGCGGTTGGACACCAGGCCGCCGTCGAAGTCGTAGCCGGGCGCCGACAGGACCGGCTCCGGATTGATCTTGCCGGTGCCGAAATTGAAGGTGTAGATGGCGGTGGTCGCCTTGCTGCCGCGCGCTTCCACGTACAGGGTGCCGTCCGGCCCGAAGCCGAGCGGCGCGACGGCGGCGCTGCCGTCGCCGAACATTGGATAGCTGGCCAGGTCGCGCCAGGCCTTGGTGGCCGGGTCGAGGTAATGCAAGGTGACCAGGTTCTTGTCGTAGCTGGTCGCCAGGCGCGGTTCGCCCTTGTGGTCCAGCATCCAGCCGCGCACCTCGCGCGGGCGCGACACCTTTTGCGAGAACCCGGTGACGGTGTTCACGCGCAGCAGTTCGACGTGGCGCACTTCGTGGTATCCGGTGTCCAGGATCGGCTGGGTGACGTAGATGTAATCGGAATCCTGTCCGCCGTCCTGATCCAGCATATAGGTGTTCCAGGGCAGGAGCTTGCGCACCGTCCGGGTGCCGGTGGTCTGCTGGCCGCCGGTGCGGTCGGCCAGCTCCACGAAGCGCCCACCGTCGGCGTCGACGGCGTACAGGCCGGGGGCGTATTGCGCATTGCCCTGGCCGGCTTCCTTTTCATGGGTGTTGAACACGAGGCGCTGGTCGTTGATCCAGCGGAAGTCGCCGATGTCGGCGTTGCTGTACTTGGCGACGATCTTGCCGCTGTTGGTCCGCAAGTCGACCACCATCAGGAAATCGCGTTCCCCCGGTGCGCTGCCGCGCACGGCCAGGTAGCGGGCACCGGGCGAGAGCTTGGCGCCGCCGAAGGGCGAACTGCCGAAGAAGCTGGCGATCGGCGGGAGGGTGGCCGGAGCCGTGGCCGGGGCAGGGGACTGGGCGGGAGTCTGGGCGTAGGCGGCGGAAGCGCCGCACGCAACCAGCGCCGCAAGCAAGGCGGCGCGCAAGGCGCGGGAGTGGACAGGCATGGATTTTCCGTAACGAGCTATTGTTATGTCGCCGAAAGAGGCTCGGGCGAGAATAACATCTGCCTTAGGGAAGAATTCTCCTCAAATCTAACAGCTTGTCCTTCCCCGCTCACTCCGGCGTGCGGATGTAGTCCACCATGCCGGCGCTGTTGCGGCTGGGCGCCGGGGTGAGCAGGCTGACCGCGACGATCGTCAGCAGCCCGGCCGGCACTCCGAACACCCCGGCCGCCATCGGCATCACGCCGAGCCAGGCCGCGTCCACGCTGCCGCCCAGGGTCGGGCTGGCGCGGAACATGTAGTACAGGCAGACCGCGAAGCCGGCCGCGATGCCGGCGATCGCCCCGATGTGGTTGGCGCGCTTCCAGAACACGCCCAGCACCAGCACCGGGAACAGGGTCGAGCCGGCCAGCGAGAAGGCCGCGCCCACCAGCGACAGGATGTCGGCCGGCTTCTGCGAGGCCGCGTAGGCTGCAATGAAGGCCACCGCGAGCAGCAGCAGCTTGGAAATCGTCACCCGCTTCTGGGTCGAGGCGCCCGGATCGAGGATCTTGTAATAGACGTCGTGCGACAGGGCGTTGGAAATCGCGAGCAGCAGGCCGTCCGCGGTCGACAGCGCCGCCGCCAGGCCGCCGGCCGCCACCAGGCCCGAGATCACGTAGGGCAGGCCGCCGATCTCCGGCGTGGCCAGCACCAGCACGTCGGCGTCGATCGCGATCTCGGCCAGTTGCACCACGCCGTCGCCATTGACGTCGATGACGCTGATCAGGGGATTGGCCTTGTCGACGTTGGCCCAGTACGAGATCCAGGTGGGCAGCGTGGAAAAGTCGCTGCCCACCAGCGAGGTATAGATGTCGTACTTGGCCAGCACCGCCAGCGCCGGAATGGTCAGGTAGACCAGCAGGATGAAGAACAGGGTCCAGAACACGCCGTTGCGGGTCTCGCTCACCGAGGGCGTGGTGTAGGCGCGCATCAGGATGTGCGGCATGGCGGCGGTGCCGAACATCAGGCAGAACACCACGGCCAGGAAGTTGTTGCGCTGCCTGTCCGATTCCTCCTTGGTGGCGCCGGGGAAGGGCGTGGCGTGCGGCACCGGCGGGCGGGCCCGCGCCAGGTTGGCGTCGCGCAGCTCGGTCCACAGCGTGCGCGCCTCGTCCGGCGAGTTCGGATAGGTGTTCAGCTCGCGCTCGGCCTGGCGCACCTCGTTCAGCGAAGCGTTGCGCGTGCGCGCCTCCACCAGGCGGCGCTGGGCCTCGACCTTGCCGGTCTCCCAGGACGCCGGCAGGGCCTGCAGGCGCGCGCTGTATTCCCCGGCGCGGCGCCGGAATTCGGCGCGCACCTGTTCCTCGCGCGGATCCTTGTCCAGCTGGTGCTCGCGCGCCGCCAGCTTGGGCAGCAGTGAGCCGTAGGCGAACTGCGGCACCGGGTTGTCGGCGTGCTTGGCCGACAGCCAGATGGTCGGGATCAGGAAGGCCACCAGCAGGATGATGTACTGCGCCACCTGGGTCCAGGTGATGGCGCGCATGCCGCCCAGGAAGGAGCACACCAGGATGCTGGCCAGGCCGAGGAAGATCCCGACCGAGAAATCGACGCCGGTGAAGCGCGAGGCGATCAGGCCGACCGCGTAGATCTGCGCCACCACGTAGGTGAAGGAGACGACGATGGTGGCCCCCACCGCCACCGCGCGCACCGCGGCGCCGCGCCCGTCGACGCCGCCGCCGTAGCGCGCGGCCAGGAAGTCGGGGATCGTGTACTGCGCGAAGCGGCGCAGGTAGGGCGCGATCAGGAGCGCCACCAGGCAGTAGCCGCCGGTCCAGCCCATGATGTAGGCCAGGCCGTCGAAACCCTGCAGGTACAGGCCGCCGGCCAGGCTGATGAAGCTGGCCGCCGAGATCCAGTCGGCCGCGGTGGCCATGCCGTTGAACATGGCCGGCACGCGCCGCCCCGCCACGTAGTACTCGGTGACGTTCGAGGTGCGGCAGATCACGCCGATGATGGCGTACAGCAGGATGGTGGCGAACATGAACAGGTGCCCGATCCACAGGCGCGGCATGCCTTCCTGCTCGAGCAGCGCGACCATCACCAGGAACAGGCCGAAGCAGCCGGTGTACCAGAGGTAGTAGCGCGCCAGTTTGTTGAAATAGGAGGTTTTCGCGCTCATGCCTGTTCCAGTGCCGTGCGGTAGCGGCGCTCCAGGCGCCGCATGCGCCAGGCGTACAGGCCGATGGTGGCCAGCGACAGCAGCGAGGCGCCCTGCGCGGCCATGTAGAACGACAGCGGCCAGCCGAACAGCGAGACCCGCGCCAGCTCGCGCGCGAAGAACACGGTGCCGAAGCCGGCCACCAGCCACAGCGCCAGCAGCACGGCCGTCATGCGCCGCGTGCGCCGCCAGTGCAGGTCGCGCGCGGCCAGCAGGCGCCGGCGCGCGGCCAGGGCGGCGTCTTGGGTGTCGGTGTGGTCAGGCGGCGTCGATGGCGTCATGGTCGGGAGGCGGGAAGGTCAGCCGGAACAGGCTGCCCGGGAATTTGTTGGCGTGGCTGCGCGGGTTGTTGAAGATGTCGATCTCGGCGCCGTGCTGCTGGGCGATCTCGCGCACGATGGCCAGTCCCAGGCCGCTGCCCTGGGTATTGCTGCCCAGGATGCGGTAGAAGCGCTCGAACACGCGCGCGCGCTCGGCCGGCGCGATGCCGGGGCCGGTGTCCTCGACCTCGAGCAGGGCGCGCTCTTCCTCGCGGCGCACGCGCACGGTGACGCTGCCGCCCGCGGGCGTGTAGCGCAGCGCGTTGTCGATCAGGTTGGACAGCAGCTCGCGCAGCATCATCGGGTTGCCGGCGATGGTCACGGCTTGGTCGGGCGGTTCGAAGCCGAGGTCGATCTGGTGCGCGAACGAGGCCTGCACCCAGTCCTGCACCGTCTCGCGCGCCAGGCGCGGCAGGTCGACTTCGCCGAAGGCCAGGCCGGCGTGCGGCTGGTTCTCGGCGCGCGCCAGGGCCAGCAGCTGGTTGACCAGGCGGGTGGCCGATTCCGAACTCTTGGCCACCTGCTCGAGCGAGCGGCGGATCTCGTCCGGGTCGATCTGGCGCAGCGCCAGCTCGGACTGCATGCGCATGCCCGCCAGCGGGGTCTTCATCTGGTGCGCGGCGTCGGCGATGAAGCGCTTCTGCATCTCGATGGTCTGGGCCAGGCGCTCGAGCATGTCGTTGAAGGAGCCGACCAGCGGCGAGATCTCTTCCGGCACCTGGCGCGGATCGATCGGCGACAGGTCGTCCTGCGGCCGCGCGCGGATGCGTTCCTGCAGGTCGGCCAGCGGCGTCAGGCCGCGCGACAGGGCGAACCAGACCAGGGCCAGGATCACCGGCAGGATGATGAACTGGGGCAGGATCACGCCCTTGATGATCTCGTTGGCCAGGTGGGCGCGCTTGTCGAGGGTCTCGGCTACCTGGACCAGGGCAAGCTCGGGCGCGGATTCCGCGCCCTGCCTGTCGCGGCCCGGACGCTCATGCAGCGGGTCGAGGTTGATATAGGAGTAGGCGACCCGCACCGGGATGCCGTGGAAGCTGTCGTTGCGGAAGGTCACCGCGCCGCTGCGCGCCTCGTCGTCGCCCCCGGCCTTGGGGCGGGGCAGGTCGCGGTCGCCGTCGAGATATTCGCCGGCCGGGCCGGTGATCAAATAGTAGACGCTGTCGACGTCGTCGGCGCGCAGGATGTCGACCGCGCCGGCCGCCAGCTGGGCGCTGACGCGCCCGTCCACGCTGCGCACCTGCTGGCTCAGCACCGTCACGCGGTCTTCCAGCGCGTCGTCGAAGGGCTGGTTGGCGATCGACTTGGCCACCAGGTAGGTGATCGCAATGCTCATCGGCCACAGCAGCAGCAACGGGGCCAGCATCCAGTCGAGGATCTCGCCGAACAGCGAATGGCGGATGTTCTCGTCCGGTTCGGGATTGGGCGGGACGTACAGCGGCTCGGCCAGCCCGGGGTCGGGCTGGGGCTCGATGCCCGGCTCGAGGCCACCCTCGCGGTCGTTCACTTGCCGTCGGAGGTGCCCGGCGCCGCAGCCGCAGAGGAACCGGGGGCGCCGCGCGGCGCTTCGCTGAATTTCTCGAGGCAGTAGCCGAGCCCGCGCACGGTCGCGATGCGCACGCCGCCGACCTCGATCTTCTTGCGCAGGCGGTGCACGTAGACCTCGATCGCGTTGTTCGAGACTTCCTCGCCCCATTCGCACAGGTGGTCGACCAGCTGCTCCTTCGAGACCAGGCGGCCGGAACGGGCCAGCAGCACTTCCAGCAGGCCGAGCTCGCGCGCCGACAGGTCGAGCATCTGGTCGTTGATATAGGCGCTGCGGCCGACCTGGTCGTAGACCAGCGGGCCGTGGCGCACCACGGCCGGGCCGCCGCCGGCGCCGCGCCGGGTGAGGGCGCGCACCCGCGCTTCCAGCTCGGACAGCGCGAAAGGCTTGGCCATGTAGTCGTCCGCGCCCAGGTCCAGGCCCTCGACGCGCTGCTCGACCGAATCGGCGGCGGTGAGGATCAGCACCGGCAGGTGCGAGGCGCGCGCGCGCAGGCGGCGCAGCACCTCCAGCCCGGACATCTTGGGCAGGCCGAGGTCCAGGATGAGCAGGTCGAACTCCTGGGTGGAGAGCGCGGTGTCGGCATCCTGGCCGTTCTTGACGCAATCGATGGCATAGCCGGACTGGCGCAGGGAACGCGTCAGCCCATCGGCAAGTACGCTATCATCTTCGGCGAGCAGAATTCGCATGGAGCACCTCGGTAAACCGTTAGACCTTCAACAAGTTCGTATTGTGTTTGATTTGTCGCAACAATGCGAGTCTTGACTGCACAACAGGAGCACTTAATTTCACATTTTGTGCTTGCCAAAACCACTGGATTTTTATACAGTAGTGACTCTTGATTTGGGCCGCTTCGACCCTACCTTGCCTACTCCACGATTGAAAGTACACCATGGACGACAAAAAACTCGCAGTAAACGCCTCTGAAAAAGGCAAAGCGCTGGCAGCCGCCCTGGCGCAAATCGAAAAGCAGTTCGGCAAGGGCTCGGTCATGCGCATGGACACCAATGCGCCGGTCGAAGAAGTGCAGACTGTTTCCACCGGCTCGCTGGGCCTGGACATCGCGCTCGGCGTCGGTGGCCTGCCGCGCGGCCGTATCGTTGAAATCTACGGTCCGGAATCGTCGGGCAAGACGACGCTGACCCTGCAAACCATCGCCCAGATGCAAAAGCTGGGCGGCACCTGCGCCTTCATCGACGCCGAGCACGCGCTCGACGTGGGTTACGCGCAAAAGCTGGGCATCAACCTGTCCGAACTGCTGATCTCGCAGCCGGACACCGGCGAACAGGCCCTGGAAATCACCGACGCCCTGGTGCGTTCGGGTTCGGTCGACCTGGTGGTCATCGACTCGGTGGCGGCACTGACCCCGCGCGCCGAGATCGAAGGCGACATGGGCGACTCGCTGCCGGGCCTGCAGGCGCGACTGATGTCGCAGGCGCTGCGCAAGCTGACCGCCTCGATCAACCGCACCAACACCCTGGTGATCTTCATTAACCAGATCCGTATGAAGATCGGCGTCATGTTCGGCAGCCCGGAAACCACGACCGGCGGTAACGCGCTGAAGTTCTACGCCTCCGTGCGCCTGGACATCCGCCGTACCGGTTCGATCAAGTCGGGCGACGAGGTGATCGGTAACGAAACCAAGGTCAAGGTCGTCAAGAACAAGATCGCGCCGCCGTTCAAGGAAGCCCACTTCGACATCCTGTACGGAGAAGGCACCTCGCGCGAAGGCGAAATCCTGGATCTGGGCGCCGACAACAAGATCGTCGAGAAGTCGGGCTCCTGGTACAGCTACGGCGGCGAACGCATCGGTCAAGGCAAGGACAATGCCCGCCTGTTCCTGAAGGAGCGCCCGGCCCTGGCCCGCGAGATCGAAAACAAGGTCCGTGCCGCCCTGGGCGTGCGCGAACTGCCGCCGGTCTCGAACGACGACGACAGCCGCCCGAAGCTTCAGGCTGTTGGTGAGTAATTGATTGGCAGGGCAGGCCGGCACCTCATCGCCGGCTTGTCCCTGCCGCCATCCCATGCCAGCACCCCAACTGAGCCTGAAGGCGCGCGCAATGCGCTACCTGTCGCTGCGCGAGCACAGCCGGCTTGAGCTGGGACGCAAGCTGGCGCGTTATGCCGAGGAGGGCGACGACATCGAAGCGCTTCTGGACTTCCTCGAAAAGAACAACTGGCTGTCGCAGGAACGGTTTGCCGAGTCCCTGATCAACAGGAAGGCCAGCCGTTTCGGCAACAGCCGCGTCATGGCCGAGCTGCAAAGCCATGGCGTCAACGGTGAGGCGCTGGCCGACATCAAGGCCGGGCTGGCCGAGAGCGAAACCGCGCGTGCCCGCGACGTCTGGCAACGCAAGTTCGGCCGGGTCGCCGCGGATGCGGCGGAACGCGCCAAGCAGATGCGTTTCCTGCTCCAGCGCGGCTTTTCCCAGCGCGCCGCCCGCCTCGCCATGCAAGGCAGCCCGGACGACGACGAGCTGTAGGCGAGCGCGGCACTCTAGCAAGCCCAGCACGGCAGCAAGCGCAGCGCCGTAGCAAACACAGCACGGCAGCAAGCACAGCACAGTAGTCAGCACAGCATTACCAGGCGCCAGCGTGGAGCGCCATCCCCGATATGTCTCGGCATATTCCTCAACGGGCGATGGCGCTGCACGCTGGCGCTTTTTTCGTTGCCGGTCAGGCGCGGCGGCACATGCACGGCGCGAACGCGGGCCTCCAAGACATCGGCCCATGCATCCGCGAGCACAGGCCGCCAGGTCGAGCCGCCTTAAAAGTACTTTGACAGGTAGAACATCCCGGAATCGGGAAAAATGGTCACGACGCGCGCGCCATGCAGCCTGGGCAGCAGCTGCGCGATCCCGGCCGCGACGCCGCCACTCGACCCGCCAGCCAGTATTCCTTCTTCCTGCGCAAGGCGGCGAACCCAGCTCAGCGCCTCGTCGTCGGAGACCTGGACGACTTCATCCACCACCGCCGGATCGAAGCTTTGCGAAGGCTGGGGCTTGCCGATTCCTTCGATGGCGGTGGCAAACACCGCGTCCCGCGGGGCTTTCTCAACCAGATGACGATAGGACGAGCCGACCGGTTCCACACCGATGACACGAATCGCCGGATTGCGCTCTTTCAGGAAGCGGCCGATGCCGGAAATGGTGCCGCCCGAGCCGATCCCGCAAACGAAGACGTCCAACTCGCCATTCAACTGCGCCCACAGCTCCGGCGCGGTATCCGTGTAGTGCGCTTCCCGGTTCAGCTCCGAGCAGTACTGGTCGAGATAGAAAGCATCATTGCGCCTTGCAATTTCCTCGGCAACCGCCTGGTAGTCCGGGGCTTCCTCCGCTCCGCCCCTGTCGGCGCAGACATGGACCTTGGCCCCGTAGGTCGCGATCCTCTTGATCTTTTCGCCGCTCGTCGTGCCCGGCACGGCGATGTCGCAGTCGAGACCGAGGACGGCGCTCGCCATTGCCAGGGCCGCTCCGGTATTCCCGGACGAGCCTTCGACCACGTGAGCCGTCCCTGGCGGCAGGTGCGTGAGCATGTAGCGCACCATGCGGTCCTTGATGCTGCCGCCCGGGTTCATGAATTCCAGTTTCGCGGCGACATCCGTGTCCGGAAAGATCCGGCCGAGCCGGACCAGCGGGGTGTTGCCGATCGCTTCCATTACCGATGGTTTCACTTGTCGTTCCATTGACTGCCTTCCATGCTTAAGTCGCGAGCCTCGACCGGTTCGTGCAGCTATTATGCTTCCGGGACACGCCGACCCGGCGCGGCTTTCGTGTGCGCCATCGGCCTCCGGCAGCCGGCAAACCATCCGCCTGCTATAAATTCATGCAATATTGGCCGGATCACAATAGAGTGGCGACATCGTCACGGCGCCATGCTAAGCGCTTATGTTGCAGTGCAACTGCCACCAGCCTGTGATAAACTTTTGTGGTTTAAGCAGCGCCGCATGAGCGGTTGTTGCCGTGGAAGCCGCGGCAACGTGCATGAAGCACACCGGCTGCACCACTAACCGCCGCTCTGACGGCATTGGTTTTTATGCCCCTGTCTCCTCCCGTATCGCGCTCGCTCCGGCATACGCGCGCCATCACTGTCGAAGCCTATGCGCGCGACGATGGCTTGTGGGATCTCGACGCCAGCATCCGCGATGTCAAGACGCGTGACATCGCGCTCGCTTCAGGCGACCGCCCGGGCGGCGTTCCGGTGCACGACCTGAAGCTGCGCGTGACCATCGACCGCGACCTGAGCATCGTCGACGCCGAAGCCGCGTCCGATTCCGTCCCGTATCCTGGTTTCTGCGATACCATCGCTCCCGCCTACAAGAAGCTGATCGGCTTATCGCTGATGAAACACTTCCGGCTGCACCTGAAAGACCGCCTGTCCGGCGTGCTCGGCTGCACCCACCTGACCGAATTGGCCCAGGTGCTGCCTACCGCAGCGCTGCAGGCCTACGCCGACGACGTCTTCGAGACCCGCGGCGGCGCCGACGACAACTCGGCTGAACGGCCCTTCGAGCTCGACCGTTGCCATGCCCTGCGCAGCGACGGCCCCGCCGTGGCCAAGTACTATCCACGCTGGTCGATCAAAGCCGTGTCGGGTTAGCGCAAGTTGTTATTTTTGTAGTTCAACCGTATTTCTACACAATCAGTAATAGAAGAAGGGAAGCCAGCATGAAAATCCATGAGTATCAGGGCAAAGAAATCCTCCGAAAGTTCGGGGTGACGGTTCCGCGCGGCATTCCGTGCATGTCGGTGGAAGAGGCGGTCAAGGCCGCTGAAGAGCTGGGCGGCCCGGTGTGGGTCGTCAAGGCCCAGATCCACGCTGGCGGCCGCGGCAAGGGCGGCGGCGTGAAAGTCGCCAAGTCGCTGGAACAGGTCAAGGAATACGCCGACCAGATCATGGGCATGCAACTGGTGACCCACCAGACCAGCCCGGAAGGCCAGAAAGTGCGCCGCCTGCTGATCGAAGAAGGCGCGGACATCAAGAAAGAACTGTACGTCTCGCTGGTCACCGACCGCGTCACCCAGAAGGTCGTGCTGATGGCCTCGTCGGAAGGCGGCATGGACATCGAAGAAGTCGCCCACAGCAACCCGGAAAAAATCCACAACGTCGTGATCGAGCCGTCGGTCGGCCTGACCGATGAGCAAGCCGACGACATCGCCCGCAAGATCGGCGTGCCGGAAGCGTCGGTCGTCGACGCCCGCAACAACCTGCAAGGCCTGTACAAAGCCTACTGGGAAACCGATGCCTCGCTGGCCGAAATCAACCCGCTGATCCTGACCGGCTCGGGCAAGGTCATCGCCCTGGACGCCAAGTTCAACTTCGACGCGAACGCCCTGTTCCGCCATCCGGAAATCGTCGCCTACCGCGACCTGGACGAAGAAGATCCGGCTGAAGTCGAAGCATCGAAGTTCGACCTGGCTTACATCTCGCTGGACGGCAACATCGGCTGCCTGGTGAACGGCGCCGGCCTGGCCATGGCCACCATGGACACCATCAAGCTGTTCGGCGGCGAGCCGGCCAACTTCCTGGACGTCGGCGGCGGCGCGACCGCAGAGAAGGTTACCGAAGCATTCAAGATCATGCTGAAGAACCCGGGCCTGAAGGCCATCCTGGTCAACATCTTCGGCGGCATCATGCGCTGCGACGTGATCGCCGAAG
>CBIHLT010000128.1:0-15099 GCA_966210615.1 uncultured Massilia sp.
AAGGCGAACTGGATGCGTGCGAGATCCAGGGCGGAAAGGCCGAACATGGGAGTTCCTTCGCGCTGTGTCTGAGTGCTGAGAATCTAGCAAGCTGAGTGGGTGCGCACGGTTGGGTGATGCTATTTTT
This sequence comes from uncultured Massilia sp., assembly GCA_966210615.1. Taxonomy (GTDB): domain Bacteria; phylum Pseudomonadota; class Gammaproteobacteria; order Burkholderiales; family Burkholderiaceae_D; genus Telluria. The sequence continues at coordinate 128 of CBIHLT010000128.1, forward strand.
ATACGCTCTCGTGGCCTGCACGCAAACTTGGGTCCCCGCCTACGCGGGGATGACGGGCTATCGATGGAGCTCCCATAAGTGGCAAGCTCATGCACGTCATCCCCGCGGAGGCGGGGACCCAAGTTGAAGTTGAAGTCGGGTTCCAACACCAGGACGATTTGTCGCGCCGCCCCAGCGACAGCCCCGTCTATAATCACCCCATACGCGTATTACCGGACTCCCCATGACCCAGATCGTCTCCTTCAAGACCGACCAGCCCGACAAGCAGCCAGTGAGCATCCAGGCCCTCAAGGCCAGCTGCTCCGCCTGCAGCATGCACCAGCTGTGCCTGCCGATGGGCCTGGAGGATGCCGACATCAACCGGCTCGACCAGATCATCGGCCGCCGCCGGCGCCTGGCAAAGGACGAGCGCCTGTACCAGATGGGCGAACCCTTCCGCAACCTGTACGCGGTGCGCTTCGGCCACTTCAAGACCTACCAGGTGAACGCCGCCGGCGAAGCCCAGATCACCGGCTTCCAGATGGCCGGCGAGCTGCTCGGCATGGACGCCATCAGCGGCAGCCACCATTGCGACGCCGTGGCGCTGGAAGACAGCGAAGTCTGCGAGATCCCCTTCACCCGTCTGGAAGAGCTGTTCGGCGAAGTCCCGGCCCTGCTGCGCCACTTCCACCGCATCATGAGCCAGGAAATCACGCGCGAGCAGAATGTGATGCTTCTGCTCGGCAATATGCGCGCCGAGCAGCGTTTCGCGGTCTTCCTGGTCAACCTGTCGGCCCGCTACGCGGCGCGCGGCTATTCGCCCAACAGCTTCCAGCTGCGCATGTCGCGCGAGGATATCGGCAACTACCTGGGCCTGACCATCGAGAGCGTCAGCCGCCTGTTGTCGCGCTTCAAGAAGCAAGGCTGGCTGCAGGTCGACAAGCGCGACGTCACCCTGCTCGACCCCGCCAAGCTGAAGGCGCTCGCGGCCGGCACCGACGTGTGCAGTCCGATGGCCTGAGCGTGAACGGCAAGCTTCCGGTCGACCTACACCTGCGCAGCTACGGCCCGCAGCCGCTGGGCGACCGCCACGCCTTCGCCCAGATCGTCCTGCCGGTCGCCGGCGAAGTCGAACTGGACATCGAAGGCCGCGGGCGCAGGCTGGACCTGCTGCACGCCGCCGTGGTCGCGCCCGGCGCCTGGCATACGCAGTGGGGCGAGGCCGGCAACCAGTCCTTCATCCTCGACCTCGGCCCCGAACTGCTGCACCGGGGGCCGTGGCAGCGCCTGCTCGAACGGCCCTTCACCCCGATCGGCGCCGCCGCGCGCAAGCTGGTCGAGTTCATGAGCCTCGCCCGCAGCGGGGCCGCCGCGCCGGCGCAGCTGCTGCAGGGCTGGACGCCGCTGCTGCTCGACACCCTGGCCCAGGAAGCGCCCCAACCCGCCTCGCGGCTGGCGGCGCTGATGGCGCGCATCGAGGCCGCGCCCGGCCAGCCCTGGACCCTGGACGCGATGGCGCGCGCCGCCTCCTTGAGCGCGAGCCGCATCCACACCCTGTTCCGCCAGGAGACCGGCATGAGCCCGCACGACTGGCTGCTGCGGCGGCGCCTGGAGCGCGCCTGCACCCTGCTGGCGGGCACGCGCCGGCCGATCGCCGACATCGCCCTGGAGACGGGCTTTTCGGACCAGAGCGTGCTGACCCGCGCCATGCGCCTGGCCATGGACACCACGCCGGCCGCCTACCGCAAGGCGGCGCGCGAGCGCTGCACAGGAGGATAGGCACAAGACGCAGTAGCCCGCGCCAAGACCCGCCCGCCCCGGCCGGCGAGAATCTCCGTTCTCAGGAGATTCTTATGGTCATCAATCAAACCTCGCTCGGCATCGGCTCGGGCATCCTGGCCGGCGCCCTGTGGGGCCTGGTCTTCCTCGCTCCCCAGCTCACGGCCGGCTTCCTGCCCCTGCAGCTCTCGGCCGGGCGCTACCTGGCCTACGGACTGGTGGCGGCGGTCCTGATCGCACCCTCGTGGCGGCGCCTGGTGCGGGCGCTGTCGTGGAAGGAGTGGCGCGCCTTGCTGTGGCTGGCCTTCACCGGCAACATCATCTACTACCTCTTCCTGGCGACCGCGGTCCAGGAAGGCGGCGTGGCCATGCCCTCGCTGGTGATCGGCCTGCTGCCGATCGCCGTCACCCTGGTGGGCAGCCGCGACCGCCATGCGGTCCCGCTGCGCCGCCTGCTGCCCTCGCTGGTGCTGAGCGCGGCCGGCCTGGCCTGCATCAGCTGGCAGTCCCTGTCCAGTGCGGGCGTCGAGTCGCTGCTGGGCCTGGGCTGCGCACTCGGCGCCCTGGTCTCGTGGACCATCTATGCCGTCAGCAACAGCCGATGGCTCGGGCGCCTGCAAGGGGTTTCCGGCCACGACTGGAACCTGGCGATGGGCGTGGTGACCGGCTTCGAGGCCCTGGTGCTGGCGGTGCCCGCGTTCGCCAATGGAGATGCCGGCCACAGCAGCGCCCAGTGGCTGCATTTCGCCGGCGTGGTCACCAGCGTGGCGATCCTGTGCTCGATCCTGGGCAATGCCTTGTGGAACGTGGCGAGCCGCGCCCTGCCCCTGACCCTGATGGGCCAGATGATCGTGTTCGAGACCCTGTTCGCCTCGCTGTACGGCTTCATCTGGGAGGAACGCTGGCCCACCGGCCTCGAATGGGCGGCGCTGCTGCTGCTGGTGGGCGGCGTGCTTGCCTGCGCCAGGGCGCACGCCAGGCTGGAGAATGGATGAGGTGCGCCAGCCGCGTCCGCGAACTGGCATCATGGCCGCGTGATCACGACAGGAGCGAACCAAGGTGTGGTGGACGAAAAGCTGGATGACGGTGCAGCAGGAATTCTCGGACCTGGGCAATGCGGAGGACATCACGCGCATCGTGGTGCGCCTGCTGGTGGCCCTGCTCCTGGGCGGGCTGCTCGGCTACGAACGTGAATCGGTGGGCGCCTCGGCGGGCCTGCGCACCCATATGCTGGTGTCGCTGGGCGCCGCCCTGTTCGTCCTGATTCCGCTGCAGGCCGGGATGCAGATCCAGGACCTGTCGCGGGTCATGCAGGGCGTCACGGCCGGCATCGGCTTCCTGGGCGCCGGCGCCATCCTCAAGCAGAAGGAAGAACACGACATCAAGGGCCTGACCACGGCGGCCAGCGTGTGGCTGACCGCCGCCATCGGCATCGCGGCCGGGATGGGCCGCGAGGCGACGGCGGTGCTCAGCACCGTATTCGCCTTGATCGTGCTGGCGATCCTGCGCAGCCTGACCAAGGCCAAGGAGTAGAAAGTCTATGCGACGATCTTGCCGCGTTCGCCGGCCTGTTCCGCCTTGTTGCGCTCTTCCCAGTAATGGGCGTTCTCGATGCCCAGGGCCTTCGGATCGAACTGCGGATCCTTGCCGGCCTTCTTCTGGGCTTCGTAGTCGCGCAGGCACTTGAAGGCCACCTTTTGCAGCAGCAGGATGGCGACGATGTTCAGCCAGGCCATCAGGCCCACGCCGATATCGCCCAGCGCCCACGCCAGGTCGGCCGTCTTGACGGCGCCATAGACCGAGGCCGCCATGATGCCGATCTTCAGCAGGAAAGTCAGCCACGGGCGGTGCACGGTGCGGTTGATGTAGGCGATATTGGTCTCGGCGATGTAGTAATAGGCGACGATGGTGGTGAAGGCGAAGAACAGCAGCGCCACGGCCACGAAGATCGAGCCGAAGCCCGGCATGACGTTTTCCAGCGCGGTCTGCACATAGCCCGGGCCGGCGGCCACGCCCTGCACGCCGGTGAAGATCGGCGCGCCGTTCGGCGCCTGGACGTTGTACTGCCCGGTGATCAGGAGCATGAAGGCGGTGGCCGAGCACACGAACAGGGTGTCGATATAGACCGAGAAGCCCTGCACCAGGCCCTGCTTGGCCGGGTGGCTCACTTCGGCGGCCGAGGAAGCATGCGGGCCGGTGCCCTGCCCGGCCTCGTTCGAGTAGACGCCGCGCTTGACGCCCCACTGGATCGCCATGCCGATGATCGCGCCGAAGGCGGCGTCGGCGCCGAAGGCCGAGGTGAAGATCAGTGCGATCACGCCCGGCAGCGCGGAAATATGCAGGAACACGATCACGCAGGCCACGATGATGTAGCCGAGGGCCATGAAGGGCACTACCACTTCGGCGAAGGTCGCGATCCGCTTGACGCCGCCGAAGATGATGAAGCCGAGGGCGATGGCCAGGACCGCCGCGGTGACGTTGGGGTCGATGCCGAGCGCGGTCTTCAGGCTTTCGGCGATCGAGTTCGCCTGCACGCCCGGCAGCAGCAGGCCGGTGGCGATCACGGTCGCGATCGCGAAGGTCCAGGCATACCACTTCATGCCCAGCCCCTTCTCGATATAGAAGGCCGGGCCGCCGCGGTATTCCTTGCCCAGCTGCTCCTTGTAGACCTGGCCCAGGGTGGACTCGACGAAGGCCGAGCTGGCCCCCAGGAAGGCCACCGCCCACATCCAGAACACGGCGCCCGGGCCGCCGAAGGTGATCGCGGTTGCGACGCCCGCGATGTTGCCGGTGCCGACCCGTCCGGCCAGGGTCATGGACAAGGCCTGGAACGAGGACACGCCCTGCTCCGAACTCTTGCCTTCAAACATCAAACGAACCATCTCCTTCGCATGGCGCACCTGCAGGAAGCGGGATCGGAGGGAGAAATAGAGACCAGTGCCCAGGCAGAGCGCGATGAGCGCCGGGCTCCAGATAATGCCATTGACGGCAGTGACCAAGTCATTCAGAGACATGTTTTCCCTAGCAGAGCGGCAACGGGTGTGCCGGTATGAACGAGGCAGGCGGCGCGGTAACCCCGCCTTACTTATAAGTAAATCGCTGAACAGCATAGCAACATCGGCCGCCGAATGCTACAGGCGTGCGCCAGCGCACGGAACGCGGCCTTATCAGCGCGTAATATCTTGTCAAAACACACACATTTAAACGATTTGCCCAACCATTAAAGGAGAGCAACATGAACAAAATGACCTTGGCAGGCATCATGATGGCAGTCACCGTGCTGGCAACCGGTTGCAAGAAAGACGTCGATGGCGACGGCAAGGGCCCGGCCCAGGAAGCCGGCGCGGCGATCGACAACGCCGGCCAGACCGTGGCGACCGAGACCAAGGAAGCCACCGCTGAAGCCGCTGCCGCCACCGAGCGCGCCGGCGAGCGCGTGGAAGCCGCAACCGAACGCGCAGGCGAGCGCATCGAAGCCGCCGGCGCCGAAGTGAAGCAGGAAAGCAAGGAAGCCGCCGCCGAAGTCGGCGCTGCGGCCGACCGTGCCCAGGACGCCACCGGCCGTTCCGTGGAGCGCGCCGGCGAGAAGATGCAAGACGGCAAGTAATACCGTCTGCAGCGATTCCGGAAACGGCGGGCCATCCGGTCCGCCGTTTTATCGTTGACGCCTTCTTTCGTTGACGCCTTCTTTCGTTTACGCCTTCTTTTGCTTGGCGATCCAGCCGTCGACCAGTTCGCCCAGCACGTCCAGCGGCACCGAGCCGGCGCCCAGCACCAGGTCGTGGAAGGCCGGCAGCGAGAACTTGTCACCCAGCTCCTTGCGCGCCTTCTCGCGCAGCTCGAGGATGCGCAGCATGCCGATCATGTAGGCGTTGGCCTGGCCCGGCCAGGCGACATAGCGCTCCACTTCCTGGGCGCCGATGCCGTAGTCGATGCCTTGCTGGCGGGTCCAGCCCTTGGCGTGCAGGCCGGTGTCGACCACCAGGCGGCGGGCGCGGAACAATTCCGAGCCGAGCGCGCCGAGCAGGCCCGGCACGTCGCCCTCGTACCAGTTCTGTTCCACCGCCAGGCGCTCGGTGTACAGGGCCCAGCCTTCGGAGTGGGCGCTGCCGCCGCTGAAGATGCGCTGGCTGCGGAATTTCGGGATGCCGGTCAGTTCCTGCTGGATCGCCAGCTGGAAGTGGTGGCCCGGCACGGCCTCGTGGTAGGCCAGGCTGCGCATGCGGATCATGTCGAACTTCGGACCGCGCAGCGGCACCCAGAAGATGCCCGGGCGGCTGCCGTCCGGCGCCGGCAACGAATAGTGGGCGGCCGCCGAGGGCTCGGTCAGCGGCGGTTCGCGGCGCACTTCGACCGGCGCGCGCGGCTTCAGGTTGAACAGCGAGGCGCTGCGCTTCTCGGCATCGCGCACCATCTCGCCGTAGCTGGCGATGATGGCCGGGCGCGGGTCGCCCTCGCCTTTCGGCTGGAAGCGCTCGTCGAGCTGCTTCATGCGGGTCTCGATGTCGCCCTCGGCAAGGCCGAGCGAGCGCAGGTGCTTGTCCATGGCGCCTTCGATGCGCGCCACTTCGCGCAGGCCGATCTCGTGGATCTGTTCCGGGGTCAGCCTGGTGCTGGTGAAGTTCTCGACCGCGCGGGCATAGGCGGCGGCGCCGTTCGGCAGGCGCGAAATGCCGGCCACGTCGCCGGTGCGCGGGTGGATCTCGGCCATGAAGTCCTTCACGCGGCCGTAGGCCGGGCGGATCTTCTGTTCGACGATGCCGGTGGCGCGGGCAATCGCCGCGGCGCGCGCTTCCGGCGCCAGGTCCTTCAGCCCGGCGGTGCGCTGCTCGAAGGTGGTCACCAGCACGTTCTGGGCGGCGGCGGGCTTGAGGAAGTGGTCGACCTGGAACTGGGCGCGCTCGAGGATGAAGCGCGGCGGGATCAGCTGCCTGGCGGCGGCGGCGCGGCCGCGCGCCAGGGCTTCGTCCATGCGCGTGCCGACCTGCTCCAGGCGCGCCAGGTAGCTGTCGACGTCGGCCTTGTTGCGCAGCGGGTGGGTGGTGGTCATGAAGTTGACCAGGCTGACCTGCACGCCGCTGAACTGCGAGAAGATGAAGGCATGGTCCTCGAAAGGCTCGTTGGCGACCGTGTTCTGCAGCGACCAGCGCATCACGGCGGCCGAGATCTTCTGATTGTCGTCCAGCGGCGCCGACTTGAACGTGTCCAGGCGCGCCAGGCCGGCCTTGGCCAGCGCGACCACCTTCTGGCGGTGGGCATGCGTGAGCGGCGTCAGTTCGCGGTCCAGCCTGGCCTGCTCGGCGCCACTGAAGTACTGGGTCATGGTCGCCAGCTGCGGGCTCAGGCGCACCCAGTCCTCGGCGAACTTGTCGGCCCAGACGTCGAAGGCCTTGTGCGGCTTGACGGCGCTGGCCGATGTGGCGGCCGGCGCGGCCAGAGCGGCGGTCGGCAGGGACACGCCGGCAAGCACGGCGGGGATGAACAGGGCGGCGATGGTGGCGCGCAGGCGGGACGATGGCATCGTGGGGTCTCTCTTCCTTGTCGTTGATCTGTATGCGGTGAACATGTTGCCGGCGAGGAATCTAACACGGAAGAGAGCAAAGCAACAACGCGCGATGTTGTCATGCTGCGTACGTACGCGCACCAGTGCAAGCGGCAGCGGGCCCTTGGAATACCCTCACTGCGTAGACGAAGCTTGCTACCATTTCCTCCTGATGCGTCAACACCGGGAGACATCATGAAGAGCAAGCAGCATCCGCTCCACCGTTTCGGGCTGGCATTCGCCGGCCTGCTGCTGGCCGGCGCCGTCCATGCCGCCGAAGCGCCGCAGCCGGACCCGATCGCCACGCCGCTCGCGAAGGAGGTGGTGCGGCGGGCCATCGAACTGGTGGAAGCCAACGCCTTGCCCCCGCGCGACCGCCAGGAATACACCAAGGCCAAGGATAGGCTGCTGGCCGCGCTCGATGCCGCCGGCGACCAGACCGACCGGCGGCTCCTGTTCCAGCACGTGAATGCGGTGCTGTGGACACTCGATGTCGACCGTCATTCCTTCATCTCCGCACCTGCGCGCTACCAGCAGGTCCGGCAGGCCGTACAGGCGGCATCGGCGGCCCAGCCGGCCTCCTTTGCCAGCATCGAGACGGCGCACGGCAAGGTCCTGCATTGGACGCCGCCCCAGAGCATGGGCGGCATGGAGGTCGAGGCCCCCCTTTTCCTGAAACGTTTCATGGCCGACGCTGCCGCCCTGCCCTCGCTGCCCGGCACTTGTGCGCTGGTCGTCGACTTGAGCGCCCAGCGCGGCGGCAACGCGTGGCCGCCTTTCGCCGCCATGCATCCCCTGTTCAGCGCCGGCAACACGGCCGTCATGGTGGACCGCGACGGCCGCCGCCAGCGCTACGTGCATCCACAGACCCTGGCGCAGATCGAGCAGCGCCATGGAGGCCAGATCCAGAATCCGCTGCGGCGCTTCGCCGGCACGCCGGTAGCGGTCGTGGTCGGCGAGAACACCTCCAGCGCGGGAGAGATGTTGCTGATCGCCTTGATGGGAGAAAGTGCGCGGATCCGTACATTCGGCGCCACCTCGCATGGCTTTACGACGGCGAACATGACTTATCCGCTGGCCGACGGCTCGACCCTGGTCCTGACGGAGCGGCGCTATGCACTGGGCGATGGTCCCGTGATCCGCGGCGGGATCCCCGCCCAGGTACCGGCGGCGGCCGGCGCGGCCGTTGCGATGGCGGCGGAGTGGGTAGCCGCCCACTCGCCACTGTGCAAGACTCGAGCCCTGGCCGCCGCTGACGGCCAGCCGGCCGAGGTACGCACGCTGGATGGGCTCCCGGCGGAAGTACGTACCCTGATGCGCGGCCGGTTCGGAGAAATTGGAGACGCCGGCGCGCCGTTCAGCAAATATTGTATGGTCGGCCCTGGCGAATGGCACCAACGTTTCCAGGGCGCGGCGGCATCGGCCACGCGCGTCAAGGTTCGCGTCGAACGGGGCGGGTTGGCTTACTCCAGCTTCGCGATCGATTATGTGTTGGGGCAGAACGGCTGGGAGGAAGACACGAAAACCATGTCGCCGCAAGTCGCAAGGACGACGCCGCAGCCGAGACAAGTCCGCTTTGCGGTGCCGATTGGGCCAGAAACAGCCATCAGAAATATTCTTTCAGAGAATGGCCTTCGCTGAAAGAATAGTTCACCGCACCGGCACATCACATCCCGTCGGCGCGAATCCGTAGCGTCTCCTGCTTCGCCGGACTCCAGCTGCCCGCCAGGCGCCAGTCGCGCCTGGCGCCCTCGAGCACCACCTGCCAGTGGGTGGGCTCCAGCACCGGCAGCGCCGCCGAGAAGCTACCCTGCGCATCGGGCAGCGCCTCCAGCACCAGGTCCTTGCCGGGCTGGGTCGGGTGCGCCAGGCGGATGTGGAAAGGCGCCACCACCGGCTTGCCGAAGCTCTCCAGGCGACCTTGCAGGCGGCCGGACCGCGCATCGTGGCGGGCCGTGAACGCCAGGCCCAGGCTGCCGGCCACGCGGTCGCGGCGCAGGTCCTGGTTGATCGCCTTGCCCTGCTTGTAGTAGTCGCCCACCACCAGCGCGTCCGGCCGGCTGACCGCCAGCCAGGCAGTGATGGCGCCGGCCACCAGCACCAGCGCCGGGCCGATCATCAGGAACCACGGCCAGCGGTGCTTGTACCAGGCTGCCGCGGCGCCGCGCGGCAGTGGATGGATTGCGGATTGCATATGAAGTTCCTTCTCACTTCGGCACGATGAAGACGGCATCCTCGGACACCGCCAGATGCGGGTCCGCCACCGAACTCAGCGTGAAATCGATCTTGTTCGAGCCCGGCCTGGCCGCACCCGGTTCGATGCGCACCCGCACCGGCACCGCACGCGTGCTGGCCGCGTCGATCTCTACCACGTCCTCGCCGGCCACGCTCACCGACGGAATGCCGGTCACGGCTATGTGCAGGCGCCGCGCCTGTTCGCTCGTGTTCATCACCTGCAGGCGGTAGACGTTCTCGATCATGCCGTCGTCCACTTCCCGGCCCATCGAACCGCGGTCGCGGATCACATCCAGCTTGAGCGGATTGCGCAGCGCGATCGAGGTCGCCATGCCGATCACCAACGCAGCCAGCACGCCGGTATAGACCAGCACGCGCGGACGCAGCATGCGGTTGCGGATCGCGGCCGGGTTCAGCCCGTGCGCCAGGCCGTTCTCGGTGGCGTAGCGGATCAGGCCGCGCGGCTTGCCGACCTTGTCCATCACGCCATTGCAGGCGTCCACGCAGGCGGCGCAGCCGATGCATTCATACTGCAGGCCCTTGCGGATATCGATGCCGGTCGGGCAGACCTGCACGCACATGCTGCAGTCGATGCAGTCCCCCGCCCCTTTCGTCGTCGGACGGGCATGTCGCGGTTCCCCACGCGCCACGTCGTAGGTGACGATCAGGGTGTCCTTGTCGAACATCGAACTCTGGAAGCGCGCGTACGGGCACATGTACTTGCACACCTGCTCGCGCAGCCAGCCGGCGTTGCCGTAGGTGGCGAAGCCGTAGAACAGCACCCAGAAGCTCTCCCACGGACCCAGCGTCAATCCCAGCACGTCGAAGCTCAGTTCGCGCACCGGCGTGAAGTAGCCGACGAAGGTGAAGCCGGTCCACAGCGCCACCGCGCCCCAGGCCAGGTGTTTGGCGCCTTTCCTGGCGAGTTTCTCCAGGCTCCAGGGCTGGCGGTCCAGGCGGATGCGGGCGCTGCGCGCGCCTTCGATCTTGCGCTCGATCCAGAGGAAGATTTCGGTGTATACCGTCTGCGGGCAGGCGAAGCCGCACCACACGCGGCCGGCCACCGCCGTCACCAGGAACAGCCCGTAGGCGCAAATGATCAGCAGCGCCGCCAGGTAGATGAAGTCCTGGGGCCAGAACACGATGCCGAACAAATAGAACTTGCGGCTGGCCAGGTCGAACAGGACGGCCTGGCGGTCGTTCATGCTCAGCCACGGCAGGCCGTAGAACAGCAGCTGGGTGAGCCACACGCAAGCCCAGCGCAAGGACGCATAGCGGCCCTTGATCTCGCGCGGGTAGATTTCCTCCCGCGCGGCATACATGTGGATGACAGCTTCCTTCGGGGCGTTCATTGCGAGGCCGTTTTGATATGGGTGTCGTTGGACAGGCTCCACACGTAGGCCGCCAGCACGTGCACCTTCTCTTCGCCGAGGAATTCGCCGAAGGCGGGCATGGTGTTGGTGCGGCCCTTGCGGATGGTTTCCATCACCGTCTCGGCGCTGCCGCCGTAGAGCCAGGTCTTGTCGGCCAGGTTGGGCGCGCCCATCATCGGATTGCCCTTGCCTTCCGCGCCGTGGCAGGCCACGCAGGCGGCGAACTTGGGCTTGCCGAAGGCGACCTTGACCGGGTCGGCCGTCAGGCCCGACAGGTTGCGCACGTAATGCGCGACCGCTTCCACGTCCTTGTCGGAGCCGAGCGCGCCGCCCATGGCCGGCATCATGCCGATGCGTCCATGCATGATGGTGGTCTTGATGGTGGCCGGTTCGCCGCCGTGCAGCCAGTCCTTGTCGGCCAGGTTCGGAAAGCCCTTGTTGCCGCGCGCATCCGAGCCGTGGCACTGTGCGCAGTAGTTCAGGAACAGGCGCTCGCCGATGGCCTGGGCTTGCGGATCGGCCGCGACCTGCTTCAGGTCCTGGTTGGCGTACCGGGCGAACAGCGGGCCGAAATCCGCCTTGGCCTGCGTGAGCTCCGCCTGGTATTCGCCCTTGGAGTTCCACCCCAGCTTGCCCGCGTAGCTGCCCAGGCCGGGATACAGCACCAGGTAGGCCAGGCCGAACACGATGGTCAGGTAGAACATCCACATCCACCAGCGCGGCATCGGCGTATTCAGCTCGGTCAGGTCTTCGTCCCAGACGTGGCCGGTGGTCTTCTGGGGTTCGCCGTTGGCGTCCAGCTTGACCTTGTGCACCGACTGCGACCACAGCAGGATGCCGCAGCCGAGGATGGACAGCACCGTGATGACCGCGATGTACCAGTGCCAGAAGCCGTTGAAGAAATCAGCCATGGTCACGCTCCTCCTCGATGAGCTCATCGGCGAAGGGCAGCGCCGCTGCCGCCTCGAAGTCCTTGTTCTTGTGGAGCACGTAGGTCCAGGCCAGGATGCCCAGGAAGGTGGTGAAGCTCACCACCGTCATCAGGCTGCTCGCGCTATCGAAAATCTGTTGCAGTGCCATCTCAGTTCCTCGTCTTGATCTGGGTGCCGAGCCCTTGCAGGTAGGCGATCAGGGCATCCTGTTCGGTCTTGCCGCTTAGCTCCGCCGGCGCGGCCGCCACTTCGGCGTCCGAGTAAGGAACGCCGATGCGCTGCATGGCGCGCATCTTGGGCAGGATCTCGGCCGCCACCAGCTTGTTCTGCGCCAGCCACGGATAGCCGGGCATGTTCGATTCCGGCACCACGTCGCGCGGGTTGTCGAGGTGGGTGCGGTGCCATTCGTCGCTGTAGCGGCCGCCCACGCGGGCCAGGTCCGGGCCGGTGCGCTTCGAGCCCCACTGGAAGGGGTGGTCGTAGACGAACTCTCCCGCCACCGAATAGTGGCCATAGCGCTCGGTCTCGGCGCGGAAGGGACGGATCATCTGCGAGTGGCAGTTGTAGCAGCCTTCGCGGATGTAGATGTCGCGTCCCGCCAGTCGCAGCGGTGAATAAGGTTTCAAGCCGGCGACCGGCTCGGTGGTCGACTTCTGGAAGAACAGCGGCACGATCTCGACCAGGCCGCCGAAGGAGATGACCAGGAGGACCAGGCCGATCAGGAGCCAGGGGTTCTTCTCGATCCATTCATGGGTGAATTTCATTGTTATGCTCCGTGCTCAGGCGTGTACCGGTTCGCCGCTTGCGGCCAGTTGCGGCTTGGCGGCTGCGGCCGGGATGCGCGCGTCGACGTTGGCCGTGCCGCGCATCGTCAGCCAGGTGTTGTAAGCCATCAGCACCATGCCCGACAGGTAGAGGAAGCCGCCGGTGAAGCGGATCACGTAGTACGGGAAGGTGGCCTTGACGCTTTCGGCGAAGGTATAGGTCAGGGTGCCGTCCGGGTTCACCGCGCGCCACATCAGTCCCTGCATCACGCCGGCGATCCACATCGAGGCGATGTACAGGACGATGCCGATGGTGGCCACCCAGAAGTGGGCTTCGACCAGGGCCATGCTGGCCATCTGCTTCTTGCCGGCCAGGCGCGGGATCAGGTAGTAGATCGAGCCCATGGTGATGAAGCCGACCCAGCCCAGGGCGCCCGCATGGACGTGGGCCACGGTCCAATCCGTGTAGTGCGACAGAGAATTGATGGTCTTGATCGACATCATCGGGCCCTCGAAGGTGGCCATGCCGTAGAAGGACAGCGAGACGATCATGAACTTGAGCAGCGGGTCCGAACGGAGCTTGTGCCATGCCCCTGACAGGGTCATCATCCCGTTGATCATGCCGCCCCAGGACGGCGCCAGCAGGATCAGCGAGAACACCATGCCGATCGACTGGGTCCAGTCGGGCAGCGCGGTGTAGTGCAGGTGGTGCGGGCCGGCCCACATGTAGGTGAAGATCAGGGCCCAGAAGTGCACGATCGACAGGCGGTAGGAATACACCGGGCGCTCGGCCTGCTTGGGGATGAAGTAGTAGACCATGCCCAGGTAGCCGGCGGTCAGGATGAAGCCCACCGCGTTGTGGCCGTACCACCACTGGATCATGGCGTCCTGCACGCCCGCGTAGACCGAGTAGGACTTCATGGCCGACACCGGCATCGCCATGCCGTTCACGACGTGCAGGATGGCGACCGCCAGGATGTAGCCGCCGAAGAACCAGTTGGCGACATAGATATGCTTGACCTTGCGCTTGACGATGGTGCCGAAGAAGACCACGGCGTAGGCGACCCAGACGATGGTGATCAGGATCGCGATCGGCCATTCGAGTTCCGCGTATTCCTTGCCGCGGGTGAAGCCCATCGGCAGCGAGACCGCGGCCGAGACCAGCACCGCCTGCCAGCCCCAGAAGGTGAAGGCGGCCAGCCTGTCGGAGAACAGCCGCACCTGGCAGGTGCGCTGGACCACGTAGTACGAGGTGGCGAACAGGCCGCAGATGCCGAAGGCGAAGATGACCGCGTTGGTGTGCAGCGGGCGCAGGCGTCCGTAGCTGAGCCAGGGGATGTCGAAGTTCAGTGCGGGCCAGGCCAGCTGCGCGGCGATGAAGACGCCGGCGGCCATGCCGATCACGCCCCAGACCACGGTCGCGATCGCGAACTGGCGCACGATCTTGTAGTTATAGTTGAGACTGCTGTCCAAGATGCTCTCCTGATTAATCATAGGGCTGACAATCAGGAGTGTGCTTTTCGGAACCTTAAAAATCCTTGATGTGAATCAAATTGTTCCGCATCGGTTGAGGTATGGCGTGGAGTGTTGTTGAATCGCGCTACGTGACAACTTAGTGGCAGCCTACTGCGCTACGTCGTCGTCCCGCAGGATTCTCAGGGCCGGGCCTTCGAGGTCGTCGAACTGCCCGCTCTCCGCCGCCCCGAAGAAGATCCACACCGCGAGCGCGACCAGGCAGATACTCAAGGGTATCAGCAAGTACAAGGCTTCCATTCAGTCCGTCCTCAGCCGCAGGGCATTGAGCACTACCAGCGCCGAGCTGGCCGCCATGCCGATGCCCGACATCCAGGGATTCAGCAGGCCCGACGCCGCCGCCGGGATCGCCACCAGGTTGTACACCGAGGCCCAGATCAGGTTCTGGCGGATCACGGCCAAAGTGCGGCGCGCCGTGTCGGCCGCATCGGCCAGCGGCAGCAGGCCGTCGCCCAGCAGCACCCCGTCCGCGTGCAGCTGGGCCAGCTCGGCCCCGCGCCCCATGGCGAAGGACACATCCGCCCCGCTCAGCACGGCGGCGTCGTTGATGCCGTCGCCGACCATGGCCACCACCGCTCCCTGGTTCTGCAGGCCGCGCACATAGGCCAGCTTCTCGTCCGGCAGCCTGCCGCCGAGGGCGGTGGCGATGCCGAGCTGTCCGGCCACCGCCTGCGCCGCGCGCTGCTCGTCGCCGCTCAGCAGGACCACGGTCTTGCCGCCGTCCTTGAAGCGCTGCACCACCGCCGCGGCCTCGGGACGCAGGCCGTCCGACAGGTCGAAGCGCGCCAGCCAGCCGCCGGCCGTGCCCAGCCACACCGAGGTGGTGCCGGTGGGC
>CBIHLT010000129.1:0-15093 GCA_966210615.1 uncultured Massilia sp.
TCCATGGCCAGGTCAACGCCGTCTGCCGCCTGATGGAGGAGGAGGCGCGCGCCCGGCTCGCGCGCCCGCTGGCCGGTCCCTTCGCCGGCGTGCCCTTCCTGATCAAGGACGGCCTGCAGGATTACGCGGGCCTGCCGACCACCAACGGCAGCCGCTCGATGCGCGGCCATGTGCCGCGCGAGCACGCCGCCGTGGTGCGGCGCTACCTCGAGGCCGGCCTGGTCGTGTTCGGCAAGACCAACCTGCCGGAGTTCGCGCTCAAGGGCGTCACCGATCCGGCCCTGTTCGGACGCACCAGCAATCCCTGGAACCTGGACCATACGCCGGGCGGATCGAGCGGCGGCGCGGCCGCGGCGGTGGCGGCCGGCATCGTGCCGATGGCGGCAGGGAACGACGGCGGCGGCTCGATCCGGATTCCCGCCGCCTGCTGCGGCCTGTTCGGCCTGCGCCCTTCGCGCGGGCGCGTGTCGGCCGGACCGCATGCGGGCGAGATCTGGTTCGGCGCCTCCAGCGAAGGGGTGCTGTCGCGCAGCGTGCGCGACACGGCGCGCGCCCTCGACCTGCTGCAGGGCGCCGAGCCGGGCGATCCCTTCGTCATCGCGCCGCCCGCCGCGCCGTATGCGGAACTGATGCGGCGCCCGCCGGGCGACACGCGGGGCCGCCTGCGCATCGGCTTCTCCGCCGCCTCGCCGATCGGCTCCGAGGTCCATCCGGAAGCGGTGGCCGCGGTCAGGCACGCGGCGGCGCTGCTCGCCAGCCTGGGCCACGAGGTCGAGGAAGCCGCGCCCCGGATCGACGGCGCGGCGCTGGCCACGAGCTACCTGCACATCTATTTCGGCCAGGTGCCGGCCATCGTCGCGCGCAACAAGGCGCTGGGCGCGGACGGCGGCGAGGTCGAGCTGATGACGCGCCTGCTCCTGACGCTCGGCGCCGCGACCGGCGCGCCCTCGCTGACCGAGCAGCTGGCGCAATGGAACACCTATGCGCGGGCCCTCGGGCGCTTCCACCAGCGCTACGACATGCTGCTCACGCCCACCCTCGCGCATCCGCCGATCCGCCACGGCGAAGGCGATGTGCCGGCCTCCCAGCAGGCGCTGCTGGGCTTCCTGCAGCGCAGCGGCTTGCTGGGACTGCTGGCCCGGCTCGGCCTGCTGGACGCCACGGTCGACCGCATCGCGCGCGACAACCTGCGCTACGTGCCCTTCACCCAGCTGTCGAACCTCACCGGCACGCCCTCGATGTCGGTACCGCTGTACTGGACGGCGGACGGCTTGCCGCTGGGCGTGCAGTTCGTCGCGCCTTTCGGCCGCGAGGACAGCCTGCTGCAGCTGGCAGGCCAGCTGGAACAGGCCCAGCCCTGGTTCGGCCGGCTGCCGGCCATGACCCGCGCGGCATGAGCCAGGATCCCGCCTTCGCCCAGCGCCTGCGCGACCTGGCGCGCCTGCGGCGCGTGCGCGACCGCATCGACCGCGACTACATGCAGCCGCTCAAGGTCGAGGAGCTGGCGCGCGGCGT
Organism: uncultured Massilia sp.; assembly: GCA_966210615.1. Classification (GTDB taxonomy): domain Bacteria; phylum Pseudomonadota; class Gammaproteobacteria; order Burkholderiales; family Burkholderiaceae_D; genus Telluria. The sequence goes on from CBIHLT010000129.1 coordinate 1,516, forward strand.
CCACATGTCGGCCGGCCACCTCAGCCGCCAGTTCAGGCTGGCCTATGGCGAATCGCCTTATTCTTACCTGATGACCCGGCGCATCGAGCGCGCCATGGCCCTGCTGCGGCGTGGCGGCATGAGCGTGACCGAGGTCTGCTTCGAGGTCGGCTGCTCCTCGCTGGGCACCTTCAGCACCCGCTTCACGGAGCTGGTTGGCGTGCCGCCCAGCGTCTACCGGTCCCGCGCCGCCCAGGCCACCGACGGCATTCCGCCCTGTGTCGCGAAACAGGTGACGCGACCGATCAGGAATCGAGAAGCGCCGCCGGACGCGTCCCGCTAAGCTGGCGCTCCCATCACCTGAAAGAGAGGCAAACACATGGACATCAGCATCCACTCGACCTTCCTGCCGCACCAGGACGCGGAGGAATCCCTGGCCTTCTACCGCGACGTCCTCGGCTTCGAAGTCCGCAAGGACGTGGCCTACGGCCCAATGCGCTGGATCACGGTCGGCCCCGTCAACCAGCCCGGCACCTCGATCGTGCTCTCGCCCGCGGGCGTCGCGCCCGGCGTCACCGACGAGGAGCGCCGCACCATCGCCGAGATGATGGCCAAGGGCACCTACGCGATGCTGCTGTTCGCCACCCGCGACCTGGACGGCGTCTTCCAGCGCCTGCAGGCGCGCGAGGCCGACATCGTCCAGGAACCGACCGAGCAGCCGTATGGCGTGCGCGACTGCGCGGTGCGCGATCCGGCCGGGAACATGCTGCGCATCCAGCAGCTGCGCTGAGCCTTGTTGGCGCCAGCTTGAAACGCTACACTGGGACACGACCATTCCCGGACTGTCCCAGATGAGGCTGCGCGCACTGCTCACGATCGCCATCCTGTCCGTGGCCGGCGCCGCCGGCGCGGCGCCCCCGCTCGCGCAGCTCGATGCCTTGCATGAAGCGCGGGCCGCCGCCGATGCGCGGTCCGCCGACGCCGGCGCCCTGGCCGACCTGGCCAATGCGCAGATCTTCGCGGGCGATACCGCCGGCGCCCTGGCCACCATGGACCGCAAGCGCATGCGCCCTGCCGGTGCGCCTGCACCGTCGGACGCGGACCGCCGCGCCCTGGACAGCGTGCAGGCCGACGATGCGATCCGCATGATCGTCGCCGCGGCCAGGAGCAAGCGCGCGGTCCTGATCAACGAGGACCACACGGTCGCCATGCACCGCGCATTCACCCAGAAGCTGGCGCTCGCACTGCGCAAGATCGGCTACCGCTATTTCGCGGCCGAGGCCTTCAACGCGCCGGTCCTGTCGAACGGCCGCTACCTGAGCTGGCGCGACGGCTACTACACCCGCGACCCGGTGTTCGCAGGCCTGGTCCGCAGCCTGCAAAGCAGCGGCTTCACCCTGGTCGGCTACGACATCGAGGAGGAAGACCCGGCGATGAGCCCGCGCGAGCGCATCGCGTTCAGGGAGCGCAGCCAGGCACGCAACATCCACGACCGGATCTTCGCCCGGGATCCGGATGCGAAGGTCCTGATCCACGTCGGCCACCACCACCTCGGCAAGCGCCAGGTCGGCGACATCAAGCCGATGGGCGCGCACCTGCGCGAGCTGGTCGGCGCCGATGCCACCCTGCACGTGGACCAGCTCGCGTTCTACGCGCGCAGCACGCGGGCGGCGGAAGATCCGCTCTACCGCACGCTGCTGGACCGGCTCGCGCCGGCCGCGCCCATGGCGCTGCGCCAGGCGGATGGCGCCAGCGCTGCCCCGCGTGGCCTGGACGGTTTCGTCGACATGCATATCCTGCACCCGGACTACGGGCTGCGCGAGGGCCGGCCCGCCTGGCTGTCCGTACTCGCTGCCCGGACGCCCACCAGTGTGCCGAAGGCGCTGCTGCCCCAGGGCGGCGAACGCCTGGTGCTCGCTGTCGACCGCGAGCACGGCGAGGATGCCGTGCCCGTCGACGCCCTGCTGCTGGCGCCCGGCAAGCCCGCGCCGCCCTTCATGCTGCCCCCTGGCCAGTTCCGTTTCGAAGTGCAGCAATAAACATGCATGAAGGGGTTGACCTCAACTTAGCTTGAGGTTCTACACTGCCGCTCATGTCGAACCACATTGCAAGGAGATGCCCGTGAGTGAACTGTCCCGCTATTTCGACCTGATCGGCTACCGCCACCAGGGCAAGCCCAGCATCGCCGCCCTCAGGGAGCTGCAGCGCCGCCACACCCATACCCTCCCCTTCGAGAACCTGACGCCGCTCTCCGGCCTGCCGGTCAAGCTGGACCTCCCTTCGCTGCTGGACAAATTCACGCAGCAGCGCGGCGGCTACTGCTTCGAGCACAACCTGATGTTCCGCCATGCGCTCGACAGCCTGGGCTTCGAGACCCGCCCCCTGCTGGCGCGCGTGCGCGCGAACGTCGCGCCGGAGGTGGCCACGCCGCGCACCCACCTGGTGGTGCTGGTCGAGGCGGAAGGCGAAACCTGGATCGCCGACACCGGATTCGGCAAGGCCACCCCGACCGCGCCCCTGCGCCTGGCGCCGGACCTGGCGCAAGACACGCCGCACGGCCGCTACCGCCTGATGGAGGATGCGGCCGGCTACAGGCTCGAGACCGAGCAGGCGGGCGAATGGGCGCCGCTCTACATCTTCGAAATGACGCCCGCCTACATGGTGGACTTCGAGATGGGCAACTGGTACGTGTCCACCCATCCCAACTCCCACTTCACGCGCGACCTGATCGCGGTGCGCACCACCGCGCGCGGCAGGCATGTGCTGCACAACACCCGCTACAGCTTCTACGGCATCGACGCCGAGCCGGTGGTGAGGCAGCTCGGCAGCGTGGGCGAGATCATGGTGCTGCTGCAAGGCGAGCTATGCATCGCCGCCGACCGGGTGCCGGGACTGCATGAGAAGATCGGGCGGATCGTCGAACAGCAGGCCTTGCAATCAGCCTGAGGCCAGGCTGCGTTCGTCCCGGACGCGGCGGGCGTTGTCGAGGTCTGCGAGCGGCGACAGGATGGCGCGCTCGAACTCCCCGACCGGTTCGCCATGGCGCACGCGCCGCGGCCAGTCGGCATGGGTGAGCGCGCCGCGCCCCAGCGCGACCACGTCGGCGTCGCCACTGCCCAGCATGGCGGACGCGCGTGCGGGGTCGTGCAGCGAACCGTTGGCGATCAGCGGCAGGCCGCCATGCTCGCGCGCCAATGCGGCGAGGCTCGGGCCGGTGCCGAAGGCCGCTTTCCACGCCTCGAACTCGGTGGTGTGGAGGTAATCGAGCGGCAGCTTGCCCAGCGTCCCGAAGATGTGCGCCGCATCGTCCCGCGCCCCGCTCCACTTGAAGCCGAAGTCGTTGACCTTGCCCTGGGAAAGGCGCACGCCGACCGTGAAATCGCGGCCGACCTCCGCGCGCACCGCTTCCACGACCTCGATCGCCAGGAGCAGGCGGCGTTCCAGCCTGCCGCCGTAGCGGTCCTCGCGCAGGTTGCTCGCTTCGCTCAGGAACTGGTCGAGCAGGTAACCGTTCGCCGCATGGATCTCGACGCCGTCGAAGCCGGCGTCGCGCGCCCGCAGCGCGGCGTCGGCGAAGCCGCGTATGGCCTCGGCGATCTCGCCGCCGCTCATGGCCTGCGGCAGCGCATACGGCCCGGCGCCGCGGTAGAACGCCATCTGTTCTCCCTTGGGACGCACGGCCGATGGGCCGCGCGTGCCGCTGCGATGGGGATTCCCCTGCGACAGCGCGCCCGCATGCATCAGCTGCGCCACCACGCGCGCGCCGCTTGCATGCACATCGCGGACGATGGGCCGCCACGCATCGCATTGGGCGCTGTCCGACAATCCCGGCTGGCGCAGATAGCCTTGCGACCAGGCCTTGTCGGTATAGATGCCTTCGGTGATCACCAGGCCGAAGCCGCCCTCGGCGAAGGAGCGGTAGTAGTCCTGCATCTGCGCCGTGGCGCGGCCCTCCTCCGTGGCGCTGACGCGCGTCATCGGCGCCACCGCCAGCCGGTTGGGCAGCTGCATGGATCCGATGGCGATGGGATCGAACAGGCGCTGGCGCGGCGCGTCGCCGCCCGCATTGACAGGGCCCATCTCAGCTCTCCGCGCCGTCGCGGACGGCGGCGATGGCTTCGATCTCGATCATGGCCTTGGGATCGTACAAGGCCTTGATCTCGGCAATGGTGTCGGCCGGGTAAGGCGCCGAGAAGAACCGGCGCCGCAGCGCGACGACCTCCTCGAAATTGCCCATGTCGGTCACGAAGATCGTGACCTTGATGACGTCCTCCAGGCTCGAGCCGCCTGCCTCGAGGGCGCGGCGCAGGTTGGCGAACGCCTGTTCGCCCTGGGCGCGAAAGCCCCCTTCGACGATCCTGCCGTCGTCGCCCGCGCCGGCCTGGCCGGAAATGAAGAGCAGGTTGCCGAAGCGGATGCCCTGGGACAGCAGGAAGGGCGCGTAGTTGTCCGGTTGAGTGATGATGCGTTCGAGCACGATGGCCTCCTTGGTAAAGCATGCTGGGAACCGGCCCCGCGGGCCGGCAGGAGCAAGATAGGCGGCCGCCCTTGCGTTGACAAACGCTTGTTTGTCAGGCATAAGATGAGTTTATTTCACCTGTAGACCGATGCGGCGACTTCCTCCCCTTTCGGCATTGCGCGCTTTCGAGGCCGCCGCCCGGCACGGCAGCTTCAAGCTCGCCGCCAACGAACTGGCGGTGACGCCCACCGCGATCAGCCACCAGATCCGCTTCCTGGAGGAGTACACCGGCCTGGGCCTGTTCGAGCGGCAGGTGCGCAAGGTCGTGCTGACCGACGCCGGCGCGGCGCTCTACCCTGTGCTGCGCGACGGATTCAACGCCTTCGAGGCAGTGTTCCAGGGACTGGCCGCGCACAAGGCGCGGCGCCAGGTGAGGATCTCGGCGACCAACGCCTTCATGGCCCGCTGGCTGGCGCCGCGGGTCGCCGACTTTCGCCGCCTGCACCCGGATATCGACCTGGAACTGCACGCCTCGGACCAGGCCGTGGAGCTGGGCGGCGAACTGGCCGACCTCGCGATCCGCTACGGCCGCGGTCCTTATCCCGGCATGGTGTCGGAGCCGCTGTTCGCCGACCGCTTCGCCCCGGTGGCCAGTCCCGCGCTCGGGGTGAGCAAGCCGGCGGACCTGGCGGCGTTCCCGCTGATCGACTTCAAGTGGAGCCGCCCGCATCCGCTCAATCCGACCTGGAAGAACTGGTTTGCCGCCGCGGGCCTGCCATGGCCGGCGCCGCGCGGGCAGCTGCGGTTTTCGGACGAGGGACATGCCATCCAGGCGGCCCTGGCGGGCCAGGGGGTCGGGCTGCTCAGCCTGGACCTGCTGGCCGAGGACCTGGCGGCGGGACGCCTGGTCCAGCCATTCGGGCCGGCCATTCCCGGCCATACCTATCACCTGGTGCGCAGCGCGGGACAAGCGCCGGCGCCGCAGGTCGAAGCCGCCCAGGCCTGGCTGCGCTCCCAGGCGCAAGGCCGGGCCGCGGGCTAACGCCTGCGTCCGGTCAGCTCATGAGGCGCGCGACGGCATCGATGATGTCTTCGTTCTGCAGGGCCGCGAAGCCGAGCAGCCAGCCGTCCTGCCTCGTGTTCCCCATGTACAGCGCGGACAGCGAAGGCGTGGCGACGCCGCGCGCGGCGGCCCGGCGCGTCAGCGTGGCTTCCTGGCCCGGCGGCAGGTGGACGGCCAGCTGCAGGCCGCCGCCGCTCAGCTGCGGCTGGAGCCTGAGCCAGTCCAGCCGCGCCGCCTCCAGCCGATCCAGGAGCAGCGCGCGCCGGCTCGCATACAGCAGCCGCATCTGGCGCAGGTGGCGCGCGAAGTGGCCGTGGGCGATGAACTCGGCCGTCACCGCCTGCGCCAGCTGGGCGCTGTGGCCGTCCATGACGGTGCGCGCCTTCACCACCGGTTCCACCAGCGCGGGCGGCAGCACGGCATAGGCCAGGCGCAGCGAGGGGAACAGCACCTTGGAGAAAGTCCCCAGGTAGATCACGCGGCCGTGCCGGTCCAGGCCCTGCATGGCCGGCAGCGGACGGGCGTCGTAGCGGAATTCGCTGTCGTAGTCGTCCTCGACGATCCAGCCGCCGCCGCGCCGGGCCGCCTCCAGCAGCGCCAGCCGGCGCGCGAGGCTGAGCGTGACGCCGGTCGGGTACTGGTGCGAGGGCGTCAGGTAGGTCAGGCGCGCGGGCTGGTCAGGCGGGATCATGCCCTCGGCGTCCACGGGTACGGGCGCCAGCCGCGCGCCCGCGCTGGCGAAGGCGTTGCGTGCGCCGATGTAGCCCGGTTCCTCGATATGCACGGTGTCGCCCGGGTCGAGCAGCAGCATGGCCAGCAGCTGCAATGCCTGCTGCGAGCTGGTGAGCACCACCACCTGGTCGCGGTCGCAGCGCACGCCGCGCGCTTGCGCCAGGTAGCCGGCGATGGCCTCGCGCAGCGGCGCATGGCCCTGCGGATCGCCGTAGCCCATCAGCGCGGCGCCATGCCTGCGCAGCTGGCGCGCGGTGATCTGGCGCCAGGCTTCGATCGGGAAGGCGCGCAGGTCGGGACTGCCGGCGCAGAAGGCGCGCGCGACGGGCGGATCCTGGCAGCCGCCGGTGGCCACGATGGCCGCGCCGCGGCGCGACAGGGCCGCTTCTGCCGGCGCCTGCGGCTGCGGCGCCTGCCAGCCGGGGGACGCGATGGACACGACGGTGCCGTGACCGACGCGGCGCGTCAGGTAGCCTTCGGCTTCCAGCTGGGCGTAGGCGGCTTCCGCCGTCACGCGCGAGATCGCCAGGTCGGCCGCCAGCATGCGCGTGGACGGCAGGCGCGCACCCTGCCCCAGCTCGCCGCGCCGGATCGCGCCGCGCAAGGCGGCGCAGACGCGTTCGCGCAGCGGCAGGCCGGGCTGGTCCTCACGCTGGAAGAGGCCGAGCCAGAGGGCGGGAGCGGTCGGGGAATCCGGCATTGGTCTTATCGATGGCTGAAAATTGGCATCCATGATAATGCCATGCTTCCCCTAGAATGAGGACATCGCCAACACAGGAGCCAAGCCGATGTCCACGCAATCGCTGGTGCTGCAATTCCCCGCCCCGGAACCCGAACAGAGCGCCGCCTTCATGCAGGCCAAGCTGGCCTATCACACCGACTCCGCCGACCTGGCCGAGGACCTCGTCAACGGGATCGACGCCATCGTGGTGATCGACACCCGCAGCCCGGCGCTGTACGCGGCCGGCCACATTCCGGGCGCGCTGAGCTTTCCGCACCGGACCATGGACGAGCACACGACCGCCTCGCTGGAGCGTGGCAAGACCTATGTCGTCTACTGCGACGGCATCGGCTGCAACGGCTCGACCAAGGGCGCGTGGAAACTGGCGAGGCTGGGTTTCAGGGTGAAGGAGCTGCTGGGCGGCCTGGACTTCTGGAAGCGCGACGGCCATCCGCTGGCCACCGGCATGGAACCGGGGCGGATGGAGGCTGCGGCCCAGTGCGGCTGCTGACGAAGGCGGCGCCGCCAAACAAAAAGGGCCGCATTCACATGCGGCCCTCCGAATTCTGGCTCCCCGACCTGGACTCGAACCAGGGACCTGCGGATTAACAGTCCGTCGCTCTACCGACTGAGCTATCAGGGAAAAGAGGCCGCATTATAACGGGTCGATTCCGGTTTGACCAGTGCCGGGCATAAATAGTGCGCCGTCTGCACGCCCGGTGCCCCTTTGCTATAGTCGCACCCGTTCTGGCCGTGCGTGCCAGCCCGCCTTCATCCCAAGACAAACATGACCACGACTCCCCGCACTCTCGGCACCCCGCTCTCCCCTTCCGCCACCAAAGTGATGCTGCTCGGCTCCGGCGAACTCGGCAAGGAGGTGATCATCGCGCTGCAGCGCCTCGGCGTGGAGGTGATCGCCGTCGACCGCTACCCCAACGCACCCGGCCACCAGGTGGCGCACCGCGCCCACGTGATCGACATGACCGACGGCGACGCCCTCGCCGCCCTGATCGCGCGGGAAGCCCCCGACCTGGTGGTGCCGGAAATCGAAGCCATCGCCACCGACAAGCTGGCCGAGCTGGAAGCCGCCGGCGCGATCACCTGCATCCCGACCGCGCGCGCGGCCCAGCTGACCATGAACCGCGAAGGCATCCGCCGCCTCGCCGCCGAAGACCTCGGCCTGCCGACCTCGCCCTACCGTTTCGCCAGCAGCCTGGAAGAACTGGAACAGGCCTGCGCCGCCGTCGGCTTCCCCTGCGTGGTCAAGCCCGTGATGTCCTCGTCGGGCAAGGGCCAGTCCAAGCTCGACTCCGGCGGCGAGGTCAAGGCCGCCTGGGACTACGCCGCCAGCGGCGGACGGGTCGACGCCGGCCGCGTGATCGCGGAAGGCTTCATCGACTTCGACTACGAAATCACCCTGCTCACCGTGCGCTCGCTCGGCGCCGACGGGCGGGTAGAGACCGGCTTCTGCGAGCCGATCGGCCACAAGCAGGTGCACGGCGACTATGTGGAATCCTGGCAGCCGCACCCGATGCAGCCGCTGGCGCTGGAACGCGCGCGCGACATCGCGGCCAAGGTCACCGCCAACCTGGGCGGCCTGGGCGTGTTCGGCGTCGAGCTGTTCGTCAAGGGCGACATGGTGTGGTTCTCGGAAGTGAGCCCGCGCCCGCACGACACCGGCATGGTCACCATGGCCAGCCAGGTGCAGAGCGAGTTCGAGCTGCACGCGAAGGCCGTGCTCGGCCTGCCGGTCGACACCTCGCTGCGCGCGCCGGGCGCGTCCGCCGTCATCTATGGCCAGCTCGAGGAAGCCGGCATCGGCTTCGAAGGCGTGGCCGAGGCGCTGCGCGTGCCGGGCGCCGACATCCGCCTGTTCGGCAAGCCGGAATCCTTCGCGCGCCGCCGCATGGGCGTGGCGCTGGCCACTGCGGGCGACATCGACAGCGCCCGCGCACGGGCGCTCGAAGCGGCGGCCAAGGTCAAGCCGGTGACGGGCAAGCGCTGACAGGCGCGGCGCGGATGCCGGCTACTCGTCCTCCGCGCCCGCGTCCCTGCCTTTGGCGCCGACGTACTTCACGCCGCGCCGGGCCAGGGCTTCCCGCAACAGGAATTCGATCTCGGCGTTCACGCTGCGCAAGTCACGCGCGGCGAGACGCTGCAGCTCTTCCCACAGTGCGGGGTCGATCCGTAGCGGGAACGCTTTTTTACCTGGACTTGCCATGCTCGTCGGCGACTAGTTATACAGGGTGCCCGTGTTGACGATCGGCTGGGTCTCCTTGTCCGAGCACAGCACCACGAGCAGGTTGCTGACCATGGCCGCCTTGCGCTCGTCGTCAAGCTCGACGATGCCGCGCTCGGACAAGCCCCTCAGCGCCGCTTCCACCATGCTCACGGCGCCATGCACGATCTTGGCGCGGGCGCTGATGATCGCTTCGGCCTGCTGGCGCCGCAACATGACCTGGGCGATTTCGGCAGCATACGCCAAGTGCGTGAGCTTTGCGTCCAGCACCTCCACACCCGCCGCCTCGAACCGCGCCTGCAGCTCGCATTTGAGCGCGTCGGCGACCGCGTCCATGCCCGAGCGCAGCGTGGTCTCGCCTTCGGACAAGTCTTCGCCTTCGTCGTAGGCGTATTGCGCGGCCAGGTGGCGCAACGCGGCTTCCGCCTGGATCGCGACATAGCGCTCGAAATCATCGACTTCGAAGACGGCCTGGGCGGTGTCGCGGACGCGCCAGACGACGGCAGCGCTGATCTCGACCGGGTTGCCGCGCTTGTCGTTCACCTTGAGCGTGGGGGCATTGAAATTGCGGGCGCGCAGGGAAAGCCGGCGTTTCACGTAGAAGGGAAACGCCCAGCGCAGGCCTTCGCTGCGGTCGGTGCCGATGTACTTGCCGAACAGGGTCAGGATCGCGCTTTCGTTTGGCTGGAGCATGAACAGGCCCGTGAAGCACAATGCCGCGCCCAGTCCCATCAACAGACTCCCCAGCAGGAAGACAGGGCCGTTCGCATCGACCGCTGTCGTAAAGGAGTACACGGCTCCGAGCGCCAACACAATCCCGACAGCAGCTACCAGGTAGCCATTTGCGGACGAAAATGCCATTTCACGGCGGGCTTGTACTGAATTCATGCTGGGACTCCTCTTTAGCGGACAACATCAAAGTGATATCACTTTAGGATCACCAAAAGTTATTGTCAAGCAATTTTGATAAGTCCTCCATGAGGTCGAGCCGGCACACCAATGGTTGACATACATGAAAACGCAAATGATAATTATTATCATTACGATTTGCATTAAAACAAACTTCCATGCCTGCTCCCGCCATTCCGAAGCGCCACGCCGCCAGCCTGCTCGTCCTGTCCGCCCTCCTTCCCGCGCATGCGCAGACGCTGCCTGCCGACACCGCCCAGGTGATCGTCAGCGCCACCGGCTACCGCACCACCGGCACCAAGTCGGATCTCAAGCCCCTGGAAGCGCCGATGAGCTACGAGGTCTACGACAACGAGCTGCTCAGCGCGCGCCAGGCCGACAGCGTCAATGAAGCCCTGCGCTACGTGCCGGGCGTGACGCCCGAGAGCCGTTCGACCGTGACGATCTTCGACCAGTACACGATCCGCGGCTTCGAGAGCTACCGCAACTACTACGACGGCCTGCCGCTGCAGTACGACGGCTTGTGGAACCTGGTGCCGCAGGTGGACGCCTTCGCCACTGAGAGCGTGGAAGTGCTGAAGGGACCGGTGTCGGTGCTGTACGGCTCGGCCCCGCCGGGCGGCATGGTCAACCAGACCGCCAAGCAGCCGCGCTCGAAGCAGGAGACCCAGCTGCGCGCCCGCATCGGCACCAATGCCTTGCGCGAGCTGGCGCTGGACAGCACGGGCACGCTGTCGAAAGACATCGACTACCGCGTGATCGCGCTGGCGCGCGAGCGCGACGGCCAGCAGGCGACGACGCGGGAAGAACGCCGCCTGTTCGCGCCTTCCCTCACCTGGCGCATCAGCCCCTCGACGCGCCTCAACCTCAACCTGTACTACCAGGACGATCCGGCCCTGATTCCGTCGACGCCGCTGCCGGCCACCGGCGCCCTGCGCGATGCGCCCTACGGCCGGCTGGATGCCGACGCCTTCGCCGGCGACGCCGGCTGGTCGGGCATGGAGCGCAAGACCCTGCTGTCCGGCTGGAAGTTCGAACACGCCTTCAACGACACGGTGAGCTTCCTGCAGAACTTCCGCTACACCAAGGCCGACGGCTTCCAGCGCAACACCTACAACAACGGCCTGCTGGCCGACAAGCGCACCCTGCTGCGCTCGGCCTATTTCACCGACGAGGCCATGCACGGCTACGTGGTCGACAACCAGTTCGCCTTCCGCTTCAGCAGCGGGTCCTGGAGCCACCGCGTGCTGGCCGGCGCCGACTACCAGAAGCTGCGCACCAGCGTGCGCTACGGCGACACGCTGGGCACGAATACGCCGTCCATCGACCTGGGCAGCCCGAACCACCATTTGTTCGACGTGGCCGCCCTGCCCTTCGGCTTCTACACCGAGCGCCATGGCATCCGCCAGTCGCAGCTCGGCTTCTACCTGCAGGACGAGGCCAGGCTCGGCCCGCTGACCCTGCTGGCCGGCCTGCGCCGCGACCGCTACCGCAGCGAGGACGCCAGGCAGTCGACCTACGACGGCTTTCCATCGGGCGGCACGACCTCGATCGCCCAGGAACGCACCAGCGGCCGCATCGCCGCGATCGTCCAGATCGGGAATGGCTGGGCGCCCTACCTCAACTACTCGACCTCCTTCGAGCCGGCATCCGGCGTCGACTCGGTGACCGGCACGGCCTTCAAGCCGACCACGGCCAAGCAGATCGAGGGCGGCGTCAAGTACCGCTCGCAGGATGGCCGCACCCAGTTCACCGCGGCCGGCTTCGAGATCCGCAAGCAGAACGTGGTCGTCAACACGCCCGACTTCATGCAGTACACCCAGAACGGCGAAGTACGCTCCACCGGCGTCGAGGTCTCGTGGAACCAGGCCCTGGGCGACCGCCTGGACTTCACCCTGGGCCTGACCCGCCTCGACATGGAGGTCACCGAGAACAAGTCCGATACCTCGCTGGTCGGCAAGCGCCCGGTGTGGGTAGCCGACAAACAGGCCTCGCTGTGGCTGAACTACCAGCCAATCGACGCGCTCGACCTGAGCACGGGCGTGCGCTACGTGGGCGAGAGCCAGATGGATGCCCTGAACACCGGCGTCGTGCCCTCGTACACCGTGTTCGATGCGGCTGCGATGTATCGGCTCAACAAGACCTGGCGCCTGGGCCTTACCGCCAGCAACCTGGGCGACAAGCGCTACGTCGGCGCCTGCCACAGCACCCAGAACTGCTGGATGGGTGCGGAGCGCAGCGTCGAGCTGACCCTGCACGCCGCGTTCTGACCGGGAGCACCGCATGAGCTTCCGCGCCTGGTATACCGTGCACAAATGGACCAGCCTGGTCTCGACCCTGTTCCTGCTGATGCTGTGCGTGACGGGGCTGCCGCTGATCTTCTCGCACGAGATCAGCCACCTGCTGGGCACCAGCGCGGATGCGCCGCAGCTGGCCACCGGTCATACGGGCCGCGCCAGCATCGACGCCATCGTGGCCGATGCCCAGGCCCGACGGCCGCAGGATGTGCCGCAGTTCCTGGTGGCCGAGGCGGACGAGCCGGAGCTGCTCTATGTGCGCATGGCGGACCGCATCGATTCGCCCGGCCTGACGGCCTTCTACACCTACGACGCGCGCACCGGCGAGTTCCTCAGTGAATACCCGCTGGGCCAGGGCTTCATGGACGTGATGCTGCGCCTGCATGTCGACATGTACATGGGCATCGGCGGAACCCTGTTCCTGGGCCTGATGGGGCTGCTGCTGGCGGCGTCCATCGTGTCGGGCATCTATGTGTACGGGCCGTACATGAAGAAGCTGCGCTTCGGCAGCATCCGGCGCGACCGCGCCACGCGGCTCAAGTGGCTCGACCAGCATAACCTGCTGGGCATGGTGACCCTGGTGTGGCTGCTGGTGGTGGGCGTGACCGGGACCATCAATGCGCTCAACCAGCCGATCTTCGCGGCCTGGCAGGCGAGCGAGCTGAAGGCGCTGGCGGAGCCGTTCCGCGGGCAGCCTGCGGTGTCGGGCAAGCTGTCCGCCGATGCGGCGGTGAAGGCGGCGCTGGAAGCGGCGCCGGGGAAGACGCTGAGCTTCATGGCCTATCCGGGCAACGATTTCGCCACGCCGCAGCACTTCATGGCCTTCATGCAGGGGAGCACGCCGCTGACCTCCAAGCTGCTGTCGATCGTGATGGTCGATGCGCGCACCGGCGCGGTGGTGACGACGGGCGAGATGCCGTGGTACGTGTCGACCCTGATGCTGTCGCAGCCGCTGCACTTCGGGGATTACGGCGGGATGGCGCTCAAGCTGCTGTGGCTGGGGCTGGATGTGCTGAGCATCTGGGTGCTGTGGAGCGGCCTGGTGCTGTGGTGGAAGCGGAGGAAGGTGACGGCGGAGCAGAAGCAGGCCGCGCTGCAAGGCATGCCCGAGCAGGCCATCGGCTAGGCAGAAGCCGCTACCGCCTCTTCCGCAAGACCTCTCACCAACGTCATCCCCGC
>CBIHLT010000130.1:0-15039 GCA_966210615.1 uncultured Massilia sp.
CGGATGACTGCGCGGATGACTGCGCGTCCGACCGTGCGGCCGGCTGCGCGCTCAGCGCGCGGCCGCGCCTTCGCGCGTCTTGCGGCGGCGCGCCGCCCAGCCCAGCACGCCGAGGCCGCCCACCAGCATGGCCCAGGTCTGGGGCTCGGGAATCACCGCCACCGAATAGACCTCGAGCGCATCGATGCGCCGCAGCTGGCCATCGTAGGTGCCGTCGATGATGCTGCGTCCCTGGAAGGCCGGGTCGCCGTAGGTGAGCTGCCAGGACAGCGTCGTGCCCAGATCCTCGCTGACGAACAGGTCCGGCCCCTGGCCGAAGGTGGGCCCATGGTCGGGCCAGTTGTAGGTGAGCTTCGAGCCCTGGCTCGGCAGGGTGTGGGTGACCGGCACCGGCCGCAGCACGACGGGGTCGGTGTAGTTGAAGATGAAGGCGGTGCGCTCCCACTGGCTCGCCGCCACGTGCCAGCCGTCGGTCGTCGACCAGCTGACCGGGTTGTAGCCGCCGACCAGCCAGCTGCCGCCCTGGTCGTCGCTCACCCGCATCAGGGTGAAGGTATCGCCCTTGCCGTCGGCCGCCGCATGGAAGTCGGTCGCGAAGTGCCCGACCTGGCGGGTATAGATGTTGTCCAGTTGTAGTTCCCCGTAGCCGAGCCAGCGCTCGAGCTGGCCGTGCAGGACAGGATCCAGCAGGGAGGGGGTCTGCGCCTGAGCCGGGAATGTCCAGCCTGCAAGGGCCGCGGCCAGCGCGCCCGTCGCAACGATCTTCTTCATGATGAACCTCGCTCGGGATTCTCGTCGGTTCATTGTATGCGCACGCCGGACGCGCGTCCGCACGCTTCGTTTGGGCAAAAACGGGCGCGGGCGCGCTCCGGAACCGAAGTGCGCCCGCTCTGCTCCCGCCCTGCCGCTCGGCTTAGGAGCGCTTGTAGATATCTTCGAAGCGGACGATATCGTCCTCGCCGAGGTAGCTGCCGGACTGCACTTCGATGATGTGCAGGGGCAGCTTGCCCGGGTTTTCCAGGCGGTGGTTCATGCCGATCGGGATGTAGGTCGACTCGTTCTCGGACAACAGGCTGACCTTGTCGCCGCAGGTCACGCGCGCGGTGCCCGACACCACGACCCAGTGCTCGGCGCGGTGGTGGTGCATCTGCAGCGAGAGCTTCTCGCCCGGCTTGACCGTGATGCGCTTGACCTGGAAGCGGTCGCCCGCATCGATGCCCTCGTAGTGGCCCCAGGGCCGGTACACGCGCGTATGGTGCAGGTGCTCGGTGCGCGCCTTGGACTTGAGGTGGTCGACCACCTGCTTGACGCGCTGCACCTGGTCCTTGTGCGCGACCAGCACCGCATCCTGGGTCTCGACCACGACCAGGTCCTCGACGCCGACCACGGCCACGATGCGGCTTTCGGCGCGCACCAGCGAGTTCTTGACCCCGTCCAGGTAGACGTCGCCGCGCTGGGCGTTACCCTGGCCGTCCTTGGCCTGAACTTCCCACAGCGCCGACCACGAGCCGACGTCGTTCCAGCCGATGTCGGCCGGCACCACGGCGGCGTCGCGGGTGTGTTCCATCACCGCGTAGTCGATCGAATCCGACGGGCAGGCGGAAAAGCTCGTCTCGTCCAGGCGGCAGAAGTCCAGGTCGCGGTAGGCCGATTTCATGGCCTGGGAGGCAGAGGCCGCGATCGCCGGCGCATGCTGCTGCAGCTCGGCCAGGTAGCGGTCGGCCTGGAACATGAACATGCCGCTGTTCCAGTAGTAGCCGCCCTCGGCCAGGAAGCCCCGGGCCGTTTCCAGGTCCGGCTTCTCGACGAAGCGCGCCACCTTGAAGCACTCGCCGCAGTTGGCGACCTGCTCGCCGCGGCGGATGTAGCCGTAGCCCGTCTCCGGCGTCTTCGGCACGATGCCGAAGGTGGCCAGCGCACCCTGCCCCACCAGGGTGATGGCGCGCTCGACGGCCTCGCGGAAGGCGGCGTTGTTCTCGATCACGTGATCGGCCGGCAGCACCAGCATGATGGCTTCCGGGTCGATCGCCTTCAGGTGGTGGGCCGCCGCGGCCACCGCCGGGGCGGTGTTGCGGCCGACCGGTTCGAGCAGGATGCCGAGCGGCGTGATGCCGATCTCGCGCATCTGCTCGGCCACCATGAAGCGGTGATCGTTGCCGCAGACCACCAGGGGCGCCATCACTCCCGGCCAGTTGGCCACGCGTAAGGCGGTCTCCTGCAGCATGGTCTTGTCGGCCACCAGCGGCAGCAGCTGCTTGGGCAGCACGGCGCGCGAGAGCGGCCACAGACGGGTGCCGGCGCCGCCGGAGAGGATGACTGGGTAGATTTTCATGCGCTTACTTTCTCAAACTCGTTATTGTTGTTACCGGCGAAGTCCTTGCGGCGCGAGCGGCGGCGGTCGCGCGCGTTCAGCCATTCCTCGGAGGAGTATTCGGACGCGTGCTTCATTTCGCCCTGGCGGTCGACGCTGTAATCCTTGAAGACGATCATTTCATGCAAGGTCACATCATGCAATACCCGTGTGTATTCGAACAACACACTGCGCACGATGTCGGCTCCTTCGCAGATATGGCTGCCGTGGCCGATCCAGGTCGGCCCGACGATGCGTGCGCCGGCCTCGACCTTGACACCCGAGCCGATGTAGACCGGGCCCTCGATGGTGGTGCCTTCCCAGTTGATGCTGGTGTTCAGGCCCACCCACACGCCCGGCTTGATCTGGATGCCCGGCACGTCCATGTGGTTGACCTCGCCGGTCAGGACGGTCTGCAGCACTTCCCAGTAGTCGCTCATGGTGCCGATATCGAGCCAGTTGAAGGGGCGGCCCTGGGCGTAGAACGGCAGGCCGCGCTCGGCCAGCAGCGGGAACAGCTGGGAGCCGATGTCGAATTCGACGCCCGATGGGATCAGGTCGATCACTTCCGGCTCGAAGATGTAGATGCCGGTCGAGATGAAGTTCGACTTGGCGATCTCCTGGCTCGGCTTTTCCTGGAATTCGACGATGCGGCCCTGCTCGTCGGTAACGACCACGCCGTACGAGGACACCTTATCCCAAGGCACTTCCTTGGTGATGACAGTGGCCATGGCGCCCTTGCGGCGGTGCTCCATCAGGGCCGCCTTGAGGTCGAGGTCGATCAGCGCGTCGCCGCACAGCACGACGGTGGTGTCGTCGAAGAAACCGCCGAATTCCTGGATCTTCTTCATGCCGCCGGCCGAGCCGATCGGCTCCGGCACGACTTCGCCGTCGTCCTTGGTATAGCCCTCGAAGGAATAGCCGATCTGGACCCCGAACTGCTCGCCTTCGCCGAAGTATTCTTCGATCTTGTCGTGCAGCCAGCTGACGTTGACCATGATTTCGGTCACGCCGTGCTTCTTGAGGTGTTCGACCAGGTAGGCCATCACGGGCTTGCCCAGCAGGGGGATCATGGGTTTAGGCAGGTCATAGGTCAGCGGGCGTACGCGCGTGCCCTTGCCTGCAGCGAGAATCATGGCTTTCATTAGACCGTCCTTGAGTTTATTTGGCTGTGGTTTGGTAGCGCCATACGTCGGCGCACATTTGAGCGATATCACGTTCCGCCGTCCAGCCCAGTTCTTCGCGGGCGCGGGTCGGGTCGGCATAGCATTTGGCCACGTCGCCCGGGCGGCGGTCGACGATCTGGTAGGGAACCGGGCGGCCGCTGGCGGCCTCGAAGGCCTTGATCATTTCCAGCACGCTGTTGCCGCGGCCGGTGCCGAGGTTGTAGGTGACGATGCCCGGGCCCTTGGCCAGGCGGTCCAGGGTCTTGACGTGGCCGATCGCCAGGTCGACCACGTGGATGTAGTCGCGCAGGCCGGTGCCGTCCGGCGTGTCGTAGTCGCCGCCGAAGACCGAGAGCTTGTCGCGCTGGCCGTTGGCGACCTGGGCGATGTAGGGCACCAGGTTGTTCGGGATGCCGGAAGGTTCTTCGCCGATCAGGCCGCTCTCGTGGGCGCCGACCGGGTTGAAGTAGCGCAGCAGCGCGATGCGCCAGTCGGGCTCGGCCTTGGACAGGTCGCGCAGGATGTCTTCGATCATCAGCTTGCTGCGGCCGTAGGGATTGGTGGCCGACAGCGGGAAGTCCTCGCGGATCGGCACCGAGGCCGGGTCGCCGTAGACGGTGGCCGACGAGGAGAACACCAGCGACCTGACGCCGAACTTGGCCATGGTCTCGAACAGCACCACGCTGCCCGAGACGTTGTTGTCATAGTAGCGCAGCGGCTGGGCCACCGATTCGCCGACCGCCTTCAGGCCGGCGAAGTGGATCACGGCGTCGATCTTGTGGGCCGCGAACGCGGCTTCCATCGCGGCGCGGTCGCGGATGTCGGCCTCGACAAACGCGAACGCCTTGCCCGTGATTTTCTGCACGCGGTCCTGCACCGAAGCCTGGGCGTTGGACAGGTTATCGACCACGACCACGTCGTGCCCGGCGTTCTGCAGTTCGACGACGGTGTGCGAGCCGATGTAGCCGACGCCGCCAGTAACCAGAATCTTCATGTCTTTCGCTCTCTCTTGATTGATGAACCGGGGCCGCGTCCGGCGGCGCTCCGGTGGACGATGGCTGGCGGGTGCCAGCCTTCCAGATTGTTCTTGTTGTCCCGGCGGCTTCTGTGGCCGCCGTCTTGCTGTCAGGCGGCTTTCCGTGACCGCCTCATCCCTGTTCGGATGCAGTACAGTTAGCAGCGGAACCGTCACCCCGGTGGAGGCCGGGGCCCAAGCTCGGCGTCTCGACAGCTCACGCAAACCTGGATTCCGGTCTCCGCCGGAACGACGTCGACACACCAACCAAGTACCACCTCATCCTCAGCTCACGCTTCGGTTCCGGCGAGTTCTACCGTCCTCTCGACGCCTCCTTGATGAACAACCACACAAACGCCATGTCATCGATGAAGTACCGGCGGAACATGCGCCGCGGCTCCTGCAGGAAGCGGTAGAACCATTCCAGTCCGGACTTCTGCATCCACACCGGGGCCCGCTTGACCTTGCCGATCGCCACGTCGAAGGTGCCGCCCACGCCCATCGCGAACGGAATCTTCATCTCGGCCTGGTACTTGCCGAGGAATTGCTCTTTCTTGGGCGAGGAAATCGCCACGAACAGGAGGTCGGCGCGGCTGTCGCGGATCTGGCGCGCCACCTCGGCTTCCTCGTGCTCGCCCTTCCAGTAGCCGTTGCGCCAGCCGGCCAGCACCAGGCGCGGGTACTTGCGCTGGTAGGTCTCGGCCACCTTGCCGACCACTTCCTCTTTCGCGCCCAGCAGGAACACGCGCCAGCCCTTCTCGCCGGCGCGCCGCATCAGCGCTTCGAACAGGTCGACGCCGGCGACCCGTTCCTTGAGCGGCTTGCCGAGCAGGCGCGAAGCCCACACCACCGGCATGCCGTCTGCATTGACGAGCGCGCATTCATTGATAATGCGGCGCAATTCCGGGTCGCGGCTGGCCTTGACCAGCTTGTCGACGTTCACCACCACGTGCTGGTGCGGCTTTCCGGACTGGATGAAACCCTCGATGCGTCCCAGGGTTTCCTCCATCGACAGGTTGTCGACCTGGCAGCCCATCAGCGTGATGCGTTCATGAGCGGCGAGATCCGCCGCGACCCGTTCATTCATGCAAGTTCCTTTGCCAGGATGGCGACAATGCGCTCGGCCGCCTTGCCGTCCCACAGGTGCGGGCGGCGGCCTTGCTTGCCTTCGCCGCGCAGCACCTTGCGGGCTTCGCGCACGATGGCGACTGGATCGGTGCCGGCCAGCACATTGGAACCTTCGTCGACCGTCACCGGGCGTTCGGTGTTTTCGCGGATGGTCACGCAGGGCACGCCCAGCGCGGTGGTTTCTTCCTGCAGGCCGCCGCTGTCGGTCAGCACCACGGCCGCGTCCTTCCACAGGTTGAGGAAGGCCATGTAGGCCTGCGGGCCGGCCAGGCTCACGTTCGGGCCCAGGTCGATGCCGAATTTCTCGATGTTGGCGCGGGTGCGCGGGTGCACCGGGAAGATCAGCGGCAGCTCGGCCGCGATCTCCTTGAGGGCGCCGGCGATGCGGGTCAGGTTCTCGGCATTGTCGACGTTGCTTGGACGGTGCAGGGTCACCACGCCGTAGCGCTGGCCGGCAGCCTGGCGCGCGGCCTTGAAGGCCGCGGTCTCGAAGCCCGAGGTGTCGGTGTGGGCCAGTTTATCGGCCTGGTAGAGCACGTTGTCGACCATCACATGGCCCACGTAGTGCACGGCGGAGTCCGGCTTGCCTTCGCGACGCAGGTGCTCGAGGGCGGCCGGCTCGGTGACGAAGAACCAGTCCGAGATGCTGTCGGTGACCAGGCGGTTGATTTCTTCCGGCATGGTCATGTCGCCGCTGCGCAGGCCGGCTTCCACGTGGGCCACCGGGATGTTCAGCTTCTTGGCCACGATCGAGCAGGCCAGGGTCGAGTTGACATCGCCCACCACCAGCACGGCGGCCGGGCGCTCGGCAGCGCACAGTTCTTCGAAAGCGACCATGATCTTGGCGGTCTGCTGGCTATGGCTGCCGCCGCCGGCGGCCATGAACACGTCCGGCTGCGGAATGCCGAGCTCTTCGAAGAAGACGTCGTTCATCTCGCGGTCGTAGTGCTGTCCCGTGTGAATGATCTTGAACGTCAGTGTGTCCTGCGCTTGCAGCGCACGCACGATCGGCGCGATCTTCATGAAGTTGGGACGGGCACCGGCGACGAGGTAAATCTGCATGAGGACTTTCCCTTTGATAAATATTTGTTATTAAAAAAACGTTATTGTAAACCTGCATTCGACCGGAACGGCGGACGATACGGTTGTGACACGCAATACCTCGCACGGCTGCTTCGCTTCGTAGGTACGCGAATACCAGCCCAGGGGCGGATTTTCCGCCCCGCGCACCAGTTCCAGCTGCAGGTCGGCGCCGCTGGCCTGCATTTGCAAGACGAAACGCTTGCCGCGCACCGACAGCCCGTGGCTGGACAGGCGTACGTCGAGTTCCGGGGCGAAATGCCAGAACAGCTCGACCTTGTGCTGCTTGCGCGCCGAGACTTCGTCGCGCACCACCAGGGTGTTGCTGGCGCCGTCGAAGCGCACGCTGCGCACATGGCGCACCGGGTCCGCCAGGCGCTGGTAGCCGTCGTGCGAACCGCGGAACTCGAATTCATGGGGCGAGCTGGGCATGCGCTCGATATTGGCGCGGGCTTTTTTCAGCCACATGAAACGCCCGCCGCTGACCGACTGGTCCTGGCCGTCGATGCGCACCGTGTTGTGGGCGGACGTGCCGCGGAAATAGTCGCGCCACTTCTGCTCCTGCCAGTACGAATAGGTGCCGGGGTCCACCAGGCACTCCTCCCCCGCCACCGACAGGGTCAGCGCCAGCGCATCGGCATGGCCGTGGGCGGCGATGCCCAGGTAGCCGAGCGGGCCGCAGTCGAGCATGCCCTTGACCTCGCGCTCTTCGCCGAAATGGTTGCCGAACAGGAGATAGCCGCCGTCCGGGAAGGCCCAGCCGGTGTCGACTTCGTGCGGATCGCAGTCGGGACGGCCGCCCGGCAACGCGTGCAGCAGCCAGCGCACGCCGGGATGGGTGGCCGCGTGGCCGCCGAACACGGTGTCGCCCAGGGCCAGCAGCTGGGCGGCGCGGTCCAGGCCGGAGGCGTCGAGGCGGAACACGCAGCCGTCGTCGGCGTCGCCGACCATGGGCACGTTGCCGCCGGCGTCGCGCACCGAGCGCAGGAAGCGCAGCGCACGCTGCAGCGAAGCCCAGTAGTTGCGCGAAAACGGGTGCGCGCCGGTCCTCGCGGCGGCCTGGCCCAGCAGGCCCGCGACGAACAGGAATTCGCTGGAAAAGATGTGGTAGGCGAAGGCTTGTTCGCGGTTGACGCCGTCGCGCGAGAACTGCGCCACCGCCTCGTGCTCCAGCTCCTCGCGCGCCTGCGCCAGCCACTCGCCCGACTCCTTCCAGCACGGCCAGGTGCTGGCGCCGACGTAGAGGCCGGCCAGCTCGCCGATCAGGTGGTTGTTGGCCGACGAATGGCGCGACAGGTGGCGCGCGATGGTGCGGCAATGGGCGTGGATGCTGGCCAGCCAGTCGGCGCGCAGCTTCTGGCCGGCCTCGCCCGCGAACAGGCTGCCCGACTCGCCGCCGGTCAGCTGCCAGACCAGGCTCCAGTTGATCAGGCGGATGCCCAGTTCGAGCGAGCTGGTCCAGTTGGGGCCGGTGAGCGGCGGGCACTGGTCGAGCCAGCTGCGCAACTGCTGCTCCAGGGCGTGCAGCCAGCGCGGGTCGCGGCTCAAGGCCCAGGCTTGGGCCAGGCGCACCAGATGCAGGTGGCGGTTCAGTTCCCAGACATGCTTGATGTCGCCCACCAGCTCGCGATTGGTGATGGCGATGTCGCCGGCATAGATGCCGGGGCCGGTGACGCCGGTGTCGGGGTCGCGGTTCCAGGCCGTGGGCACGCCCACGTCGAAGCGGCGTTCGGCGAACAGCACCACATGGCCGGCGCAGATGCGGTCGGCGTCGGCCAGCAGGGCCTCGACCTCCTGCGGGTCGAGCTCCGGCGCGCCGGCTACCGCCAGGGTCAGCGCGCGCGGCAGCGGCGGCGGAGGCGGCGGCGCGGCGCGGCCGCTGAGGCGCCGTCCCATCCTGGTCGCGGCGGCCTGCCGTACCCGGTAGCCCAGCTCCGCCACCGACATGCAGCGCAGCCGGTTGACCAGCCATACCATGCGAACTGTTGCGTTCATTGCCCCCCCGCCCTGCGAAGTTGTCGATAAACCGCCGAGATGCGTCCGATCACGACACCGGACTCGTATTCTTGTTCGATGGTGGCGCGGGCGCGCCCGCCCAGGCGGCGCCGCTCTTCGTCGTCGCCGAGCAGCCGGGCCAGGGCCGCGGCCAGGGCGGGCACGTCGCCCGGCGCCACCAGCAGCCCGTTGTCGCCGTCGTGCACGGTATCCGGGATGCCGCCCACCGGCGTCACCACGACGGGCCTGGCGGCGGCCATGGCTTCCAGCATCGCCATCGGCAGGCCCTCGGCATGCGAAGGCAGGCAGAACACCGCGGCGCGGGCCAGTTCCTGCGCCTTGCGCTGTGCGTCGATCCAGCCCAGCGGCTCGATGCGGTCGGCAATCCCGAGTTCGGCGGCGCGGCGCTGGACCTGCTCCAGCTCGCCCTGCCCGCCGATCGCCAGCCGGGCCTGGGGAAAGCGCGGCGCGATCGCGGCCAGCGCTTCCACCAGTTCAACGATGCCCTTGCGCCGTTCTATCTGGCCGAGGAACAGGATGCGCCCGGGCTGTTCCTGTTCCTGGCCCAGCTTTGGGAGCGGGACCGAGTTCGGAATCACTACCACCGTGGCGCGCGGCGCCGCGCAGCGCAGGTAAGCGGCCCAGCGCTCGGACAGCGCGATCACGACCGAGCTCGCTTCCAGGGTGTGGCGGATCCAGCGCCGCATCAGCGGGCCGGACTGCTCCGTGAACGTATCGAAGCAGGCGCCATGCAGGTGGAACACGGTCTTGCAGCCGGCCAGGCGCGCCAGCGCCAGCAGCGCCGACTTGCGCACGAAGCTGGCGTTCGAGGCCGCATGCGCGTGCACCACCTCGGGACGGCGCAGCAGGCAGGCCACGGTGCGCGCCAGGCCGGACAAGGCGGCGCGCGCCTTGTCGGCGCGGCTGCCTTCGGCATGGGTCGGCACGTAGCACACGCCTTCGCGCTCGAACAGGCCGTCCTGGCGCAGCAGGGTCACCACGGTCGCGACACCGCCGCGCCCGCCGGGCGCGGTGCCCAGCATGAGCACCCGCGGCGCCGCGCGAGCGGGCACCGCCGGCGCTGCCGGACGCGAGGTCTGATTCATGCCGCCTGTCCCATGTCTGGAAACCTGCATTTGAGAAAGTGTTTTAAATAGTACAACAATGTTTTCTCGAGGAAGCGCACAATTCACGATTCCACAGCAATAAATTCGAATTTGCCGTTCGGTCCGCGCGGAATCGCCGGCACCCGCGCCACCTCGACCGGCACGCCCGGCACCCGCAGCAGGAACTTGTCCTTCAGCGCGGCTTCGTCGGCCTCGGTGAAATCCTCGTTGGCCACGACGCGCAGGGTGAAGCGGCCGTCGCCGTGGTACAGCACCTGGCCTTCGACCAGGCTGCGGTCGTGGCCCTGGAAAATGCGGTCCAGGCGCGCCACGATGCGCCCGTCCGGCAAGGTCAGGATCTTTTCCTGGCGGCCGACGATGGCCTTAACGGTAGGAAACACCCGTCCGCACGGACAGGGCTCGCCATCGGGGATCACGGTATCGCCGGTGCAATAGCGCACCAGCGGCATCGCCGCATTGTTCAGGGTGGTGCCGACCACTTCGGCCGTGCCGTCGCCTTTGTCGAGCAGCTCGGCGCCCGCATAATCGGTCAGCAGGTGGTAGCGGCCCTGCTCGCAGGTGCCGATTGCCGACACCCGCTCGGCCTGGCCATACCAGTCGAACACGAGCACGCCGAAGGCCTTGCTCACCGCCTCGCGCACCTCGGGTTCCAGGGTTTCGGACGAGGTCATCACCCCCCGCAGCGCCCTGCCCCGGTAGCGACGGCCGGCGGCGTTCAGCCAGTTGGCGAGCGCGGCGATCGAGGACGGGTAGGCGTGGATGACGACGGGGTCGAAGCGCTCGAGCGCGTCGATGTAGGCGCCGATGGTGGCGTTGGAGAGATGGTAGGACGACATCATGAGCATGTTGCCGACCCAGTCGCGGCACCAGTAGCGCCCATCCTTCGGCTGGTCGTCGCAGACGATGTCGCCGCGGATCCAGGCGCGCCGCTGGCCGTGGCGGTAGCCGATCCAGCGCAGCTGGCGGTACACGAAGCCTTCCTCGCGGATCACGGTGCCCAGGGTCTGCACCAGGGTCAGGGGCGAGCCCGAGGTGCCGCTGGTCTTGATGGTGTTGCGGATCAGGGATCCGGCCTTGCGCGGGCGGACGAAGCGTTCAGGGTGCTGCCTGACCTCGGTCTTGGACAATAATTTGGCGCCGGGGCTGGTGACGTGCAGCCGGGTGCCGTCCGGCGGCACCGGCACGCGCAGGGCGCGGGCGCGGCGCGCGATGTAGGCGTCGAGGCTGGCGGCAGAGCGTTCGTTGCGGGCCAGCACCGGATAGACCAGGATCCGCCCCCACAGGTTGCGCGCCAGTTCACGGACCAGCGAGCGCAGCGAGAGTTTCAGGGAATAGGTCCACATCGGCGTTCAGTTCCGGTCAGGCAGGATTTTTGTGTACGTTTCGGCAACTATCCGGCCGAGAATAGCATAGGTCCTATGGCTTCTTACGTACGCTGGGCCACGTTGCGCGAACTCTGCCGCAAGGGTCCGGTCTTCCATCAGGCGTCGGGCGGCGGCCGCGAAGGAGGCTGCCTCCATCGGCACGCACAGGCCGGCCCCGCTCTGTTCGATGACCAGGGCCTGGTCGGGAATATCGTTGGCCACGCTGGGGATGCCCAGCGCCAGGTATTCCACCAGCTTGGTCGGCGAGGACACGTCGTACAGGGCGCCGCGCGGAATCGGCGACAGGCCCACCTCCGCCCGCAGCGCATAGCCGAGCGCGGCGCGCTGGGGCAGCCAGCCGGTCAGCAGGACGTGCTGGCCGAGATCGCGGCGCGCGATCTCGGCGCGCATCCAGCGCATTTCGTCGTCGGAGGGCGCGTCGCCGGCAATGACCAGCAGGGCCTCGGGCATGGTGGCCCGCAATTGCTCGATCACGTCGAGCAGGAAGCCGGACTTGCGCGCCTGGGCCACCCGGCCCAGGTAGAGCAGCACGCGGCGGCCGTCCAGGCGCGGATCGTCGACGGGCTCGACCTTGCCGCGGTCGAACAGCTCCGCGTCCACGCCCATCGGCACGGCCGTCATGCGGCTGCGCGCAATGCCCTTGGCGGCCAGCCAGTCGGCCATGGCCTCGCTCTGCACGAAGAGATGATGGGCGCCCGGCAGCACCATGCGGTAGACCACGAAGCGCGAGGCGGCCGCGCGCAAGGCATGCGCCAGCCAGGTGAGTCCCTTGCCGCGCAGGGCGATCTCGTCGCGCCGCACGGCATAGCCTTCGACGATGGGAAAGGACATCCAGTAAACGAAGGGCACGCCCAGCAAGGCGGCGGCCCAGCGTCCGAGCAGGCCGGAGGCGATCTTGTCGCGCACCTGGATGCAGTCGGGACGCGCACCGCGGCGGGCCCGGAGCAGCCCCAGCAGGTCCCACAGCGGCGACAGCACCGCGGCGAAGCGGCTCTTCAGGCTGCCGACCTCGTACATGGCGCCGGCACGCCATGGGTCGGCAGTGCCGCCACCTTCGCTGCCGGACTGGCCCACCAGCGCGGTACGCACGCCATAGCGCGGCATCTCCGCGCCGAACAGGGTCAGCACATCGGCACGGATGGGAGGCAAGGGATCGCGTACGATGAAGGCGATGGACAATTGCCTGCTGAGCGGCTGGCTAGGCATGGAACCTCGTATCGATGGGTCAAGGGCCAATCGATTCTAGCGCAGCGCCGGGCGCGCACGGTTCAGGGAATGGCGCTATCTGTGCGTTGCAACACACTCAGCCATATGGCGCCGGAGACGCTTTTTGCGCCGCGCCGCAGCATCCCTGTTGGGCAGGGACGGCCTGCCGGGCCTCGCTGTCCCTTGGGCGCTTCGATTAAAACCAGCGGGCATGCCGCAGGGTGCGCCAGTCCATCAGCATGGCAAGGACACCGATGCCGACAAGGACCAGCACAGCGCAAGGAACCAGGTAATCGAACACATTCGGATGCACGATCCCGCCCGCTGCCGGCATGAACAGCGCCTGGAGCTTGCGGAGTGCCATGTAGGCGAGCAGGAAGTCGGCCGCCAGGGCGACGACGGCTGCACCTCGGGATTTCTCGAGCGCGAGTCCGGCGGTGAACGCGAAGATCACCCCGGGCACCAGGAACAGCAAGCCCGTGATGCCGATACCGAAGAGCGCCACCAGGCCGAACAACAGGAAGGCGACAGCAAGAAGGGATTGGATCGCAGCGAGGATGAGCATGGCGGCCTTATGCGGTATGGATTGATTCCTGCCTGGTGCAGTCTCCGGCAAGCTCAGTATATCCTCCCGGAAAATCTCCGTGACCTCGACCGGCAAACATCTCATCATGCCATCCCCGCCGGGGCATGAATCAGATCCGGCCGCCCCAGCAAATGCCCGGTGGCGATTTGGTGGCGGAGACAGCCGGGCCCCGGCAAGCCCAGGAGCGGCGGCAGCCCAGTGGTCTTGCTGCCGGACGCCGACGCATGGCGCGGTTCAGGCCTTCGTGCTCAGCAGCTTGTCGTCCTCGCGCTTGTCCGAGCGCACGTCGGCCAGGCGGTCGACATGGATCAGCCCTTCCGCCGCCGCATGCGAGGCGGCGAACACGCTGTCCGGCGCCAGGATCAGCTGGGCGCCGGTGGCGCTGACTTCCGCGATCAGACGGTCGAGGGCGTCGATGCGGGCCGGGTCCGGATTCACGTTGCGGATATAGATCATGCGCACCGCCTTCGGATGGCGCCGCACCACTTCCGTGTAGATCTCCGGGTCTTGCTCGCCGCTGTCGCCGATCAGGACGAACTGCATGTCCGGGTAATAGCTCAGGATCTGTTCGATCTTGTCCAGCTTGTGGCTGCCGTGATTGGTCGGCTTGAGGATCTGGCTCACGCTCAGCTCGCGCAGCAGCAGCGGCCCCAGCGGAATGCCTTGCAGGCGCAGGAAGTCGACCAGCGGGCCGAACAGGTGCCAGGGACTGCTCGACACGTAAAACATCGGATTCTCGTCCTGCCCGCCGGCCCCGGCGCTGAGCGCCCGGTAGAACGCGGCCACGCCCTTGAAGGGCTTGCGCGTGTGGGCGTTCGAGCGGGCCAGCATCAGGGCCATGTTCAGTTTGTTGGTGACATTGGTCCACAGCACCGTGTCGTCGATGTCGCTGATGATGCCGAAGCGCGCGGTGGCGGCCGGCACGCTGGCCTGGGCCACCGCGCGCACCGTCTGGCCGTCGCGGGTGGCGCTGTCCGGCAGTTCCAGCTCGACCTCGTGCCAGCCGCCGGACAAGGGAGAGCCAGGCACGATCTCGAAGGCGAAATAGCCGCCGCGGTCGGTCCGCGTTTCCAGCACCTGGCCCTGGAAGCGCGCCACCACGCGCGCGCCGGCCACTTCGTCGGATTCGAGGCGGCGGTACAGGGCCACCAGGTTGTGCCAGCTGCTGTCGCTCTGGCCCTGTTCGCGGAAATCGACCTCGTCCAGCACGCGGCCCTTGATCCACAGCTTGCCGGCATTGCCGAAGCCGAAATACGGCAGCAGCATCAGCTGGCCGCCCTGCCCCAGCCGGCCCAGGCGGCGGAAGGCGTGGCCGGCGAAGCTGCCGACAATGCCGGCCAGCCGGTGGTGCAAGGCGCGCGAGCGTTCTTCCGGCACTTGCTCGGGTACGGCGGGCGGTGCGGCCGGCCCGGGCGCCGTGCTTCCATGCTCGATCCAGGCAGGCCCGGCCAGGACGGCGTCCAGCTTGGCGGGCGCCGCCGGATCGATGGGGGAAGCCAGGATGTGGACCGTCGTGCCGGCCTCGCGCAGGCGCGCCAGTTCAGTATCGGAGGCGATGCCGGGATTGAGCAGCAGGACCGCGCCGGTCTGCTCGATGCGCGCGACGAGGTCGTCGAAGCCTGCGCGCGTCAGGATAAGGAAGGGCATGTCGTCGCTGGCCGTGCTCACGGTCGTGCTCCCTGCTGGCTGTGGAGCGGCCAGTATGCCATGCGCGCCGCCGGGCTATCGTGCGCCAGCTCCCATTGCCGCGCGCTTGGCGGGCTCAGCCGGCTGTCATGCGGTACAGGGTCCTTCCGACCTGCTCGCCGAGGCCATGGCTGCCCAGGATCAGGTGGCAGATACCGGTGAGCACGAGCCTTACCTTGATGAAGGTCCACAGCGACTTCTGGTTCGGCATGATCGGAGCAGGCTGTTTTGGTGGACCAAGCTTAACAGCCAGAATATGGTCAACAATGCACGAATGATCACCGACTCATCGCTCATGCAAGGCGCAAAAAGAAA
>CBIHLT010000131.1:0-15036 GCA_966210615.1 uncultured Massilia sp.
GCGCCACCTGCTGGGTGATGGTCGAGGCGCCCTGGCGCGTGCTGCTGGTGGCGTTCTTGAAGGCCGCGCGCAGGATGCCCCAGTAGTCGATACCGCTGTGCTCGTAGAAACGGTCGTCCTCGATCGAGAGCACGGCCTTCTTCATGACATCCGGAATGTCCTTGAAATGCACGAGGGTGCGGCGCTCTTCGCCGAATTCGCCGATCAGCACATTGTCTGCAGTAAAGATGCGCAGTGGCATCTTGGGGCGGTAGTCGGTGATGGTGTCCAGCGCCGGCAGGTTGGGGTAGGCCATCGCAAGCGCGAACACGACCACCAGCACGCCGATCACGGCCAGGCCGGCGAGGGCGCCGATGGCCATCAGGATCAGGCGCTTGGGACTGTACTTCGAGGGAGAAGACTTGGATGCTGCTTGGTTCTCTTTCATGCTGGCTTTCGCTTTATTGATCCGCCTCATTATAAGGCAGCGCTATCGCGTCTGATACTAGATCTAGGGCAACCGAACAGTGCAATATTGTCTTCCAGTACACACCCGTTGCATGCCAGAACACAGTGATTGCAAGGGTGATCAGAGCTTGGGCGCATATGTGGCGCGCATGACGCAGTCGAGGGGTGGATAGTAATGTTCCAGTGCAGAAATTTCTTGTCGCTGGTCAACCTTATTGCTACGATTCAACGCAGTGCCTCATATATATGCACTAAATACCGGTTTTATAAGACAAATTTTCCCGAGCGGGCGTGTCAAGCGTGCCGGCAGGGCAGGAAGGGCAGCTGAGGGAGTGCGCTCGTGATCAATCTAGGTTCCTTGTTTGGAAAGTCGAGCCCGCCACTCGCCGGTCTCGACATCAGCACCTCGGGCGTACGCCTGGTGGAGCTGGGCGATGCCGGCAAGGGTGAACTGCGCCTGGAGCGCTATGCCGCCGAGCCGCTGCCGCGCGGCGCGGTGGTGGACGGCAACATCGAAAATATCGACCAGGTCGCCGAAGCCGTGCGCCGGGTCTGGAAGAAGAGCGGCACCAAGGCCAGGCACGTCGCCCTGGGCATGCCCCCGGCTTCCGTCATCACCAAGAAAATCATCCTCCCGGCCGGCCTGGCGGAAGACCAGCTCGAAGTGCAGGTCGAATCCGAGGCCAGCCAGTACATCCCGTTCGCGCTCGACGAAGTGAGCCTGGACTTCGACGTGATCGGCCCGGCGCCGAACTCGGCGGAGGACATGGAAGTCATGCTGGCCGCCGCGCGCCGCGAGAAGGTCGAGGACCGCGTGGCGATCGCCGAGGCCGCCGGCCTGACGGCGACCGTGATGGACATCGAATCCTATGCCGCCCGCAGTGCGCTGGAACGCGCCGCCGGCAGCCGCCCCGACCAGATCGTCGCCCTGTTCCAGATGGGCGCGCAAGCCACCCACGTGGCGGTGATGCTGGGCGGCGAAACCGTCTACGAGCGCGAGCAGCCTTTTGGCGGCAACCAGCTGACCCAGGACATCGTGCGCGCCTACGGCCTGTCCTTCGAGGAAGCCGAGACCCGCAAGAAGTCCGGCGACCTGCCGGAAAACTACCGCGCCGACCTGCTCACGCCCTTCCTCGAGAACGCGGCGCTGGAAGTCACGCGCGCGATCCAGTTCTTCTACACGTCCACGCCCTACACGCGCATCGACCAGCTCTACCTGGCCGGCGGCAGCGCGCTGGTGCCGGGACTGCTCGACATCATCGGCGGCCGCACCCGGATCCCGAGCGCGCTGGTGAACCCCTTCGAGCACATGCTGATGGGCGCCCAGGTGCGCGAGCAGCAGCTGCGCCAGGAAGGCGCCGCCTACCTGGTGGCCTGCGGCCTGGCGATGCGGAGGTTCGGCTGATGATCCGTATTAATCTCCTGCCTCACCGCGAGGCCAAGCGCAAGCAGAAGCAGGCCGCGTTCTATGCCCTGCTGGCCCTGGGCGCCGCCGCCGGCGTCGCCGTGGTGCTGGCCGTGGGCGCCTACAACGCGCGCAAGCTGTCGGTCCAGGAAGAACGCAACCTGGTGCTCAAGCAGGCCAACGCCGGACTCGACAAGCAGATCGCCGAGATCAAGACCCTCAAGGAAGAGATCGAAGCGCTGAAGGCGCGCCAGCAGGCGGTCCAGGACGTGCAGGGCGACCGCAACCAGCCGGTCTACCTGCTCGACGAGCTGGTGCGCCAGACGCCGGAAGGCATGCACCTGAAGACGCTCAAGCAGGAAGGCCGGCGCGTGGTCCTGACCGGCTACGCCCAGTCCCAGGAACGGGTGGCCGAACTGCTGCGCAACCTGTCGGGCCACTCGGCCTGGCTGGAGCGTCCCGAGCTGGTCGAGGTGAAGGCCGTCACCCTGGCGCAGAGCAAGACCGGGCGCAAGGTGGTCGAGTTCACGCTGTCGGTGGCGATCAAGCGCCCGACCGACGGCGAGGAAGAAGGCCAGGACGGCGCCGCGGCGAAAAAGCCGGCTGGAGTGAAGTCATGAACATCGATCTGAAAGACATCGGCCCGCGCCTGGCGGAGCAGTTCCAGGGCCTGCAGGGCCGCCATCCGGGCCAGTGGCCGCTGGCGCCGCGCGTGCTGTGCGCGGCCGGCGTGATGGCGCTGGTCACCGGCCTGGGCTACTTCTTCTACTGGAGCGGCCAGTTCGAACAGCAGGAAAAAGGCGCGCGCGAAGAACAGAAGCTGCGCGACGAATTCAAGGCCAAGATGGCCCAGGCGATCAACCTGGAAGCCCTCAAGCAGCAGAAGATCGAGGTCGACAAATCGGTCGTGCTGCTGGAAAAGCAGCTGCCGAGCAAGTCGGAAATGGCGCGCCTGCTGTCGGACATCAACCAGGCCGGCGTCGGCCGCGGCTTGCAGTTCGAGCTGTTCAAGCCGGGCCAGGAAGTGGTGCGCGACTACTACGCCGAACTGCCGATCGAGATCAAGGTCACCGGCCGCTACAACGACATCGGCGCCTTTGCCGCCGACATGGCCAACCTGCCGCGTATCGTGACCCTGAATAACATCTCCGTCATCACCGGCAAGGACGGCGTCCTGCAGATGGACGCCGTGGCCAAGACCTTCCGCTACCTGGACCAGGACGAGCTGAGCGCCCAGCGCCAGGCGCGCAAGGACCAGAAGGGCAAGAAGAAGCCCAAGAAAGCCAAGGGAGGTGCCGCATGACGCGCCTGCACAAGACCGCGCCGCTGCTGGCGGCCCTGCTGCTGGCCGGTTGCGGCGACGGCGGCGTGAACGAAGTCCGGACCTGGATGAAGAAGGTCGAGAAGGACACCAGGCCTTCGGTCAAGCCGCTGCCGGCGGTGAAGCCCTTCGTTCCGTATGCCTACAATCCGGGCGCGGCCATCGAGCCCTTCAGCCAGGACAAGCTGCTGACCGAAATGGCGCGCATGGCCGAAGCCTCGGGCAGCAAGAACAAGCCGGACACCAGCCGTCCCAAGGAACTGCTGGAGAACTACCCGCTGGACACCATGCGCATGGTCGGCACCCTGCAAAAGGGCGGCGTCAGCTATGCGCTGGTGCAGATCGACCGGGCCGTGCACCGGGTCCGCGCCGGCCAGCGCATCGGCGAAAACTACGGCGTCGTCACCCGCGTGACCGACGGCGCCATCCATATCAGGGAAGTGATGCAGGACGCCACCGGCGACTGGGTCGAGCGCATGGCGACGATCGAACTGCATGACAGTAAGGAGACTGGGAAATGACCCATCAAGCAATCCGTTTCGTAGTCCCTGCGTGGCTGGCGCGCGGCGCCGGCGCCATGCTGCTGGCCCTGGCCGCCGGCAGCGCCCTGGCGCAAGGCAATGCGATCGAATCGATCACCGCCAACCAGCAGGGGTCGAATGTCGTCATCAACGTGGCGATGCGCGCCGCGCCGGCCAAGGCGCCGATCGGCTTCTCGATCACCAACCCGGCCCGCATCGCGCTCGATTTCGGCGCCACCGCCAACGCCACCGGCAAGAGCGCCCAGGAGATCAACCTGGGCGACGTGCGCGGCGTGAACGTGGTGCAGGCCGGCGAGCGCACCCGCCTGGTGCTGAACCTGGCGCGCCCGCTGAACTACGCCACCGCGGTCGACGGCAAGTCGGTGATCGTCACCGTGGAAGGCTCGGGCGGCGTGGCCCAGGCCGTGAACGCTGCCGGCCTGCCGGCCGCCGCGCCTGCTCCCGCGGCCGCCAGCCGCGCCATGCTGCGCAACCTCGACTTCCGCCGCGGCGCCAACGGCGAAGGCCGCGTCGTGGTCGACCTGCCGCACAGCCAGGTGGCCGTCGACGTGCGCCAGGCCGGCAACCAGATCCATGTCGACTTCCTGCGCAGCGGCCTGCCGGAAACCCTGCGCCGCCGCCTGGACGTGACCGACTTCGGCACCCCGGTGTCGCGCGTCACCACCACTACCCAGGGCGAGAACGTGCGCATGACCATCGATGCGCAAGGCAACTGGGAACAGTCGGTCTACCAGAGCGACACCCAGCTGGTGGTCGACGTGCGCCCGATCAAGGAAGACCCGAACCGCGTCGGCCCGGGCCCCCAGGGCTACCGCGGCGAGAAGCTGTCCTTCAACTTCCAGAGCGTGGAAGTGCGCGCCGCCCTGCAGGCGATCGCCGACATCTCGGGACTGAACATCATCACCAGCGATTCCGTCACCGGCAACCTGACCCTGCGCCTGCGCGACGTGCCCTGGGACCAGGCGCTCGACGTGGTGCTGCAGGCCAAGGGCCTGGACATGCGCAAGAACGGCAACGTGCTGTGGATCGCGCCCAAGGAAGAACTGCTGACCAAGGAAAAGCTCGAGCTCGAGCAGCGCGCCCAGATCGCCGACCTCGAACCGCTGCGTTCCGAGATCTTCCAGCTCAACTACCAGAAAGCGGAATCCTTCCGCAACGTGTTCGGCCTGGACGCCAGCGGCGCGGCCAGCGGCGACGGCAAGAACCGCGTGCTGTCCAAGCGCGGCAGCGCCATCATCGACCCGCGCACCAACCAGCTGTTCGTGACCGACATCGCGTCCAAGATCGAGGACATCCGCAAGCTGATCCAGAAGACCGACGTGGCCTCGAAGCAGGTCCTGATCGAAGCACGCCTGGTCGAGGCCAACGACGGCTTCTCGCGCAACCTGGGCGCCAAGCTGGGCTTCGGCGACATGCGCGGCGTGCGCGGCGGCGACGCCGGCTACCAGATCAAGGGCAACGAGCGCATCGCCATCGGCGGCAACCTCACCGGCGTGGGCCAGGTCACCGGCCAGACCCCGGACAACGGCGACGCCTTCACCAACACCACCATGGTCAACCTGCCGGCCGCCGCCATCGGCGGCATTCCGGCCAGCTCGCTGGCCTTCAGCCTGTTCTCCTCGGCCGCCAACCGTTTCCTGAACCTGGAGCTGTCGGCGCTGGAAGCCGACGGCAAGGGCAAGATCATCTCGAGCCCGCGCGTGGTCACCGAAGACAAGCAGATCGCCGTGATCGAGCAGGGCATCGAGCTGCCCTACCAGGTGGCGACCAGCAGCGGCGCGACCTCGATCACCTTCAAGAAGGCCAACCTGCGCCTGGAAGTGACCCCGCAGATCACCCCGGACGGCAACGTGGTGCTGGAAGTGGACGTGAACAAGGATTCGAAAGGCGAGGAAACCCGCGCCGGCTTCGCCATCAACACCCAGCACGTGAAGACCAAGGTGATGGTGGAGAACGGCGGCACCGTGGTGCTGGGCGGTATCTACCAGCAGGCCGAACGCAACAGCGAGAGCAAGGTGCCGGTGCTGGGCGACGTCCCGGTGCTGGGCCACCTGTTCAAGACCACCGGCCGCGAGAACACCAAGACCGAATTGCTGGTGTTCATCACACCGAAGATCGTGACCGAGCGCAGCAGCAACCTGCGCTGATCACTCCACCGGCCGGGTTCTCCCGGCCGGTTTTCGTTTACCAAGACGAATTTACCCAAACGACATAAACAACAGGAACAAGAAAGTCATGCAACACACTCCAGAACAGGGAACCCTCCGCCACCTGAGCCGTCTTACCCTGGCTGCGCTGGCCGCGGCCAGCCTGGCCGCCTGCGGCGGCGGCGGCGGATCGCCCGGCGTCGGCGGCGACGGCAGCAGCGCCAGCCCCGGCACCGGCGTCGGCACGCCGTCCACCCCGGCGACCGCGGCCGTCACGGTCGCCTTCGTCAACGCCGCGGGCCAGTCCAGCAACGCCCTGAGCGGCGCCACCCCGCTGACCGTGCGCGCCACCGTCAAGGATGCGGCCGGCAAAGCGGTGCCGGGCGCCCTGGTGGCCTTCGCCACCGACCCCAATTTGGCCGTGTTCTCGGCCAGCGCCGGCACGGCCCTGACCGACGCCAATGGCGTGGCCACCATGACCATGCGCACCGCCAGCCTGGCGGCCAGCGGCGCCGGCAAGGTGACCGTCACCGCCAGCGTGGGCGAGGCCACCCTGAGCAGCTCGGCCAACTATTCCGTAGGCGCCACCGCGCTCACCCTCGGCAACCTGGTGGTGAACCCGATCGGCATCTCGGCCTACGGCACCGCCGAGGTCTCGGTCGACCTCCTGGCAGGCGGCGCCAAGTACACCGGCCAGCAGGTCAACGTGAACTTCAGCTCGGCCTGCGTGGCCGCCGGCAAGGCCACCATGGCCGGCACGGTTCCCACCAGCAACGGCACCGCCCGCGTCACCTACCGCGACATGGGCTGCGGCAACAACGACGTGATCACCGTGTCCTCGGACGCGGCCCAGGCCCCGGCCAGCACCTCCCTGGTGATCGCCGCGCCGGCGGCCGCCTCGGTCAAGTTCGTGTCGGCGGTGCCGAGCGAGCAATCGATCGTGATCCAGGGGCAGGGCGGCATCAACCGCTCGGAAACCGCGACCCTCAAGTTCAAGGTGATCGACGTGTTCGACCGCCCGCTGGCGGGCAAGCAGGTGAACTTCAGCGTCTCGCCGGCCGGCGTGGTGACCCTGAACAAGTCGACCGACAGCACCGACCAGAACGGCGAAGTGATCACGACCGTCAATTCCGGCACCGTGCCGACCTCGTTCCGCGTGACCGCGACCCTGCCGGGCACCGCCAGCGCCGGGCGTCCGGACATCTCGACCAGTTCCGACTCGATCGTGGTGACCACCGGCCAGACCACCCAGCGCGCCATGTCGCTGAGCGTGACCAATCCGAATCCGGAAGGCTGGACCTATGACAGCGGCACCACCGAGCCGGCCACCGTATTCAACATCCTGCTGGCGGACCAGTTCGGCAATCCGGTCGCCGACGGCACCCCGGTCGTGTTCCAGACCAACATGGGCGCCATCGGCAGCTCCAGCCGCGGCGGCTGCCTGACCGCGAACGGCGGCTGCTCGGTCGACTTCCGCACCCAGAACCCGCGCGTGGCGATCCCCAACCAGCCTGCCACGCCCTGCAATACCGGCAGCGATCCGCGCGTCAGCAACGACAGCACCCGTCCGGGCCTGGCGACCATCTGCGCCAGCACGACCGACGGCGTCGCCACCCAGTTCCAGAAAGGCGCGATCTTCTTCAGCGAAGGCTTCGCGGAGAACATCTACCTGAACGGTTCGACCACGCCGCTGGACCTGAAGAACCCGATTCCGGCGCTGGCGGCGGTGTCCTCGGGCTCGGCCAAGGTGTTTCGCCTGCAATTGAACGACATCAACAATAACCCCTTGCCTGCAGGCACCAAAGTCGAGGTCACCGGCTTGAACAACGCCAGCCTGCTCGACGTGGCGCCGAGCGAGGTGCCGAAGATCCTGCCGCACGTGGGCAGCGCCGACGACCCGACCGGCAGCAATGTCAGTGGCCCGCAAGGCTCGACCCACACCTTCTCGCTCAAGAGCCCCAACGCGAACAACTGCACGGTCAGGACCACGGCCAGCCTGAACGTCAAGGTGACGTCGCCGAGGGGGAAGGTGACGACCATCCCGCTGCAGTTCGACTTCACCTGCCCGTAAGTCCCCGGGCGGCGCGAGCGAAAAACCCGCAAAACCGGACGGCCAGTCTATACTGGCCGTTTTACCATCTGAGCGGGTTTGGTAGTGCCTCATCCCAAGAACAACAACATCTTCCTCGTCGGCCTGATGGGAGCGGGGAAGACCACCATCGGCAGGCTGCTTGCAAGGAAGCTGGACAAGCGCTTCGTGGATTCGGACCACGAGATCGAGGCGCGCACCGGGGCCTCGATTCCCTGGATCTTCGAAATCGAGGGCGAGGCCTGCTTCCGGCGCCGGGAAGCGGACGTGATCCGCGACCTGACCGCCCAGCACGGCCTGGTGCTGGCCACCGGCGGCGGCGCGGTGCTGAACCCCGCCAGCCGGGCCTTGCTGGCCGAGCGCGGCACCGTGGTCTACCTGCGCGCCTCGATCAACAGCATCCTGCAGCGCACCGCGCACGACAAGAACCGCCCCCTGCTGCAGACGGCCGATCCGCGCAAGAAGCTGGAGGAATTGCTGGCCCAGCGCGACCCCCTGTACCGCGAGATTGCCGACCTGGTCATCGACACCGGCCGTCCTAACGTACAATCGATGGTACAGACCATATTGGACCAGATCGAAGCGCTCCAGGCAGCACGGGCGCGCCGGCTGGCGAAGACATCGATGAACGAACAGGCACCCATTACCCTCAACGTCGAACTCGGCGACCGCAGCTATCCGATCGTGATCGGCCCCCACCTGCTGGACGACGGCGCGCTCCTGGCGCGCCATATCTCCGGCAGCAAGGCGGCCATCGTCACCAACACCACCATCGCGCCGCTCTACCTGGAGCGCGTCGCCGGCCACCTGCGCGCGGCCGGCCTGGACGTGGTGGAGATCGTGCTGCCGGACGGCGAGGAGCACAAGAACTGGCAATCGCTGAACCTGGTGTTCGACGCGCTGCTGGCCGCCAAGTGCGACCGCAAGACCACCCTGGTGGCCCTGGGCGGGGGCGTGATCGGCGACCTCACCGGTTATGCCGCCGCCAGCTACATGCGCGGCGTGCCCTTCGTGCAGATCCCGACGACCCTGCTGTCGCAGGTCGATTCCTCGGTGGGCGGAAAGACCGGCATCAACCACCCGCTGGGCAAGAACATGATCGGCGCCTTCTACCAGCCGCGCGCGGTGCTGGCCGACACCTCCACCCTCGACACCCTGCCGGCGCGCGAGCTGTCGGCCGGCCTGGGCGAGGTGATCAAGCATGGCGCCATCCTGGACGCCGCCTACTTCGAGTGGATCGAGCAGCACATCGCCAAGCTGGTGGCGCGCGACCCGGAAGCGCTGGCGCATGCCATCGCCCGCTCCTGCGAGATCAAGGCGGAGGTGGTGCGCAAGGACGAGCGCGAAGGCGGCCTGCGTGCGGTGCTGAACTTCGGCCACACCTTCGGCCACGCGATCGAATCCGGCCTGGGCTATGGCGAATGGCTGCACGGCGAAGCCGTGGGCTGCGGCATGGTGATGGCGGCCGACCTGTCGGCGCGCCTCGGCCTGATCGACGAGGCCACCGTCGAGCGCGTGCGCAGCCTGGTGCGCGCGGCCGGCCTGCCGACCGTGGCGCCGGACCTGGGCGAGCAGCGCTGGATCGAGCTGATGGCGGTGGACAAGAAGAACGAGGGCGGGGCGATCCGCTTCATCCTGCTGAAGCCCCTGGGCAGCCCGTCGATCACCACGGTGCCGGTCGAAACCCTGCGCGCCACCCTGGAGGCCTGCACCTCATGATGGATTTCGACGCCCACCTCGCAGTCTATGCGGCGCACTCGTCGAAGTCGCGCGGGCGTCGCTACCCGGAACCGGCCCCTGGCTCGCGCAGCGAGTTCCAGCGCGACCGCGACCGCATCATCCACTCGACGGCCTTCCGCCGGCTCGAGTACAAGACCCAGGTCTTCCTGAACCACGAGGGCGACCTGTTCCGCACCCGGCTGACGCACAGCATCGAGGTGGCGCAGATCGGCCGCACCCTGGCGCGCAGCCTGCGCCTGAACGAGGACCTGGTCGAGGCCACCGCGCTGGCGCACGACCTGGGCCACACGCCCTTCGGCCACGTGGGCCAGGATGTGCTCAACGAATGCATGAAGGACTACGGCGGCTTCGAGCACAACCTGCAAAGCCTGCGCGTGGTGGACCACCTGGAAGAGCACTACGGCGCCTTCGACGGGCTGAACCTGAGCTTCGAGACACGCGAGGGCATCCTCAAGCACTGCTCCCTGAACAACGCGCGCCAGCTGGGCGAGCTGGGGCAGCGCTTCATCGACAAGACCCAGCCCAGCCTGGAAGCCCAGCTGACCAACCTGGCGGACGAGATCGCGTACAACAACCACGACATCGACGACGGGCTGCGCTCCGGGCTGCTCACGATGGCGCAGATGGACGAAGTGGAACTGTTCGCGCGCCACCGGCATGCGGTGGAGGCGCAGTATCCGGGCTTGCCGGGGCGGCGTGCGCTGTACGAGACGATCCGCCTGATGATCACGGCGATGACGGCGGACCTGGTGGAGACCTCGGCGGCGCGCATCCAGGACGCCGCGCCGCAGGACATCGACGACGTGCGGGCGGCGCCGCCCCTGATTCGCTTCTCGGACCGGATGCGCGCGGAGACGACGGCGCTCAAGCGCTTCCTGCATGCGAATCTGTACCGCCACTTCCAGGTGAATCGCATGCGCGTCAAGGCCAGCCGGGTGGTGCGGGAGCTGTTCGATGCCTTCATGACGGACCCGGTGCTGCTGCCGACCGACTACCAGGTGCAGGGCGACGTGATCAAGCAGGCGAGGAAGATTGCGGATTACATTGCGGGGATGACGGATCGGTATGCGATCCGGGAGCATAAGCGTATCTTCTCGCTTGATCAGTTCTGATCGGGACCCAAGTTTGCATGAGCAGCCACTCACACAAACAAACTTGGCTGCCCCAACTCCACCAATAATTTCTTGACCGGCGCCGGCAAGGGCGCGTCAGCGATCGCATCCAGGTTCCACCACAGATGCCTCCCCGTCGCCCCACCACGCGCATCCAGCCGCACCATGAAGGGCGCGATATGCAGCCGGTAGTGCGTGAACACATGCACCAGATGCCCCAGCGCCTGCACTTCCTCGACGGCCCCGAACTGCGCCGCTTCGCGCGCCACCTCCGCCGTATCGACCTGGTCGGCCTCATCCTCCACCGCCACGTGCCCGCGGACTTCCGGCAGAGACAGCAAGCCACCCCAGATCCCGGTCCCCGGCCTTTGCTCCAGCAGCACCTGCCCGCGATCGACGACGACCAGCATCGCCGTGCGCTTCTCCGGCGTCGCCTTCTTCGGCTTGCGCACCGGCAGCTCCGCCGTGCGCCCGGTGGCATAGGCCACGCAGCGCGCCTGCAGCGGGCAGCGTCCGCAATCGGGTTTCGAGCGCGTGCACAAGGTGGCGCCCAGGTCCATCAGGCCCTGCGTGTACGCTTCCATGCCGTCGCCCTCGGGCAGCAGCGCATCCGCACGCCGCCACAGCGCATCCTCGACCGGCTTGGCGCCCGGATAGGCGTCGATGCCGAACACGCGCGCGAACACGCGCTTGACGTTCCCGTCCAGGATCGCGGCGCGCACGCCGCTGGAAAACGCGGCGATCGCCGCCGCCGTCGAGCGCCCGATGCCGGGCAGTTCGGCCAGCAGGGCCGGGTCGCTCGGGAACACGCCGCCGTAGTCGAGCACGACCCGCTTGGCGCAGGCATGCAGGTTGCGCGCCCGGGTGTAGTACCCCAGGCCGCTCCAGTGCGCCATCACGTCCTCCGAAGGCGCTGCGGCCAGCGCCTGCACCGTGGGGAAGCGCTCCAGGAAGCGGCCGTAGTAGCCCAGCACTGCGGCCACCTGCGTCTGCTGCAGCATGATCTCGGACAGCCAGATGCGGTAGGCGTCGCGCGTGTTCTGCCAGGGCAGGGTCTGGCGGCCGTGCGCGCGCTGCCAGCCGATCACCGCCTGGGAAAAGCCCGGGTCGGCGAGCTCCTCGAGGTGTTTCATGTTCCCATCCCTCACGCCGCCGCCCTCCGTGCCGGCGCATCGGCATCCAGGCTGGCGCTCACGCGCCCGGCCATGTCGGCCAGGCAGGCGCGGCTGCGCTCCAGCTCGGCCTGGCTGGCCTCGAAGGCGGCGATCTTCTGCTCCAGGCTGTCGGTGGCGTCGTGGATGCGCTGGATCGAGGCCTGGCGGTGGCGCAGCTGGTCGCGGTGCTGGCGGATCTGCGCTTCCAGCGGCGCCATGATCACCTTCAGCCAGTTTTCCGCATCCAGGTTGGCGGCGCGGAAGGCGCGCCGCACGCGCGAGGCGATCGAATCGAAGAAGCGTTCCAGCAGCGCCGCGCGGCTGCTGAACAGCAGGGTGGCGGTGCCGAACTGCTTGTCGAACAAGGCTTCGATCTGGTCGATCTCGTCGCGGTAGCGCGCCAGCGAAAGGCTCATCGGCAGGTTCAGCGACAGGCCATGCTCGGCCGAGAACTTGCGGTACATGGTCTCCATCATCGCGCCGATCTCGCCGACCTTGGCCTGCGAGGCGTCCAGGCTGGCGCGCAGCAGCTCGAAATAGGTGCGCACCGGGGCGCGCATGCCGGTGGCGAAGCGCGCCGCCTGCATCGCCGCGCGCACGGAATCGGTCTGCTCCTGCACCACGTCCATGCCCAGGGTCGTGTACAGCTCCGTCGACAGGCGCGCGAACACCGCGCGCGTGCCCTGCAGCTTGAACAGGCTGGCGTCGAATTCCTTCTTTTCCGCCTCGACCCGGCGCACCATGTGCGCGATCACGCCCTGGTTCTTGCCGCGCAGGCTTTCCAGCTCGTGCTGCTGCTCGACCAGGTCGCGCAGGCGTGCGCCGGCCAGCGCCTGCTGGCCGGCCAGCAGGGCGTCGAGGTCGGCGCGCAGCTGGCGTCCGATGATCTCCTTGCGCGCCGGGATCAGGTCGTGGAACAGCGCCGCTTCCAGCGCGCCCAGGCGGCTCTTCTCGAACAGGGCCATGTCGCCGTTGATCTTGCCGACCAGGGCCTTCTGCGCCGACACCGGATACACGCGCGCCGTTTCCAGGCCCAGCAGCTGGGCCACGCCGCGCTGCTGGCGCGCGATCTCGGCCTCGTTGTCCTCGCTGGATTTCAGCTCGTCCCACATGGCGTCGATCTTGTTCAGCACCGCCAGGCGGCCCGGCCCCGCGCCGATGTGGGTGCGCCAGACGTCGATGTCGCTCTTGGTCACGCCGGTTTCGGCGGCCAGGATGAACAGCACCGCGTGCGCGTTCGGGATCAGGTTCAGGGTCAGTTCCGGCTCGGTGCCGATGGCGTTCAGGCCCGGCGTGTCGAGGATCACCAGCCCCTGCTTGAGCAGCGGATGGGGCAGGTTGATGATGGCGTGGCGCCATTGCGGGATCTCGACCGTGCCGTCCTGGGCCAGGCCGGCGGCCAGGTTTGGCTCGGCCGGGTCGTACAGGCCGTAGCGTTCGGCTTCCGCGGGCGGAACCTGGCGGGTCTGGCTGACCTGGCGGAAGG
Source organism: uncultured Massilia sp. (assembly GCA_966210615.1). Classification (GTDB taxonomy): domain Bacteria; phylum Pseudomonadota; class Gammaproteobacteria; order Burkholderiales; family Burkholderiaceae_D; genus Telluria. The sequence continues at coordinate 13,444 of CBIHLT010000131.1, forward strand.
CCTCGATCATGCGCTCCGGCGCATCGAGTTCCAGCGGCAGCAGGGTCCAGGCGCCGGCGTCCTCGCGGAAGTCGCTGGTCGACAGCTGCTGGGCGCGGGTCTCGATCGGCAGCAGGCGGATGCAGGGCGGCAGGGCCGGATCCCACAGCAGCTCGGTCGGGCACATGGTGGTGCGCCCGGCGCTGGACGGCAGGATGCGCTGGCCATAATCGGAGAAGAAGAGGGCGTTGATCAGCTCGGTTTTACCGCGCGAGAATTCGGCCACGAAGGCGACCGAGAGCCGGTCGTCGCGCAGGCGCGCCAGCGCGCGGGCCAGCTGCTGCTCGCCGGCGCCGTCGATCAGCGCCGCATCCTGCAGCGCCGCGCCGTAGCTCTCCAGCGCGGACGCCACGAGCGCGCGCCACGCTCCATACTGTTGAAAATCCTGCATCTGTTGCCTGCTTAGTAATACTTCACTGCGAAATGCTTGCCTAGCGCTGGCACTGCGCGCAATAGAAAGTCGAACGCTGGCCTTGCTTGATCTGGCGGACCGGCGCCCCGCAGTTGCGGCAGGGCACTCCAGCACGATCATAGACGAAATATGTCTGCTGGAAATATCCAGATTGACCGTTTACCGCAATAAAGTCACGCAGGGTGGAGCCGCCCTGCACGATGGCGGCGGCCAGGATCTCCTTGATGGCCTCGGCCAGCTTGTCGTAGCGCGCCCGGCTGATGCGCGAAGCGGGCGTCTTCGGGTTGATCCCGGCGCGGAACAGGCTTTCGCAGGCGTAGATGTTGCCGACCCCGACCACGATGTCGCCGGCCAGCAGCACCTGCTTGATCGGGGCCTTGCGGCGGCGCGTCTCGCGGTGCAGCAGGGCGCCGGAAAAACCTTCGCCCAGCGGTTCCACGCCCAGGCCGCGCAGCAGTTCGTGCTCGTCCAGCGGCCCCTGTTCCTTGCCGTGCCAGAGCACTGCGCCGAAGCGGCGCGGGTCGTGCAGGCGCAGCACCTGGCGGCCTTCCGGGCCATTCACCACCAGGTCGAAGTGGTCGTGCTTGCGCGGCTCGATTCCCGGAGGCAGCACGCGCAGATGGCCGGACATGCCCAGGTGCACGATCAGGGTGCCGTGCTCGAAGCCGATCAGCAGGTATTTGCCGCGGCGGTCGGTGTGCGTGATGCGGCGTCCGGCCAGCAGTTCCGACAGGCCCGGCGGGAAGGGCCAGCGCAGGCCCTCGCGGCGGAACACCGCCTGCTCGACGACGCGGCCTTCGATATGGGGAGCGACACCGCGCCGGGTGACTTCTACTTCTGGCAATTCGGGCATGGGGGAGGGGATTCGTGTAAAGTCTGTGCAGTAGAGGAAGCTCGAAAACCGTCGCGAGCGGCAACAATGTTGGCCGAGTAGCGCAGCTGTACGAGAGTACAGCGAGCAACGCAGGCCGACAGTGCAACGCGCAGCAGGTTTTGCGAGGTCCCGAGAGCGACGAGCCGATGGAGCCCCGGTGGCGGAGCCGGCTTGAGCGTAGAATCAGACATCATCTCAGACCGTGGACTTGCTTTGAAAAACGCTTTCGTCATTGTAACCCTGTCCGGCCTCCTGACGGCGTGTGCTG
>CBIHLT010000132.1:0-14722 GCA_966210615.1 uncultured Massilia sp.
CAGTACTCCGACCGTCCGCCGCCCCCGGGCACTCCCCCGCACAAGATCCTGAAAGCACCCGGCCGCCTGGCGTCCGCGCCGGCGCCGGAAGCCAGCCTGGGGGCCGCCAAGCCGGCTACCCCGGAAGCCAGGCCTGCGGCGCCCAAAGGCCCGCCGACCCTGGCCGAGCGCGAGCAGGCCTTCCGCAAGCGCACGCAGGAACGCGCCGAGCAGGAACGCAAGGAAAGCATGGAGGCGGAGCGCCGGCGCGAGCTGGCCGAACGCTGCGAAGCCGCGCGCGATGTCCAGGCGCAGCTGGCCTCGGGCATCCGCATTGCCCGCATCGACCAGAACGGCGAGCGCAGCTATATGTCGGATGAAGAAAAGGCCGCGAAAACGGCCCAGATGCATCGCGTATTGAAGGACTGCCGCTAGCGGCTAGGACCGGGCGCCCGGCGCGGCTGCGGCGCCCGCTTCCTTCTTGGTCGCGCGCTTGCGGCGCGAATCCTTCGGGTCCGCCACCAGCGGGCGGTAGATCTCGATGCGGTCGCGCTCGCGCAGCACGGTGTCGAGCGTCTTCTTCCTGGCGTAGATGCCGACCGGTTGGGTTGTGAGGTTAATCTCGGGAAAATCCTGCAGCACCCCGCTCTGCTCGATGGCTTCGCCGATGGTAGTGCCCAGCTTCACCTGCATCGGCCGACTCCATTCCTGCTGCGCATGGGCGTAGCAGACATAGACTTGCAGCAGCTCAGTCATACAAGGCCTCGGCGCGCTTGCAGAAGGAGTCGACCATGCTGTTGGCGATCATCCCGAACACCGGCCCCACGATCTGCTCGAGGATAATGCTCGAGAACTCGTAATGCATGTCGAAGTCGATCTTGCAGGCATCGGCGCGCAAGGCCTTGAAGGTCCAGGTGCCTTCCAGCATTTTGAACGGGCCGTCGACCAGGTGCATCTTCATCTGGGTCGGGCGCTGGTTGTGGTTCGAGGTGGTGAAGCTCTGCTTCACGCCGTGGAAGTTGATCGACAGGGAAGCCACCAGTTTCTCATCGGTGCGCTCGAGGATGCTGACACCCCCGCACCAGGGAAGAAACTTCGGATAATCTTCCACCTTCGCCACCAGGTCGAACATCTGTTCTGCGCTATATCCGAGGAAAACTGATTTGTGTACTACTGCCATTGGTCAACCGTTTGTTATGATGTTAGATAAGTTGCATGTTGCGCACCAGTAGCGCGATAAGCAGTAGTTTAACCGACACGCGAATTTTCGCTATTTCATGAGTATCGCTGACAATAAAAAAGCATTTTTCGACTACTTCATCGAGGACCGATTCGAAGCCGGCCTGGTGCTGGAAGGTTGGGAAGTCAAGGCCATCCGCGAAGGCCGGGTGCAGATCAAGGAAGCCTATGTGATGGTGCGCAATGGCGAACTGTTCCTGTTCGGCGCCCACGTGAGCTCCCTCCCCACGGCCTCGGCCTGGAGCCACCCGGAGGCCCTGCGCACGCGCAAGCTGCTGCTGCACCGCGCCGAGATCGACAAGCTGATCGGCAAGGTCGAGCGTTCCGGCTACACGCTGGTGCCGCTCAACCTGCATTTCAAGAAGGGACGCGTGAAGTGCGAGATCGGCCTTGCCAAGGGCAAGAAGCAGCACGACAAGCGCAACACGGAGAAGGACCGCGACGCCAGGCGCGAAGTCGCGGCGGCGATGAAGCAGCACCGCCGCTGATCAATCGGCCGGCGGCGGCCCCGCGGGGCTAGACCGCCGGCGCGGCGCTGCGCACCGACAGGCGCCACGCGATAAAGCTCAGCACCAGGCCCACCGCCACGCCCAGCGCCAGCTTGAACGCGCTGCCGAACAGCAGCGGCGCCACCAGCCCGGACACCAGGGCGAAGGACATCATCTGGATGAAGCCCACCATCGAGGCGGCCAGCCCGCGGTTGTCCGGGAACAGGCCCATGGCGGTCAGCTGGATCGCCGGCATCGCCACCGCCAGGCCGAAGGTGTAGACGAACAGCGGCAGCACCGCCCACGGCACCATGGCCGGGAACAGCGCGTTGTAGCCGACATTGAGCACGGCCGCGAGGCCCATCACCGCATAGCCGATCCACATCAGGCGCGCCGGCGCCTGCCTGGACGCGCGCTTGCCGCCCCAGGCCGAACCGATCACCATGCCGCCGATCAGCGGAATGAACATCCAGGCGAAGGCCGTTTCCGGCAGGCCCAGGATTTCCATCACGAAGTTGGCGGCCGCGCCGATGTACAGCGACAGGCCGCCGAAGACCATGCCCAGTGCCAGCGACAGCAGCACGAACTGCGGACGGCGCAACACCATCAGGTAGTTGCGGCCGATGGTCACCGGATGGAAGACCTGGCGCTTCTCGCGCGGCAGGCTCTCGGGCAGCAGGCGCAGGCACAACAGGATCAGGGCCGTGCCGAAGATGGCCAGGAAGATGAAGGTGGAACGCCAGCCGAAGCTCACGTGCAGCCAGCCGCCCAGCACCGGCGCGATGGCCGGGGCCAGCCCGAACACCATCATGATGTGGGACATGATCTTCTGCGCCTGCGACCCGGCAAAGCGGTCCTGGACGATGGCCTGGCCGATCACCGAACCGGCGCCGGCCGACAGGCCCTGCAGCGCGCGGCAGGCCAGCAGCGCGCCGAAGCTCGGCGCGAAGGCGGCCCCCACCGAGGCCAGGGTGTAGACGGAGAGCGCTGCCAGGATCACCGGACGGCGTCCGAAGGAATCCGACAGGGTGCCGTAGAACAGCATCATGAAGGCGAAGCAGAACAGGAACACGCTCAGGGTCTGCTGCACCGCCACCGGGCCGACGTCGAATTCGACGCCGATCGCCGGCATGGAGGGAAGATAGGTGTCGATCGCCAGCGCCCCGATCATGCCGAGGCAGGCGAGGATGACGGTCAAGAGTCGCTGCATGTGCAATGCCTTTCCAAACGAATCCGGCACTGCACCATGCAGACATCCCGGGGACGGGATTTTACTTTATTTCACAGAATTAATTTCCCGCACCCTCATTCCTAAGCGACATGCCAAAGCGGCTGGTACGCGGCATCCAGTTGCCCTGGTAATCGGCCGACACCAGGATGCGCTCGGCGCGGCCGATCAGCTTTTCGCGCGGGACCAGGCCGATGACGCGCGAGTCGCCGCTGTCGTCGCGGTTATCGCCCAGCATCAGGTAGTGATCGGCGGGAATGCGCACCGGATCGAAGTTGCGCAGCGCCAGCTTCTGCGGCAGCACCTGGATGCGCTGGCGCGCGCCGCCGACGCTTTCCTCCAGGCGGATCGCCTTCAGCTCGGTGCCGTGCGAGCGCTCGCGCGTCACTTCGGCCACCTGGTACCGGGCCGGCACGCCGTTGACGATCAGGCGCTCGTCGCGCATCTCGATGAGGTCGCCCGGCAGCGCCAGCACGCGCTTGATCAGGCGGGTGCCGTCCGGCTGGGGCGAGGTGAAGGTGACCACGTCGCCCCGGCTCGGTTCGCCAAGGCGCGCCACGATCACATCGGTCAATGGTATCTTGAGGTCGAAGGCCAGCCGGTTGACGAAGACCACGTCGCCCTCCAGCAGGTTGGGCCGCATCGATGCCGAGGGGATCGGATTCCAGTCGGCGACCGCGGTGCGGAACACGCCGAACAGGCACAGGAAAAGGATGAAGCCCTTGTTGGCGCGCAGCAGGTCTTTCACGGTCAGCCCCTGGTTGTATGGTAGAGCTGTCTTTATACGCCGGCATTCTTTAACGATGCTTAAAGATTAATTCCACTCCAGAGCCGAGTCGAACGTGGATGTCACCAAGTTGTCATATTATCCATCTACACTGCCTGCGCGACTACTTCGACGCAGACATATGGACATGAAAACCAAGGCCATCGAGGCCGAGATGAAGCTTCCGGACGGCGGCGCCTTCCTCAACCGGGAGCTGTCGCTGCTGGAATTCAACCGCCGGGTGCTGGCCCAGGCCGAGGATCCCTCGATGCCGCTGCTCGAACGCCTGCGCTTCCTGTGCATCGTGTGCAGCAACCTGGACGAATTCTTCGAGGTGCGGGTCGCCAGCCTGCTGGCGCAGCACCAGCTGGACCACGCCCATGGCGGCCTGCCCGACCACCTGGCGGCCACCCTGGAGCGCGCCAGCGCCGAATGCCGCCACCTGATCGCCCGCCAGTACAGCCTGTTCAACAACGAGATCCATCCGCAGCTGGGAGAACACGGCATCCACCTGCTGCGCCGCGGCGAGCGCAACGCCGCCCAGCGCGCCTGGGTCAAGCAGTTCTTCGACCGCGAGGTTCGTCCGCTGCTGACGCCGATCGGCCTGGATCCGGCCCACCCCTTCCCGCGCGTGATCAACAAGAGCCTGAACTTCATCGTCGAACTGGAAGGCAAGGACGCCTTCGGGCGCGGCACCGGCATCGCCATCATGAAGGCGCCGCGCGTGCTGCCACGCGTGATCCGCCTGCCCGACGAGCTCTCGGACAAGAAAGGCGCTTCCTACTGCCTGCTGTCCTCGGTGATCCAGGCCCACATGGCGGAGCTGTTCACGGGCCGCGAAGTGGTGTCCTACTCCCAGTTCCGCGTCACCCGCAACAGCGACCTGTGGGTGGACGAGGAAGAGGTCAAGAACCTGCGCCAGGCCCTGCAGAGCGAGCTCCACAGCCGCAACTACGGCTTCGCGGTGCGCCTGGAGGTGGGCCGCGCCTGCCCCGAGCACTTGTCCGCCTTCCTGCTGGACCAGTTCAACATCGACCGCTCGCGCCTGTTCACGGTCGACGGCCCGGTCAACCTGGGGCGCCTGCTGGAGGTGGTCAACACCAACAACCAGCCGGAACTCAAGTTCCCGCCTTTCGTACCGGGCTATCCGCCGAAGCTGGCCGGCCCGGACATCTTCGCCACCCTGCGCAAGGAGGACGTGCTGCTGCACCATCCCTACGAGACCTTCCAGCCTGTGATCGACTTCATCCAATGCGCGGCCAACGACCCCTGCGTGGTGGCGATCAAGCAGACCATCTACCGCGCCGGCATGAACTCCGAGCTGATGGAAGCCCTGATCGGCGCCGCGCGGCGCGGCAAGGAAGTCACCGTGATCGTGGAGCTGATGGCGCGTTTCGACGAGGAAGCCAACATCAACTGGGCCGAAAAGCTGGAACAGGCCGGCGCCCAGGTGGTGTACGGTGTGGTGGGCCTGAAGACCCATGCCAAGATGGCGCTGGTGCTGCGCCGCGAGCCGCAGGGCCTGCGCCGCTATGCCCACCTCGGCACCGGCAACTACAACCCGACCACCGCCAAGTTCTACACCGACTTCGGCCTGCTTACGGCCGACGCGGACCTGACAGCCGACGTCAACGAGGTCTTCATCCACCTCACCAGCATGACGCGGCCCAAGCAGCTCTCCAGCATCTGGCTGGCGCCCTTCTCGCTGCAGAAGGAATTGGTGCGCGCGATCCGCAACGAGGCCGAACTGGCGCGCCATGGCAAGCCGGGACGGATCGTCGCCAAGATGAATTCGCTCACCGACGAATCGGTCATCAAGGCCTTGTACGAGGCTTCCGAGGCCGGGGTGCGCATCGACCTGGTCGTGCGCGGCGCCTGCTCGCTGCGGCCCGGCGTGCCGGGCCTGTCGGAGAACATCAAGGTGCGCTCCATCGTCGGGCGCTTCCTGGAGCACACGCGGGTGTTCTACTTCCGGAACAACCTCAAGCACGACATCTGGCTGAGCAGCGCCGACTGGATGAACCGCAACCTGTTCCGGCGCGTGGAAATCGCCTTTCCGATCCGCTCGCCGGCGCTCAAGCGCCGCGTGATGCGCGAGGGACTGCATCCCTACCTGAAGGACAACGTCAACGCCTGGGACCTGGCCAGCGACGGCCGCTACCGGCGCCGCAAGCCGCGCGGCAAGCAGAAACCCCTGAGCGCCCAGCAGACCTTGATGGACATGCTGGGCGGCGCCAACCACCCGGCCAAGGAGAGCGAGCATGGAACTGATCCTGTGGCGCCACGCTGAGGCCGAGCCGGGCGAACCGGACGGCGACGACCATGCGCGCGCGCTGACGTCCAGGGGCCAGCGCCATGCCGCCAGAGTCGGAGCCTGGCTCGACCGCGCGCTGCCGGCCGACTGCCGCATCCTCACCAGTCCCGCCAAACGCTGCGTGCAGACCGTGAAGGCCTTGGGGCGGCGCTATGAAGTCGCGGAGGCGCTGGACACCGGTTCCAGCGCCGAAGCCATCATCCAGGCCGCCGGCTGGCCGGCGCAGCGCCAGCCGGTGCTGGTGGTCGGCCACCAGCCGCTGCTGGGCGAGGTGGCGTCGTCGGTGCTCTCCGGCCGCAAGCAGGACTGGCGCATCCGCAAGGCGGGCGTGTTCTGGATCGAGCACAAGGGAAGCGATGGGCTCCCCACCATCCGCCTGGTCGTCGGGCCGGACCTGATCGGCAAGCTGCGCTAGGGCGCCTGGTCGCCGTATTCCCAGCGCCAGGGCATGCCGGTCTCGCCCAGCGCCATGCGCACCAGCTCCGGATAGATGCGCTCGGCGCGCACGTCGTTCGCCAGCAGCACCACGCAGCGCTTGCGCGCTTCCAGGCACACGACCATGTTGCCGGTGCTGTCGTTGTGGCCGCCCTTGAACCATCCCGGGCCGCCGCGGCCTCGGAAGGTCACCAGGCCCAATCCCGCCGCGATGTCCTCCCGCGGCGCGCCCGCTTCCGGGACCAGGGTCGGAAACTGGCTGCGCGAGCGAATCGGCAACTGCGGACGCACCAGCTCCGCGCGCATGCGCGCGCTCAGTCCCTCGCCGCGTTGCAGCGCGGCCCAGAAGCGCGCCTGGTCGGCGATGGTCGTGTCCATCGATCCCGCCGCGCTCACCTTGCTGCGCTCGTCGTGCGGCTCCATCCTGCCGTCGATCGTGTAGCCGTCCGCCAGGTTCACAGCGAAGTCCGGCCGCCAGCGCATGCTCGTATTGCTCATGCCGAAGCGGTCGAAGATCCGCGTCTGCATTTCGCGTGCCACATCGAGGCCGAGGCCTTGTTCGAGGATGTACTGGAGCAGGTAGATGCCCTCGCCCGAGTAGGCGTAGCGGCTGCCCGGCTCGAAATGAATGCGCAGCTTCTGGTCGGGCTCGATCCAGCTGAAATTGGCGAAGCCGCCGCTGTGGGTGAGCAGGATGCGCGGCGTCAGCTTGCGCCAGCGCGCGTCGGCGGCCAGGGGCGCGTAGTCGGTGCGCTGGTTGCGGTACTCCGGCAGCGGTCTGGGCAACAGTTGGGTGACCGGTGCGTCGAGGTCGAGCCGGCCCTCGTCCGCCAGCTGCAGCACCATGTAGGCGAAGGCCGTCTTGGTGAGCGAGGCGCCGTACATGACCGTATCGGTTTCCAGCGGCAGCTTGCGCTCGGCGTTGCGCCAGCCGTAGCTGGCGAGCTTCACGACGCGGGCGTCGTCGATGAGCGCCACGGCGAGCCCCTGCACCTGCTCGCGGCGCATCAAGGCCTCGACGGCGTCGTCCGCCAGTTTCGGAGGCGACGCGCAAGCGCCCAGTGCAAGGAAGATGAGGGAGGCAAGTATGCGTTTCATGGCCACCTCCTCCTTGTACTTAGCGCACCTGGAACGGCAGGCCGATCTCGTTCCAGAAGCCCTCTTCCTTCTCGAACCAGGGCGCCAGGGTCGGATGCTTCGCCAGCAGCTCGGGCGGCAGCTCGATCTCGACCCGCCCCTTCAGGCGCAGCCTGAGGCCGAAAAGGTCTTCGTCCGCGCGCGCGTGCATGAACACCACGGCCAGGCGCAGTGCCAGCACCGCCTTGGCCAGGTCCGGCTCGCCGAGCGCTTCGCGGATCTTGCGCAGGTTGCCCTTCTGGCCCAGCACGAGGGTGCTCATCAAACGCTGTTCGCGCGTGGTGAAGCCCGCCAGGTCGGCATGCTCGACGAGGTAGGCGCCATGCTTGTGCGCCCCCGTCATGGACACGGCCAGCCCGATCTCGTGCAGCATGCTGCTCCAGGCCAGGTAGTGATGCAGCGTTTCGCCCTGCGGCTGCAGCCTTTCGTATATCGCCGCGGCGATGCCGGCGGTGCGCATGGCGCGCTGGGGATCGGCGTTGAAGCGGCGCAGGCAGGCGCGGATGGCGGCGTCGCGCCGGTCGCGGTGGGTGGCGCGCAGTTCCAGGTCGGAGAGCACGCCCAGGCGCAGGCCTGCGTTGATGGCCGTCAGGCGCGGGATCTTCAGTTCCTGCATCACCCCGATCAGCACCGTCAGGCCGCCGACCATCACGGGCACCCTCTCCTTCTTGACGCCCGGCAGGCTGAAGGCGTCCACGTGGCCCAGCTCCAGCAGGATGTCGCGCAGCGCTTGCAGGCTGGCCTGCGACACGGCCCCGTCGCCGATGCTGTTGCGGGCGATGACTTCCGAGATCGCGCGCATGGTGCCGGAGGAGCCGTAGGCCGCGTCCCAGCCCTGGGCATGGTATTGGGCGGCGGCGTCCTCGAAGCGGGCGCGGGCGGCCGTCACGGCGGCGTCGAAGTTGCGCGGCAGGATGCGGCCGTCGGCGAAGTAGGCCGCGGTTTGCGGATGGGTGCCGATGCCGAAGGATTCGACCAGGGTGATCTCGGGCCCGGTGCCGGTGATGACTTCGGTGGAGCCGCCGCCGATGTCCACCACGATGCGGCGCTCGTCCGGTTTGTCGATGGCGCGCGACACGCCCATGTAGATCAGGCGGCCCTCTTCCTCGCCGGAGATGATCTCGATCGGGTAGCCGATGGCCTGCTCGGCCAGCGGCAGCAGCACGTCGGCGTTGCGCGCCACGCGCATGGTGTTGGTGGCGACCACGCGCACGGCGTCCAGGTGGTATTCGCCGAGGATCTTGCGGAATTCTTCCAGGCAGCGGATGGCGCTGCGCATCGCCGCCTCGCTCAGCATGTTGTCGGCGTCGAGGCCCGCCGCCAGGCGGATCGGATCGCGCGCCGTGCGCACGATGTGCATGCGGCCGCCCGCGGGCTCGCCGATATGCAGGCGGAAGCTGTTGGAGCCGAGATCGACTGCTGCGAACATGGCGCCCTTTCGGAGGAAACGGGCGCAACCCGGTGCGCGCCCTGCCGGGCCGAGTATACAGCTTAGCAGGGAGTGCGGCCAATGCGCGCACGCTCCCGCGCCGCGGCGTCAGGCAGGGGTGCGGGAGCGGGAGCGGCGCAGGCTGTACCAGGCGCCGACGGCGACGGGCGCGCCCAGCGTCACGGCCGACACCAGATCCCAGATGTCGTCGCCGAGCAGCGCAGAGGTCAGGCCGACGATGGTGAGGACGGCCAGCAGCAGCGGCGCGCCCCAGATTTGCATGGTGCTGCGGGTCATGAGGCCTCCTTGCGTACGAGTGCCGGAATCTCGCGTTCCGGCGCGGTCTTGGCCGGTTCGCGCGCAGCCGCTTTTGCGCTGCGGCCGCGTTTGAGCCACAGGTACAGGCCCGTGACGAGAATGACGATGGTGGCGATGTCGAGCATCGCCCAGAAGAACTTCATCCACTGCCCGCCGTAGTCGCCGAAGTGCAGCGGCTGCGACAGCAGCAGCGCGGTGAGGTACCAGGGCAGTTCGCGGCGGTCGGTGATCGCGCCGGTCTCGGCGTCGATCAGGACCGGCTTGTACAGGCGCGAGCTGAATGCCTCGTCGCCCCGCATGTAGACGCCGTAGTGGTGCGAGCTGGTGAAGGGCGTGCCCGGGAAAGCCACGAAGCCGACCTTCATGCCCGGTTCGGCCGCCTCGGCGCGGTGGATGGCGTCGTGGACCGAGGCCATCCTGGCCGGCGGCGGGCTGCCCTCGTAGGGCTTGAGCATCTCGGCGATCTCGGTGGTCTGCCAGACCTTGAGCAGCACGTCGGCCCAGGTGTTGACCATGCCGGTGGCGCCGACCACGAAGGCCCAGACCAGGGTCACGATGCCGAGCAGGTTGTGCATGTCCAGCCACTTCAGGCGCGGGCTGCGCTCGCGCCTCACGGCGCCGAATTCCAGCTTGCGCATGAAGGGCGAGTACAACACCGCGCCGCTGACGATGGCCACCAGCAGGAGCAGGCCCATGAGACCCAGGAACAGCTTGCCGTAGAGGCCGGCGAACAGGTCCACATGGAGGCGGAACATGGTCGACATGAAGGCGCCGCCCTCGAAGGCCGGCTCGGTGATCACCTTCGTGGTGCGCGCATCCACCGCGATCGGCTTGTAGTGCTCGTCGGTCGGGTGGTCGCCCAGGGTGACGTTCCAGATCGCAGGCTCGTCGGCTTCCTGCGACATGTACATCATGATCTTGTTGGGGTACAGCTCCTTGGCCGAGGCGATCACGGCGTCGATGTTGCCGCGCGGCGTGTCCGCGGGCATGGCAGGGGCCTCGACATCGGTGCCGAGCAGGTGGCCGATTTCGTGGTGGTAGATCAGCGGCAGGCCGGTGAGGCACAGCAGCAACATGAAGACGGTGCAAACCAGGCTGCTCCACTTGTGGATCCAGCCCCAGCGGCGCAGGGAAACGGGCGACATGGGAATTCGGTCGGATGAGGTCGACAAATAATAATGGTTCTCATTTACAGAAGCAAGGCTTGGCGCTAAAATGATAAGCATTCTCATTTGGAAAAAGAGCAACACTCATGCGTTCGCAACACCTCAGCCTCACCCCCGTGGCGCTCGCCGCCGCCCTCCTCGCCAGCTCCACCGCCCACGCCCAGGAAGCCGCCGGCACCGGCCAGCCCATCGCGACCGTCGTCGTCAGCGCATCGGCGGACGCTTCGGCGCAGGGCCTGCCTTCCGCCTACGCGGGCGGCCAGGTGGCGCGCGGCGGCCGTCTCGGCTTGCTGGGCAACGTGGACATCATGGACGCGCCCTTCAACGCCACCAACTACACGCAGGCCCTGATCCAAGACCAGCAGGCGCGCGGCGTGGCCGACGTGCTGCAGAACGACCCCTCGGTGCGTGTGGCGCGCGGCTTCGGCAACTACCAGGAGCTGTACATGATCCGCGGCTTCCAGGTGAACTCGGACGACCTGGCATATAACGGCCTGTTCGGCCTGCTGCCGCGCCAGTTCGTGGCGTCCGAGCTGCTCGAGCGCGTCGAAGTGCTGCGCGGCGCAAACAGCTTCATCAACGGCGCCGCTCCCGGCGGCGGCGGCATCGGCGGTTCCGTCAACCTGCTGCCCAAGCGCGCGCCGAATGCGCCGCTGTCGGAGGTGAAGCTCGGCGTCGAGACCGGCGGCCAGGCCTATGTGGCCGCCGACGTGGCGCGCCGCTTCGGCCCGGAGAACCGGGCCGGCATCCGCGTCAACGCCGTGCGCCGCGACGGCGACACCGCCGTCGACCGCGAAAGCCGCGAACTGGGCGTGTATTCGATCGGCATGGATTTCCGCGGCCGCGGCTACCGCCTGTCGGCCGACCTCGGCCACCAGGACCATGTATTGAGCGGCGCGCGCCCGAGCGTGACCCTGGCCGCCGGCGCGCCGATGATCGCCGCGCCCGAGGCCGACCGCAACTTCGCCCAGCCGTGGACCACCTCGGAAGAGCGCGACACCTTCGGCACCCTGCGCGGCGAAGTCGACTTGCCGGGCGGCGCCGTCGCCTGGGCGGCCTTCGGCATGCGCAAGGGCGATGAATTCAACATCATCTCCTCGCCGACCGTCACCGCGGCCGACGGCAGCGGCGTCATGACACGCTTCGACAACGTGCGCGAAGACCGGGTGCGCACCGGCGAAATCGGCGTGCGCGGCGAGCTGCGCACCGGCCCGGTCAAGCACAGCCTGAGCGCGACCGCCTCGGGCTTCCACTCGAAATCGAAGAACGCCTACGGCATGAGCGACTTCGCGGGCTTCGCCGCCAATATCTACCGCCCGGTCGACGTGGCCGCGCCGTCCTCGCGCTTCTTTACCGGCGGCGACATGGGCAATCCGCTGCTGACCGCCAAGACCATCCTGTCGAGCTACGCGCTGGCCGATACGCTCTCCTTCCTCGAGGACAGGGTGCTGCTGAGCGTGGGCGCGCGCCACCAGACGATCAAGGACTTCGGCTACGACTACAACACCGGCGCGCAGTACGCGGCCTACGAGCAGAGCGAAGTGACCCCGCTGGCGGGCCTGGTCTACAAGCCGGCGAAAAACGTCTCGGTCTATGCGAACTACAGCGAGGCGCTGCAGAAAGGCCCGGTGGCCTCGGGCGTCGGCATCGACAACCAGGGCGAGATCTTCGCGCCCTACGTCTCGCGCCAGAAGGAAGTCGGCGTCAAGGTCGACGGCGGCCGCCTCGGCATGAGCGCCGCGCTGTTCACGGTCAGCCAGCCGCTTGGCCAGGTCGAGAACGGCCACTTCGGCGTGTCCGGCGAGCAGCGCAACCGCGGCCTGGAACTCTCCGTGTTCGGCATGCCGGCCCGCGGCCTGCGCGTGCTGGGCGGCCTGACCCTGCTGGAAGCGGATCAGCGCCGCACCCCTGGCGGCGCGAACGACGGCAAGGATGCGATCGGCGTGCCCAAGACCCAGCTGAACCTGGGCGTGGATTGGGATCTGCCGGGCGTGCAGGGCCTGTCGCTGAACGCCCGCACGGTCTACACCTCGGGCCAGTACGCGGATGCGGTCAACACCCAGAAGCTGCCGTCGTGGACGCGCCTGGACATCGGCGCCACCTACCTCACCCGCCTGTTCGACCGCGACCTGACCCTGCGCGCGCGGGTCGACAACCTCACCGACAAGAACTACTGGGCGTCGGCGGGCGGGTATCCGGGCTTTGGCTACCTGGTGCTGGGAGCGCCGCGCAGCGTCGTGGTGTCGGCCGCGGTCGACTTCTGAGTTTGCCGCTTGCGCGGATGGCCGCATCACTGCGGCCGCTGCTCATCCTTGACGGGGCCCCTCAATTCCAGCCGCAAGGCCTCGAAGAAACCACCTTCCTCATTTTTGCGCCTTGACGATCTGCAGCGCGCTGGCGATCACGGTGCTCATGTCGCCCATGTTGGCCGGCACGATCAGCGAATTGTTGGTCTTGGCCAGCTTGCCGAAGGCGTCGACATAGTGTTCCGCCACGCGCAGGCTGACCGCGTCCATGCCGCCCGGCTCGCGGATCGCCGCGCCCACCTGGCGCAGCGCCGAGGCGCTCGCTTCCGCCAGCGCGACGATGGCGTTGGCCTCGCCCTGGGCGCGGTTGATCGCGGCCTGGCGTTCGCCTTCCGAGCGGGCGATGGCGGCCTCGCGCTCGCCGCTGGCGATGTTGATCTGCTCCTGGCGGCGGCCTTCGGACGCGGCGATCAGGGCGCGCTTCTCGCGCTCGGCGGTGATCTGGCGCTGCATCGCGTGCAGGATCTCGGCCGGCGGCGTCAGGTCCTTGATCTCGTAGCGCAGCACCTTCACGCCCCAGTTGGCGGCCGATTCGTCGATGGCGTTGACGATGGTGGTGTTGATGTGGTCGCGCTCTTCGAAGGTCTTGTCCAGCTCCATCTTGCCGATCACCGAACGCAGGGTGGTCTGGGCGAGCTGGGTGATGGCCTGGATGTAATTCGACGAGCCGTAGGAGGCGCGCATGGCGTCGGTCACCTGGAAATACAGGATGCCGTCGACCTGCAGCTGGGTGTTGTCGCGCGTGATGCAGACCTGGGGCGGCACGTCGAGCGGGATCTCCTTCAGGCTGTGCTTGTAGGCGATGCGGTCGATGAAGGGCACGACGATATTCAGGCCTGGCGCCAGGGTGGCGTGGTACTTCCCGAGGCGCTCGACCACCCAGGCGTGCTGCTGGGGGACGACGTTGATCGTCTTGAAGACGAAGACCAGGGCGATCCCGAAGATCACCAGCGCAACCATACTGAACATTTCCATTGGCATCCCTTGTTGTTGTGGTGTGATGTTTTGCTCGTCTTACGCGTCCGCGACGATCAGGCGGTTACCGTGCACCTCGACGATGCGGAAGTCGCCCGGGTGATCCAGGGCGCCGGGACGCAGTTCGACGTCCCACAGCGCGCCGCGGTACATCACGCGCGCGCGGCGGTCCTGCCATTGCGGCACGCTGACGCGCTGGCCGATATCGAGATTCACGTTGGGGTCGTTGGCCGCCTCTCCGCGCCCGGCCTTGCCGAAGCGGCTGCGGCGCAGCACCAGGGTGGCTGCCACGCCGACGGCGGCGGCCACCAGTGTCTGCAGGGGGCCGTTCAATCCCGCCAGCGCCGCCAGGGCGCCGGCGCTCAGCCCGAGCGCGATCATCAACAGGTAGAAGGTGCCGGTGAACAGTTCGGCGATCACCAGGATGCCGGCGCCGATGAGCCAGATCGTCCAGTCGGACATGATGGGGTCTCCTTTTATCGATCAGAAAATGAAAAAACCCCCGTCACCCGAAACGGGTAGCGAGGGTTTTTGCGAGTTCGTGCAGGTCGGTTTGATGTTTGGTCTAAGCGGCAACGAAATCATTCTCCCCAGTGTAGCACCCGCGGCCACGACCGGGGAAGTATCGTCTTGCTCAGCCGCATGACCTCTGCGACCGCAGGCAAGCGCTTACATGGACGCCAGCTTCTGCCAGGTGTCGATCACCGAGTCCGGATTCAGCGACATCGACTCGATGCCCTGCTCCATCAGCCAGACCGCGAAGTCCGGATTGTCCGACGGGCCCTGGCCGCAGATGCCGATGTACTTGCCCTGCTCGCGGCAGGCCTTGATGGCCATCGACAGCATCGCCTTCACGGCCGGGTCGCGCTCGTCGAAGTCCTTGGCCAGCAGCTCCATGCCGGAGTCGCGGTCCAGGCCCAGGGTCAGCTGGGTCAGGTCGTT
>CBIHLT010000133.1:0-14500 GCA_966210615.1 uncultured Massilia sp.
TGTCCATTTGCGCAAATAAAACGCCAACGCTCGGGTAGAATGGCCTTCATGGCCTCGACCCATCCGACCTCCGCCCGCCGATGAAGAACTGGCTTGCCCGCCTGTTCGGGAGCGCGCGCGGCGACGCCTCCGCGCCGCCAGTCCCTTCCGCGCAATGCACCGGGCCGGTTGACGTTGCGAACCCGCCACGCGGCGAAGATGCCGCACCGGACCTGGACCTGGCTTTCTACCGCTGGCTGGCGGGCCCCTGCTCCGCCGCCGTGCCGGGCGGCGCGCTGCTCCTCGACGAGCTGGCGCGCCTGGCGGCGCAGCCGCAGGCGGCGGCCGGGCTGGTGCCGCGCGTGCCCGCCGTCATTCCGCAACTGCTGCGCGGCCTGCGCGACGAAGCCAGTTCCGCCGCCGACCTGGCGCGCCAGCTGTCCCAGGACGCGGTGCTGGTCGCCGAAGTGATCCGTGAAGTCAACAGCCCTTATTACCGCCCCGCCACGCCAGTGCGCAACATCGAGGGCGCGCTGCTGCTGCTCGGCCAGAACGGCTTGCGCATGCTGCTCGCGCGCGTGGCCTTCCGCCCGGTCATCAGCATGCAGCCCGGCCAGCTCGCGCGCCATCTCGCCCCGCCCCTGTGGAGCCAGTCCGAGAAAAGCGCCATGGCCGCCTCGCTGCTCGCCCCCTTGCATGGCGCCGATCCTTTCGAGGCCTATCTGGCAGGGCTGATGCACAACGTCGGGCTGGTGGTGGCCCTGCGCGTGGCCGACCATGCATTGCCCGGCGCGCTGCCCGACGACGATGCCTTCGCGGCGGCGCTGGTGGCTGCGTCGCGCCTGCTGTCGTCGCGCATCGCGGCCGAATGGGACTTGCCGCCCTCCGTGGCCGCGGCCATCGCGGGATCCGGCGCCGCCGCGCCCCTCGCCTGCGCATTGGCGGCAGGCGACCGCCTCGCCAAGCTGCGCCTGCTGGCCGACGCCGCCCAGCCGGGCTTCGTGCGCGCCGCCGGCGCGCTGGCGCCGCGCGAACGCCAGGTATTCGACGCCCTCTAGGAAAAGGAAGACTGATGGCATTTCAGATCGAGCAGAAACTCGTGATCGGCGTCGCCTCCAGCGCGCTGTTCGACCTGTCGGAGTCGCACCAGGTCTACCTGGAGGAAGGCCCGGACGCCTACCGCGGCTACCAGGAACGCCACCTCGACGTCATCCTCGGCAAGGGCGTGGCCTTCCCTTTCATCCGGCGCTTCCTGAACATCAACAAGTGCTTGCCGCGCCAGTCGCCGGTGGAAGTGGTGCTGTTCTCGCGTAATTCGCCCGAGACCGGGCTGCGCGTGATGCGCTCCATTGCCCACTACGGCCTGGACATCTCGCGCGCCGCCTTCATGAACGGCAAGTCGCCCTACGCCTACCTGCCGGCCTTCAATGCCTCGCTGTTCCTGAGCGCGAACGAGGAAGACGTCAAAAGCGCCATCGCCGTGGATTACCCGGCCGGCCTGGTGCTGCCCTCCAGGATTGCCGACGACGAGGACGACCTGGAGCTGCGCGTGGCCTTCGACTTCGACGGCGTGCTGGCCGACGACGAATCCGAGACCGTCTTCAAGCGCAACAACGACCTCGACGAATTCCATGCCCACGAGCGGCTGCACGTGGCGCGCCCGCACCAGCCGGGGCCGCTGGCGGACCTGTTCCGGAAGCTGGCAATGATGCAGCGCCTGGAAGACCGCGCCCAGCGCCGCGATCCCGGCTACCGCAAGATCGTGCGCATCGCCATCATCACGGCCCGCAACGCGCCCTCGCACGAGCGCGTGGTGACCACGCTGAAGAGCTGGGGCGTCTCGGCCGACGAGACCTTCTTCCTCGGCGGCATGGAGAAGGCGCGCGTCCTGTCGGTATTCAGGCCCCACATCTTCTTCGACGACCAGCTCACCCACCTGAAGGCCGCGCCGGGCGGCACCATCCCCATGGTCCACGTGCCTTTCGGCATCGCCAACCGCCGCATCCTTGCCGATCCCGCCACCGATATCGCTGCTTGACGCCGAACCGCGATTGACCCGCCGGACGGCTACGCCTCTCCGGGATGCGCGGGTCCGCGCGGGAACAGGCGGTGTTCGATGCCTCCGGCCGGCTTGCGGCGGCATATTGAACCGGCAAGGAAAACGGCCAGCCGCAGCCTGGCCCGCCCACGGCGGCGAATGGCCGCTTCGACTATAATGGACGACCCATCGTCGCGACTTTCATTGCACGCTGCATGCCCTTCGATCTCAAGAAACATCTCCCCAAACCAGGTCAACGTTTTGTCCTGCCGGCCCTGCACGGTTCCTCGGACGCGTACGCGCTCGCCGTCGCCGCGCGCGCGCTCAAGGCGAACCAGCAGATGCTTACCGTCATCGTGGCGAACGCCAGCGACGGCCAGCGCCTGCTCGACGAGATCCCCTGGTTCGCGGAGGGCGAGCTGTCCTGCCACCTGCTGCCGGACTGGGAAACCCTGCCCTACGACGCCTTTTCGCCGCACCAGGACCTGGTGTCCGAGCGCCTGGCGACCCTGCACGAGATCCGCAACGGCCAGTGCGACGTGCTGGTGGTTCCGGCCACCACGGCGCTGGTGCGCCTGGCGCCCCCGTCCTTCCTGGCGGCCTACACCTTCTTCTTCCGCCAGGGCGAGAAGCTCGACGAAGCCCGGCTCAAGGCCCAGCTGACCCTGGCCGGCTACACCCACGTGTCGCAGGTGATGTCGCCGGGCGAATACTCGGTGCGCGGCGGCCTGATCGACCTGTTCCCGATGGGTTCGGCCCTTCCCTACCGCCTCGACCTGTTCGGCGACGAGATCGACACCATCCGCACCTTCGACGCCGACACCCAGCGCTCGCTGTATCCGGTCAAGGAAGTGCGCCTGCTGCCGGGCCGCGAGTTCCCGATGGACGAGGCCTCCAGGACCGCGTTCCGCGGCCGCTGGCGCGAGCGCTTCGAGGGCGACCCGACCCGCTCGCCGCTGTACCGCGACATCGGCAACGGCATCGCTCCGAGCGGCATCGAATACTACCTGCCGCTGTTCTTCGACGAAACGGCGACCCTGTTCGACTACCTGCCCGCGGAATCCCCGCTGGCCCTGGTGGGCGACATCGACGCGGCGATCCAACGCTTCTGGCTGGACACCGAGTCGCGCTACCGCTTCCTCAAGAGCGACCGCGAGCGCCCGCTGCTGGAGCCGCGCGAGCTGTTCCTGGGCGCCGAGCAGTTCTTCACCTGCGCCAAGCCGCACGGGCGCTGGGCCATCGCGCGCGAGCCGAACGCGCCGGCCTCGGAACTGAGCGCGCCGATTCCCGACATCGCCGTCAACCGCCGGCTGGACGACCCGCTGAGCAATCTGCGCTCCTACCTGCTGCGCCAGGACGCGCGCGTGATGATCTGCGCCGACTCGGCCGGCCGCCGCGAGACCCTGCAGCAGTACTTCGCCGAATACAAGCTGGACCTGGCCCCGGTCGAAGGCTTCGAGGGCCTGCGCGCGACCAGTGCGCGCCTGGCCCTGGGCGTCGCGCCGCTGCAGGCCGGCTTCGAGCTGCTGGACGAAGGCAGCGGCCACCTGGTCTTCGTCACCGAGACCGAGCTGTATGCGGGCTCGGGCCGGCGCGCCGGCAAGAAGAAGCAGGAAGCGACCAGCCAGGTCGAATCCATGGTGCGCGACCTGTCGGAGCTGAAGATCGGTGACCCGGTGGTGCACATCAACCACGGCATCGGGCGCTACATGGGCCTGATGAGCATGGACCTGGGCGAAGGCGAGACCGAGTTCCTGCACCTGGAGTACGCCAAGGACTCGAAGCTGTATGTGCCGGTGTCGCAGCTGCATGTGATCTCGCGCTATTCCGGCAGCTCGCCGGAAGACGCGCCGCTGCACGCGCTCGGCTCGGGCCAGTGGGAAAAGGCCAAGCGCAAGGCGGCCGAGCAGGTGCGCGACACCGCGGCCGAGCTGCTCAACCTGTACGCGCGCCGCGCCGCGCGCCAGGGCCATTCCTTCGAATACTCCAGCGTCGACTACGAGAACTTCGCCACCAGCTTCGGTTTCGACGAGACGCCGGACCAGGCGGAGGCGATCCACAACGTCATCAAGGACATGACCTCGGGCCGTCCGATGGACCGCCTGGTGTGCGGCGACGTCGGTTTCGGCAAGACCGAGGTGGCCTTGCGCGCGGCCTTCATCGCGGTCATGGGCGGCAAGCAGGTGGCGATCCTGGCGCCGACCACCCTGCTGGCCGAGCAGCACGCCCAGACCTTCGCCGACCGCTTCGCCGACTGGCCGGTGAAGATCGCCGAGCTGTCGCGCTTCCGCACCGGCAAGGAAGTCAACAACGCCATCAAGGGCATGGCCGACGGCACCGTCGACATCGTGATCGGCACCCACAAGCTGCTGTCGCCGGACGTGAAGTTCGAGCGCCTGGGCCTGGTGATCATCGACGAGGAACACCGCTTCGGCGTGCGCCAGAAAGAGGCGCTGAAGGCCTTGCGCGCCGAAGTCGACGTGCTGACCCTGACCGCGACCCCGATCCCGCGCACCCTGGGCATGGCCCTGGAAGGCCTGCGCGACTTCTCGATCATCGCCACCGCGCCGCAGAAGCGCCTGGCGATCAAGACTTTCGTGCGCAGCGAGGACGGCTCGGTGATCCGTGAAGCCTGCCTGCGCGAACTCAAGCGCGGCGGCCAGATCTACTTCCTGCACAACGAGGTCGAGACGATTGAAAATCGCCGCGCCATGCTCGAGGAGCTGCTGCCGGAAGCGCGCATCGGCGTGGCCCACGGCCAGATGCACGAGCGCGACCTGGAAAAGGTGATGCGCGACTTCGTCGCGCAGCGCTTCAACATCCTGCTGTGCACGACCATCATCGAGACCGGCATCGACGTGCCGACCGCGAACACGATCATCATGCACCGCGCCGACAAGTTCGGCCTGGCCCAGCTGCACCAGCTGCGCGGGCGCGTCGGCCGCTCGCACCACCAGGCCTACGCCTACCTGCTGGTCAACGACGTGATGAGCCTGACCAAGCAGGCGCAGCGCCGCCTGGACGCGATCCAGGCGATGGAAGAACTGGGCAGCGGCTTCTACCTGGCCATGCACGACCTGGAGATCCGCGGCGCCGGCGAAGTGCTCGGCGAGAACCAGTCCGGCGAAATGCTCGAAGTCGGCTTCCAGCTGTATTCCGACATGCTGAACGAGGCGGTGCGCTCGCTCAAGGCCGGTAAGGAGCCCGACCTGGCCGCGCCGCTGTCCTCGACCACCGAGATCAACCTGCACGTGCCGGCCCTGCTGCCGTCCGACTACTGCGGCGACGTCCATGAACGCCTGTCGATCTACAAGCGCCTTGCCAACTGCGAGACCCCGAACCGCATCGACGACATGCAGGAGGAGCTGATCGACCGCTTCGGCAAGATGCCGGACCCGGTGCGCGCGCTCATCGAGACCCACCGCCTGCGCATCGCCGCGAAAACGGTCGGCATCGTCAAGATCGACGCCCACAGCGAAGCCGTGAACATGCAGTTCATGGAAAAGCCGCCGATCGACCCGATCAAGATCATCACCCTGATCCAGAAGAACCGCCACATCAAGCTGGCCGGCCAGGACAAGCTGCGCATCACCGCCGGCATGCCGGACCTGCAGGCGCGCGTGAACCAGGTTAAACAGACTATCAAACAACTGCTCGCTTAATCCCATGATGACCATGAACCTGGTGCTCCAGGGGCCGCAGGCCGCCCCCGACACGCTCGCCGCGATCGCCCGCCTGGCCGGCGGCGCCCGCGCCCACACGATCGACGCCCATGCCCTGCGCTGCGAAGCCGTCCCCTTCAGCGCCGAACTGAAGGCGCAGGTGGAACAAGCGGCCTTCGACGCCGGCATCGACGCCACCTTCATCGAGCCCGGCCGCACGCTGCGCGACTTCGGCCTGGTGGCCATGGACATGGACTCGACCCTGATCACGATCGAGTGCATCGACGAGATCGCCGACATGCAGGGCCTCAAGCCCCAGGTGTCCGAGATCACCGAGGCCGCGATGCGCGGCGAACTGGATTTCGCCGCCAGCCTCACCCGCCGCGTGGCCCTGCTCGAGGGCCTGGAAGCGAGCGCGCTGGAGCGCGTCTACGACGAGCGCCTGCGCATCTCGGCGGGCGGCGAAGCCATGCTGCAGGCGGTGCAGGCGGCCGGGCTCAAGACCCTGCTGGTCTCGGGCGGCTTCACCTTCTTCACCGAACGCCTCCAGCAGCGCCTCAAGCTCGACTTTGCCCACGCCAACGTGCTCGAGGTGGCGAACGGCAAGCTCACCGGCAAGGTGGTCGGCGGCATTGTGGATGCTGAAGAAAAAAAACGCACCGTCCAGCGCGTGTGTGAAGAGCTGGGCATCTCGCCGGCCCATGCCATCGTGATGGGCGACGGCGCCAACGACCTCAAGATGATGGGGATTGCCGGGCTGTCGGTGGCTTTCCGCGCCAAGCCGGTGGTGCGCGCCCAGGCCAGCGTGGCGCTGAACTTCTCGGGCCTGGACGGGCTCCTGAACATCCTCGCGCCACAGTAGGGATAAGCGCGGGAAACGCCCGTACGAGGCAGCGCAAGCCTTGTGCATGCTCCTGTTGGAAGCCCGGCGCCGCTGGGCTAAGGTGAATCCGCGGCCGTACCGTGCCGCCCGTCCACCGACAGGAGCCAGCCATGGACACCAGGGCGAAACGCGCCTCCCTTTCCGATAATCATGCAGTTCCAGATGCCGGGCGCCGCCGCGTGCTCGTGGGCGTGCCCGCCCTGGCCGGCGCCCTCGCGGCATCCGCGCCGCCCGCCGTGGCCCAGTCCGCGCGTCCCGCTCCGTGGTACGCCGCCTGGGGCTGCGCGCCGGCCGGTCCGCCGCCGTCCGGCAGCCTGCTGACCCTCAACGGCCAGACCCTGCGCCTGATCGTGCGCACCGGGATCGGCGCCGGCCGCCTGCGCATCCGCCTGTCGAACGAAATGGGCGGTACGCCGCTGCGCATCGGCGCCGCCCGCATCGGCCTGCGCGCGAGCGCGGCCAGCGTAGTTGCCGGCACCAACCGCGCCCTGGGCTTCGGCGGGCGCGCCGCCATCACCATCCCGGCCGGGGCGCCTGCGCTGTCCGATCCGGTCGAGCTGTCGGTCGGCCCCTTCGCCGACCTGGCGGTCAGCCTGTACCTGCCCGGATCGGCCGCGCTGACCACCATGCACGGCGCCGCCTGCCAGACCAGCTATGTGTCGACCAGCGGCGACCACACGGCGGATACCGCGCTGCCGGTCCAGCGCACCCTCGGCTCCTGGCCCCTGCTGGCGGAAGTGGACGCGGACCGTTTCGCGTCGGTGATCGTCGCGGTGGGCGATTCGATGACCGACGGCGTGGGCAGCACCAGCAACGCCAACCGGCGCTGGCCGGACTGGCTGGCGCGGCGCTTCCAGGCCGAGCTGGGCGCCATGGGGCCCTTCGCCGTGGTCAACCGGGGCATCAGCGGCAACCGCCTGCTGCTCGACGACGGCAGCATGCCGCTCGCGGGACGCGACCTGCTCGAGCGCTTCGACCGCGACGTGCTGGCCACGGCCGGCGTGCGCGCACTGGCGGTGCTCATCGGCACCAACGACATCCTCTACAGTCCTGCGTCGAGCCCGGTACGCACGGAAGAGCTGGCCACCGGCTACCGGCAACTGATCGAGCGCGCGCATGCGCGCGGCATCGCGGTGATGGGAGGCACGCTGCCGCCTTTCGGCGGCCACGTGTACTTCAATGCGGCGCGCGAGGCGGCGCGCCAGGCGGCGAATGCCTGGGTGCGCAGCTCAGGCGCCTTCGACCTGGTGGCCGATTATGACCTGGCCCTGCGCGATCCGCAGGCGCCGGAACGGATGCGCGCCGCCTGCGACAGCGGCGACCACCTGCATCCGGGCGACGCGGGCTACCAGGCAATGGCGGCCTGCGTGCCCCTGGGCCAGCTGGCGACCCTGGCCGCAAGCTGAGCGCCGGGCTGGTCGGCGGACCGAGCGCCGCTCAGGCCTTGGGTTTCGGCGGCGGAGGCGGCTCCGGATTGGTCTCCATCGACCAGACGACGGAGGCGATCTTCCATCCCGCATCGGTGCGCACCAGATGCCAGGCTTCCTTGCCCCAGTTGGCGCGGTAGCTGCCATCCATGAAACTGTAGTCGAACCAGACCTGGGCCACCTCGCCGTCGGTCTCGATGCGCACGTTCGAGAAGGTTTCCTCCTGCGGTGCGGGGTCCGAGGCGATACCCTCGATGAACTTGCGGGGCGTGCTGCTGAAGTGCCTCGGCGGACGGGCTTTGGACGGATCCTTGGCGAGCACACGGGCGTGCATGCGGTCGATGCTCGCATCGGTGAAGGCGGCGGACCAGGTAATGTCTTCGCGCAGGAACAGCTTCAGGAAGCTGTCCTTGTCCTTGTCGATGATCGACCTGCGGAAGGTCTCGACGATGTGTTCGATCTGCTGGCGGTGGTCGGCCCTGGACTGGGCCCAGGCCGGGGCGCCCGCGGCAGACAAGATTCCGGCGGCGAGGATGGCAGCGCCAAGTGGTCGTTTCATCACGTCTCCTGATTGTGGACCGCTCAGTATAGGAAGCCCGGGAAGCCCAAGGCTCACCAATTATCACTTCCCCGGCTGACAATAGCGCTACCGTACAATACAGTTTTTCGAGCGGAGGACGAGCATGGCGCTGGCGGCAAATATCCTGATGGGTCTGGTACTACTCATCCACGTCTACATCTTCCTGCTGGAGACGGTGCTGTTCCGCAGCCGCGGCCGCAAGGTGTTCCGCCTGAGCGAGCAGCAGGCCGAGATCCTGGCGCCGGCGATGTCGAACCAGGGCTGCTACAACGGCTTCCTGGCTGCCGCGCTCGCCATTGGATTCCTGCATCCGGATCCTGGCACCGCGCGGGCCTTTGCGGTGTTCGGCCTGCTGTGCGTGGCGGTGGCCGGCGTGTGGGGCGCGGCCACGGTCCAGCGGAGGATACTCCTGATCCAGACGCTTCCCGCCCTGCTGGCGCTGGCTGCGCTGATGTTGGCCCAGGTGTAACAAGCTGTAATGCACACTGCGCGTTGGCGGAGGAACATCTATGATGCAAGCATCAGGAGGACCGCCATGAACAAGCATGCCATCATCATTGCGTCGCTCGCCACGCTGGCGGGCTGCGCAACCCAGCACCCCAATTACGCCAACCGGGGCTACGGGTCGACGACCGATCCGAGCCAGTGGCAAGTGGTATCGGTTACTCCGGTCCCGCTCGGTACGGGCGCCCGCGCGGCCGCCAGCGGCCAGGCCGCGGCCACGACCAGCGGCCCGGTGGTCACCTATTCGACCCCGACCACCGTGTCGCCCGTCTACGCGCCGCAGCCGGTCTATGCGCCGCAGCCGGTGTACGTCGAACGGCCCCGTTACACCTACCCGCCGATCTCGATCGGCCTGGGCTTCAACTTCGGCCGCGGCTGGGGCCACCACCGCGGCTGGGGCGGCCATATCGGCACGCGCTGGCCCTATCATTGGCGTTGAACCATTCAAACGTGAAAAAGCCGGCACCGCGCCGGCTTTTTTACGTCCGCAGACCCGTTCAGTGCCCGTGCTGGCGCTCGTACTCGTCGGCCTCGGCCTTGTTGGCGTGGATGATGCCATCCGGGTGCTCCGGCGGCGTGTACAGGGTGTACAGGCGCATCGGCTCGCTCTTCGAGGTGTTGATGACGTTGTGCTCGGTGCCCGCCGGGATCACGACCGCCACGCCGTCTTCCAGCTTGTGCTCTTCGCCGTCCAGCAGCGCCACGCCCTCGCCCGCTTCCACGCGGATGAACTGGTCGTGGCCTTCATGGCGCTCGACGCCGATTTCCTCGCCCGGCTGCAGGGTCATGATCACCAGCTGGCTGCGCTGGGTGGTGTACAGGACTTCGCGGAAGTTGTTTCCGGCGAGGGTCTTCGCTTCGATGTTGATGCTGTAGCCCGACATGCTCTTCTCCAGTGTTGGTCACGGCGGCCCTTGCCGCCCTGGCATCATTGTATAAGAGCCAAGCCGGGCCTGCCTTGGACGAATGTGCTGCGCTGTTCAGGAGGAGCCGAACAGATCGTGGGCGTCGAGGATGGCGTAGGCGATCTCGGGACGCTCGCCCAGCAGCCGGCGCACCGCCGCCGGCACCGACTGGCGCACCTTCTTGCACAGCCCGGGACGATCTTCGAGCACGATCAGGATGCCGCGCACGGTCCGCACCTCGTTGGGGCCGGGCTCGATGCGCAGCTCGGCGCCGAGGTTCTTGCGGATCAGACCCTGCACATGCCGCAGGTCCTCGTAGCTGGCGACGTGCTCGATGCGCGCGAGCAGCTTCTGCTCCTGCTGGCGGGTGAGCGCGAGCGGCCGGTGGTCGGCCTGCGGGTCGGCCAGGACACGGTCGCGGTCGCACACGCAGGCGCCCGGCGGGCATTCCACGCGGATGGGAAATGGCAACGGAGTAGCGGATTCGCGCACGCTCAAGGATGGTGGTCGTTTACCTCAGGCGATTCTACATCGGCGAAGCGGTCGAGCGCATCCGCGCCGGGACGGGCCACGGCGGCCAGCAGCGCATTCATGCGCTTGTAGTGCGAGCCTTTCCAGTAGACGCGCAGGCAGCGCTCGCAAGTCGTGAATTCCTCGTGCTGCTCGCGTACCGAGGCCGGCAGGCGGTCGCTTACGTCGGCCTTGGCGACCGCGCGCAGAGGCACATTGCAGTGCAGGCAGATGCTGAACGGGCGTGCGCCGTCCGCCAGCTCGAGCCGCTCGAACAGCTCGCGCAGCTGTTCCGGCGGATCGAGGGAATGGATGTAGCAGCCGTGCATGATGGTGCGGCGCTTGAGCAGCTCGCGGTCGCGCGTGAGCACCACGCGGTCCTCGTCCTGGGCGATGTCCTCGACGTCGTCGTCGTGGTAGTGGTTGTCGTACAGGGTGTCGAAGCCGGCCATGCGCAACAGGCGCGCCAGGCCGCCCAGGTGAGCGTCGGCCACGAAGCGCATGCGCGCCAGCGGCCGCTCGCGCAGGCGCTCCAGCGGCGAGCGGTATTCGGGGGCGCTGCCGTGGGCCACTTCGAGGACTTCGAAACGCGGATAGACCGAGACCCGGTCGCCATCCTTCAGCACCCGGTCGAAGCCGCATTCCTGGCCGTTGACCAGCACCGCCTCGACCTCGGTATGCGGCACGCCCAGGGCCTCGATCATGTGCTTGGTGGTCGCCGATTGCGCGCATTCCGAGGCAAAGGTGCGGCCGCGCCGCTCGCGCGGCAGGAAATCGTTCAGCTCTTCGTGGAAACTAAAAATTGCGGTAACCATGGAATTAGTATGGCACTTTCATCAAATCCCTGCATGAACTATCCGTGCATCAATTCGAGCGCGTTCGGCACCGATTCGCCAGCCGCCGTGTTATCGAAGATGCACCAGCAGCTGCGGCCCTGGGCGATCTGCGCGTCGAGATCGGCCCTCACGGCGGCGATGGTCTCGGCCGGGTAGCGCGAGTAGTAGATCCGCGGAGCGCCGTGCAGGCGCACGTAGACATTGTCCTCGCTGGTGGGGACGTGCGGGCCGGGCTGGCCGGCCGGCGGATCGGCGATCACGCGCGTGACGCGGCGCTCGCGCAGCAGTTCGGTGGCCGGGTCCGAGAACCAGCTCGGATGGCGCGCCTCGAAGGCGACCATGCAGCCGAACAGCTCGTTCAACTGGCTAAAGAAGGTCCTGGCAGGCTCGTCCGTAAATCCAAACTTGGGCGGCAACTGCACCAGCAGGCAGCCCAGCTTCTCGCCGAGTTTGCCGGCTTCGCGCGCGAACTTCTCGAGCTGCGCTCCGGCCTCGAGCAGGCGCGCATCGTGCGTGATGGCGCGCGGCACCTTGACCGCGAAACGGAAGGCCTCCGGCACCGAATCGGCCCAGCGTGCATAGGTCTCGGGCTTGTGCGGACGGTAAAAGGACGAGTTGATTTCCACGGCCGGGAACACGGCCGCGTAGCGTTCGAGGTGGCTGCCTGTCTCCGGGAAGGGTGCGGCATGCTCTTTCCAGAGGTTCCAGCCCGCGCATCCCACCAGCAAGCTGCCGGCTTGTTTCTTGGTCATCGGTCGATCGAAAGTGTTCTCGATGCCGATTCTACGAAATGCTCAGCCATGGCGGCGCATTGCTGAAACTGCCGATGCCGGACGACGCGATCCGGCTCGTCCGCATCGCCGTCCCCCGCGTGGAAGGCGGCCTGGTCCTGCAGGAGGCGCATGCGGCGCGCGG
This sequence comes from uncultured Massilia sp., assembly GCA_966210615.1. Taxonomy (GTDB): domain Bacteria; phylum Pseudomonadota; class Gammaproteobacteria; order Burkholderiales; family Burkholderiaceae_D; genus Telluria. The sequence continues at coordinate 12,240 of CBIHLT010000133.1, forward strand.
CGGCCATGATCGCCTTACAATACGGTCACTCACCCCGTTCAAGGAGATACCGATGAGTGACCCGCTCCACGTCGTCTGTCCGCACTGCGACGCAGTCAACCGCATGCCGCAGGCGCGGCTGCAGGATGCACCCACCTGCGGCAAGTGTTCCCGGCCGATCTTCACGGCGCGTCCGCTCGACGTCGACAGCGCGCGCTTCGAGAAGCACGTGGCGCGCAACGACATTCCCGTGCTGGTGGATTTCTGGGCCGAATGGTGCGGGCCCTGCAAGATGATGGCGCCCGCCTACGCCCAGGCCGCGCAGCGCCTGGAGCCGATGGTGCGCCTGCTGAAGGTCGATACCGAGCGCTCGCAGGACCTGGCGGCGCGCTTCGCCATCCGCAGCATCCCCACGCTCGCCCTGTTCCGCGGCGGGCGCGAAGTGGCGCGCCAGTCCGGCGCCATGGACGCCGGGCGGCTGGTCGCCTGGGTGCAGTCACAAACCCGCCCTGGATAGCCCGAATCGATTATCATTCGGTCAACTGAACCCAACACGGAGGACGCCATGTCCCAGGAACTCGTCTTTGAACAGGGTGTCGAGAACGCCAAGCAGTTCGCGCGCATCCTGTACGTCGTGCACGCGCTCACCTTCTTCTTCTCGGTGGGCACCCTGTCGATCCTGGTCCTGATCGTGAATTACGTGAAGCGCCCGGATACCCAGGGTACGATCGTGTATTCGCACCATACCTGGATGATCCGTTCGTTCTGGTGGTACCTGGCCTGGATGCTCCTGGGCGGCATCATGTGGGTGACCCTGATCGGGATCCCGATCGCGATGCTGGTCTGGGGCGTGGCCTGGCTGTGGATGGCCTACCGCATCATCCGCGGCTTCCTCGACCTCAACAGCAACCGGCCGATGCCGGTCTGAAGTCGCGGGCGGCAGGCGGCCCGCGCCGTCCGCCGCCCGCCCCCTCAAGGGGCATCAGCGCAGCCAGTAGTCGACGCCGGTGAACTCCGGGTTGCCGACCAGGTGCGCGAACGCGTCGCCGCCAGGTGCGGTGCCCGGACCGTCCTTTTCCGTTTCCTTTCCCGGCGGCGGCGCGTCGACGCCGTTGCCGATGCCGTTGTTGCCGTGGTTGACGAACAGCGTGAAGGCATCCGATACCGACAGGTTGCCGCCGGCGCCCGCCGCATGGTCGGTCGCCGTCACCACCACCTCGAAGGAGCTGACCAGTTTCGGCGCCTTGCCCGAGAACGTGCCGGTGGCCGCATCGAACTTCAGCCAGCTCGGCAGCGCGGCGCCGTTGGCCATGGTCGCCGAATAGCTCAGGGTGTCGCCCTGGTCGGCATCCGCGAAACTGCCGGCCGGGAGCTGGAAGGAAAACGCCTTGTTGAAATTGATGTGCCTGTCCGCCAGGGCCGCCATCAGCAGCGGCGCATCGTTGGCGCCGATCACCGTGATATCGAGCGAGGCCAGCAGCGACGCGAAGCCGTCCGTCGCCGTGTAGTCGAAGTGCTCGGCCAGGGTCGCACCGCGGCCCAGCGACCGGAGCGCCGCGGAGTCGCCGAGTTCATAGACGTAGCTGCCGTCCTGGCTCAGCGTCAGCTCGCCATACCGGCCGGCAAACACGCCGGCGGATACGCCGAGCACCGTGCCCGCATCGACATCGCTGTCGTTCAGCAGGACGTTGCCGCTCACCGCGTCCTGGCTCGCCAGGATGGATGCCTTGTCGGCCTGCAGGACCGGCTTGTCGTTGGTGCCGCTGATGCCGATGTCCAGGCTGGAGTACACGGTCAGGCTGCCGTCGCTGGCGCCGTAGCGGAAGCTGTCGACCGCCGTGGCGCCCTCGGCCAGCGACTGGACCGCGGCGGACGCCGTGTTCAGGCGGTAGGTATAGCTGCCGTCCTGCGCGATCTCCAGGGTGCCATAGGCGCCGGCATAGCTGCCCGGCGCGGTGACGACCAGCGCGGCGCCGGCATCAGGGTCGCTGTCGTTGGCCAGTACGTTGCCGCTCGCGGCCGCGACACGGTCTTCGGCAACCTGCGCCACGTCGGCCGTGACGACCGGCGCGTCGTTAGACCCTTTGATCAGCACTTCCAGCACCGAAGCGGTCTGCGCGACGCCGTCGGTGACGACATAGCCGAAGCTCTCAAGAACGGTCTGCCCTTGCGCCAGCGACTGCACGCGGGCGTCGCCCTCGTTCAGGCGATAGCTGTAGCTGCCGTCCCGCGCGATCTCCAGCGTGCCATAGGCGCCGGCATAGCTGCCCGGCGCGGCGACG
>CBIHLT010000134.1:0-14357 GCA_966210615.1 uncultured Massilia sp.
CTGGTGGCTTCGATCAGGGTGTCGCCCGGCTTGATCTGGCCGCGCTCTTCGGCGCGGCGCAGCATCGACATGGCGGCGCGGTCCTTGACCGAGCCTGCCGGATTATTGCCCTCGAGCTTGCCGAGGATGATGTTGTTGCGGGCCTGCGCATCCGCGCCCGGCAGGCGCTGCAGGCGCACCAGCGGCGTGTTGCCGATGGTGTCTTCGATGGTCTTGTATCCCATGTCTTTCCCGGTTCCTTGCGAATACTAAACCAGCATTCTAAACCGGGAACCAATGGGGCGTATGCGGACGGCGCGGATTGCCCCGTCCGCATACATCAAGGAAACTCAGCGTTGCGGCGACGGATAGGTGGCGACGCTGACATTGCCGTCCTTGTCGACCGCCTGCACGCCGAAGAACACGTTGTCCTTCGACAGGTCGACCGTGGCTTCCGTCACGTTGCCGACCCACTTCGAACCCTGCCAGTTGGCGGCAGTCGTGTCGCGCCACACGATGCGGTAGCCGGCGAGGTCCGGCTCGCCGTTCGGCTGCCAGACCAGGGTCGAGTCGTTGGTCAGCTTGTCGGTGCGCAGCTTGACCTCGCGCGGCGCGGCCGGGGCCAGGGCCAGCGAGGCCAGTGCGGCGGCGTTCACGCGCGCGACCTTGCCCACGTAGTCGAAGTCGACGAAATCGACCAGGTCGCCGTAGACCTTGCCGCTTTCGGTGCGCAGGTCCTGGTGCTGGTGCGAGAAATCCTCGGCCGGCTCGGTGAAGCGCAGCGCGGCATAGCCCTGCTCAAGGAAGGGCATGTGGTCGCCGCCCCGCAGGTAGCGGTCGTGGCGCTGGATCACGGAGACCTTGAAGCCCTTCACGTAGCGCTCGCCCTGCTCCTTGGTGTGGCGCGCGAGCTGGCGCGAGGCCGAATCGTTCTCGCCGCCGGTGGCCACCAGCTGGCGCACCGCGTCGCTCATTTCCTTGGTGGCCGGGATGCTTTGCGCGAACAGGCGCACCTGCTTGTTGTCGACCTTGCCGGTGTCGGCGCGCGAGCTGCCGATGATGTCGTTGGTGAACATGCCGGCGATGTTGACGTTGTTCTTGCGCGCCTGCTCGGCGAAGTGACGGGCGCCGATCAGGCCCTGCTCCTCGGCGGCGACGGCCATGAAGACGATGGTGGCGTCGAACTTGTGCCTGGCCATGACGCAGGCCAGTTCCATGGTGGCGGCCGTGCCCGAGGCGTCGTCGTTGGCGCCCGGCGCGTCGGCGGTGTAGTTCATCACGTCGGTGACGCGCGAGTCGTAGTGGCCGCTGACCACGTAGACGCGGTCCTTCGAGGCTGCCTGGGTGCCCGGCAGGGTGGCGACCACGTTGACGATCTCGGTCGGGCGCGAGATGCGCGCGGAGACCGGGGCGACGTGGCTGTCGAAGGCCACCGTCAGCGGCGTGCCGGCGCCGCAGCGCTCCAGCTCGGCCTTGATCCAGCGGCGCGCGGCGCCAATGCCGCGGGTCTCGGATTCGGTTTCCGACATCGTGTGGCGGGTGCCGAAGCTGACCAGCTTGCGGATGTGGGCTTCGATGCGTTTCGGCGAGATGTCGGCGACGATCTTCTTGATCTGGGCTTGTTCGCGCTGGATGTCCGGTTGTGCCGGGGTGGCGGCTGCTGCGCTGGCGGCGCCGGCGGTGGCCAGCAGGGCGGCGAGCAGGCCGGTGGAGATGCGGGCGTGAGGCATGAATACCTTTCTGGTTCGATGTGGAGGCGTGCCCGGACATCTTCTCATGCGTTGGGGGTGGGTGTCAGTCATTACACGGTGAAAATATGCATGCAATAAGCGAAAGCGATTACAGCTAGCTTTGCGCCCAAACAAAAACCCGCGGCAGGCCGCGGGTTTGTTTGCTTACATCGCTGCTTTGGACTCTTCCGGCTTGGCCTTGCCCTCATGCCTGGCCTTCGACGCCTTGGCCTCGGCCGGCTTGGCGCTCGCCCCGTCCTTGCCCTTGCCGTTCACCGTCAGCCCCGCCTCGGTCAGCTTGACCGCCTTCTTGTCGCCCAGTCCCTTGACGCGCTTCTGCAGGTCGGCCCAATCCTTGAACTCCCCTTTCGCACGCTCATCCAGGATCGCCTTGGACATGCTCGGTCCCACGCCCTTCACCCCGTCGAGCGCCGCGGCGTCGGCCTTGTTGACGTCGACCTGGGCAAAGGCGAAGCCGATCGAGGCGACCAGCGTGGCAACTGCGAGCATCAGTTTCTTGATCATGTAAGTCTCCGTAGGTTGATGCCGGACGGCGGCTGCCGCCCAACGCCCACCTAACGTCCCGGCCCCATCGGCGTTGACGGTCCGGGATTGAGCCTGATCAACCTGGGAAGAGTTCTTCGCGGGTGACGGTCGCCGTACCCAGCTTGCCCACCACGATGCCGCCGGCGCGGTTGGCCGTGGCCAGCGCCTCGGCCATCGGTGCGCCTGCGCCCAGCATCGCGGCCAGGGTCGCGATCACGGTGTCGCCCGCGCCCGACACGTCGAACACTTCGCGCGCGTCCGCATGCACGTGCAGCACTTCGGTGGCGGTGAACAGGCTCATGCCCTCTTCCGACCGGGTCAGCAACAGCGCTTCCAGGCCCAGCTCCTCGCGCAGGCGCTGGGCCTTTTCCAGCAGCTGTTCCTCGGTCTTCCAGCCGCCCACCACGCGCTGCAGTTCCGAGCGGTTCGGGGTCAGGATCGACGCGCCCTTGTAAGGCGTGAAATCGTCGCCCTTCGGATCGACCAGCACGATCTTGCCGGCTTCGCGCGCCACCCTCACCATCTCGGCCACGTTGACCAGGGCGCCCTTGTTGTAGTCCGACAGGATCACCACGTCGTAGTCCGGCAGCAGGGCCTTGAACTGGTCCAGCTTGTCGCGCAGGACGGTCTCGGTCGGCGCGTCCTCGAAGTCGATGCGCACCATCTGCTGCTGGCGGCCGATGACGCGCAGCTTGATGATGGTGGAGATCGCGTCGTCGCGCTTGAGGTAGCTGTGGATGCTGGCATCGCGCAGCAGCTTCTCGACCTCGTCGCCCGCCTCGTCGTTGCCGGTCACGCCCAGCAGGCCGGTGTGGGCGCCCAGCGCGGCCGCGTTGCGCGCCACGTTGGCGGCGCCGCCCAGGCGCTCTTCGCGGCGCTCGATGCGCACCACCGGCACCGGCGCTTCCGGCGAGATGCGCGAGACGTCGCCGAACCAGTAGCGGTCGAGCATCACGTCGCCCACCACCAGCAGGCGCACGGTGGACAATTGCGGGGCCGCCTGGTGGCGGAAGCTGTCTGCCGCCACCAGGCGGCTCGGGGTCAGGTCGGTCATAAGTGTACTGCGTTAGTTCATGACATTGAGTTCTTCGGTGCGGCGCGGCGGATAAGTCTCCCAGCGGCTGCAGCCCGGGCACTGCCAGTAGAACTGGCGCGCCTTGAAGCCGCAGTGGCTGCACTGGTAGCGCGCCAGCTTCTGGGTGTAGCGCTGCACCAGGTTCTTCACCATCGACAGCTCTTCCCACACGTGCGCCGGGGCGTCCATCAGGCGCGCTTCCAGCAGCTTGTCCAGGCCCAGCAGGGTCGGGTTGCGGCGCAGCTCCTCGATCACCAGCTGCTTGGCCGCCTCCACGCCGTCCAGCTCGATGACGGCCTTGAACACGACCTCGATCAGGTCGATCGACGAGGCCTCGGCCAGGTAGGCGCGCAGCAGGTTGACGCCTTCCTGCGGGCGGCCGACCTTGCGATAGCCGTCCATCAGGCGCTGGGCCACCAGGGCCACGTGCGGCACGCTCTGGTGCTCCACGCGGCGCCAGGTCATCAGGGCGCCTTCGGTGTCGCCCTGGGCCAGCAGCGCGTCGCCATGCAGGATGGTGGCGCGCACGCTGCTGCGGTCGGCCTGCAGGGCCTTGTCCAGCAGCGCCATGGCGTCGCTCGGCTGCAGGTGCACCAGGGCGTCCTGGGCCAGCTCGCAATAGAACTGGGCGATTTCCTTCTGGCGCGCGCCGGCGCCGGATTCCTGCAGGCCGGTGGCGACGTCGATGGCGCGCTTCCATTCCTTTTCGCGCTGGTAGATCTCGAGCAGCGCGCGGCGCGCCTGCACCGCGAACGGGGTGTCGGTCAGCAGGTTGAAGGTTTCCTCGGCGCGGTCCAGCAGGCCGGCCTTCAGGTAGTCCATGCCGAGTTCGTACTGGGCGTGGGCCTTCTGCTCGCCCGGCAGGTCGGGACGGGCCAGCAGGTTCTGGTGGACCCGGATGGCGCGCTCGGTCTCGCCGCGGCGGCGGAACAGGTTACCGAGGGCGAAGTGCATGTCGGCCGATTCCGGATCGAGCTTGACGATCTCGATGAAGGAATCGATGGCCTTGTCCGGCTGGTCGTTGAGCAGGTGGTTCAGGCCCTTGAAATAGCCGCGCGGCAGGGTGCGCGATTCGGAGACCAGCTCGTTGATGTCGACGCGGGCGGCGAGCCAGCCCAGACCGAAGAAGAATGGGATGCCGAGCAGCATCCAGAGTTCGAATTCCATATGTTCTTATTGTCTTGTGTAGCGGTTAGCGCACGGGCGGCACGCTGTCGGGCTGCGGCGGCGCATTGCCGGTGCCGGCGGCGCTCTGCAGGGCCTGGATGGTGTTCTTGTGCTGCGAGCTCTGGCGGCGCTGGCGGAACACGGTCGGCGTCAGCGCCAGGATGCCCAGCGCCGCGCCGGCCACGAAGAAGGCCAGCAGCATGAGCACGAGCGGGCCGCGCAATTCATAGTCGAGGAAGAAATGCAGGTCGACTTCCTGCGTGTTCTTGAGGGCGAAGCCGAAGAACAGGATGAACAGGACGATGCCGGCGATGGTCGAGACGAATCTCATCGGGTGGTTCCGCTGGTGGAGTGGGCAAAGGCGAAGTGTCGCATATCCGGCATGATATTTCAAAACGGTTGAGGGTGCTCTTCGCTACGGCGATTGCTGGGGTTCGTGGTGCGCGTCGAACTTGGGTCCCCGCCTTCGCGGGGATGACGTTGATAAGAGGCGCGGAAACGCCGGTTTCGGCCCCGCTGCCTTAAAACCGTCGCCCCCGCGAAGGCGGGGGCCCGGGTTCGCCCGCAATCCACTACAGCAAGCAGTACCGACGAAAAAAAACGGCATCCTCACGGACGCCGTTTCTGCCTGCCTGCTGGCAGACGACTTCAGTCTTCGATGATGGGCTGCCCCACCATCGCGTCCACCCGCTCGCGCAACTGCTTGCCCGGCTTGAAGTGGGGCACCCGTTTTTCGGGCACCATCACCTTGTCGCCGGACTTCGGATTGCGTCCGATGCGCGGGGGCCGGCTGTTCAGCGCGAAGCTGCCGAAACCACGGATCTCGATGCGCTGGCCGCTCGCCAGGGCGTTCGTCATCGCATCGAGGATGGTCTTGACCGCGAACTCCGCATCCTTCGCCACCAGCTGGGAATAACGTTCAGCCAGGCGATTGATCAGCTCGGACTTGGTCATCTGCTCGCTCCAGGTAAGGAATTAACCCTTGTTGTCGAACTTGGCCTTCAGCAGGGCGCCCAGGCTGGTGGTGCCCGATGCTGCGCTGTTGTCCGAAGCCAGCTTGCTCATTGCTTCCTGGGTGTCGGCGCTATCCTTCGCCTTGATCGACAGCTGGATGCTGCGAGCCTTGCGATCGATGTTGATGACCAGGGCTTCGACCTTGTCGCCCACCTTCAGGTGGGTGCCGGCGTCTTCCACGCGGTCACGCGAGATTTCCGAAGCGCGCAGGTAGCCTTCGACTTCGTCGTTCAGGGCGATCACGGCGCCTTTCGGCTCAACCGACTTCACGGTGCCGGTGACCAGGGTGCCCTTGTCGTTCAGCGAAGCGAAGTTGTTGAACGGGTCGCCTTCCAGCTGCTTCACGCCCAGCGAGACACGCTCGCGCTCGACGTCGATTGCCAGCACGACGGCTTCCAGCTCGTCGCCCTTCTTGAAGCGGCGGACAGCTTCTTCGCCCGGCTCGGTCCACGACAGGTCCGACAGGTGCACCAGGCCGTCGATGTTGCCCGGCAGGCCGATGAACACGCCGAAGTCGGTGATCGACTTGATCAGGCCCTTGACCTTGTCGCCCTTCTTGTGGGTCATGCCGAAGTCGTCCCACGGATTCGCCTTGCACTGCTTCATGCCCAGCGAGATACGGCGACGCTCTTCGTCGATTTCCAGGACCATGACTTCGACTTCGTCGCCCAGCTGGACAACCTTGTTCGGAGCCACGTTCTTGTTGGTCCAGTCCATTTCCGAGACGTGCACCAGGCCTTCGATGCCCTGCTCGACTTCCACGAACGCACCGTAGTCGGTCAGGTTGGTGACCTTGCCGAACAGGCGGGTGCCTTGCGGGTAGCGACGCGACAGACCGGTCCACGGATCGTCGCCCAGCTGCTTGACGCCCAGCGAGACGCGGTTCTTTTCCTGATCGTACTTGAGGACCTTGGCGGTGATTTCCTGGCCAACCGACAGCACTTCCGACGGGTGACGCACGCGACGCCATGCCAGGTCGGTGATGTGCAGCAGGCCGTCGATGCCGCCCAGGTCGACGAACGCACCGTAGTCGGTGATGTTCTTGACGACGCCGGTGACCACGGTGCCTTCTTTCAGGGTTTCCATCAGCTTCGCACGCTCTTCGCCCATCGATGCTTCGATGACGGCGCGGCGCGACAGCACGACGTTGTTACGCTTGCGGTCCAGCTTGATGACCTTGAATTCCAGGGTCTTGCCTTCGAACGGGGTGGTGTCCTTGACCGGACGGGTGTCGACCAGCGAACCCGGCAGGAATGCGCGGATGCCGTTGGTCAGGACGGTCAGGCCGCCTTTGACTTTACCGTTGACGGTACCGGTGACGATCTCGCCCGATTCCATTGCTTTTTCCAGAGCCAGCCACGATGCCAGGCGCTTGGCCTTGTCGCGCGACAGGATGGTGTCGCCGAAGCCGTTCTCCAGCGATTCGATGGCCACGGAAACGAAGTCGCCGATCTGGACTTCCAGTTCGCCCTGGTCATTCTTGAATTCTTCGACCGGAATGAAGGCTTCCGACTTCAGGCCGGCGTTGACGATCACGAAGTTGTGATCCAGGCGCACGACTTCAGCCGAAATGACTTCGCCCGAACGCATGTCTTGACGCGACAGCGATTCTTCGAAAAGGGCGGCGAAGCTTTCCATGCCGGTATCTTGGGTGGTTGCAGTAGACATAAAAGAGATTACTCAGGTTAGCCAGCAGCCCGTCGATAGTGCGGACTGAACTGGGTCAGGTTGAAACACACCTGGAAGCGGAATTGCTATCCAGGCACCTACTTCGGATGACAGCCCAAAGGCCGTCATCCCCGCGAAGGCGGGAACCCAAGCTTCTCTGCGCTGCCACCACGGCGATGACTCGAGCCAACGGTGACGCGCCGAACTTAGGTTCCCGCCTGCGCGGGAAGACGTGCTGGAGCTGGCGACTTGCGTCGAAAGCTCCAGCACGCCAATCAATTCTTATGGATGCGCATACCAGGCCAGCACCTGTTCGATCGCCTCTTCGGCAGTCATCTCCGAGGTATCCAGCAGATGCGCATCCTCCGCCGGCACCAGCGGGGCCACGGCGCGCTTGGTATCGCGTTCGTCCCTCGCCTGCAAATCCGCCAGCAGATCGTCCATATTAGCAGAAAACCCTTTGTCAATCAATTGCTTATACCGGCGCTGCGCACGTGCCTCAACACTTGCGGTCAAGAACACTTTTAGCTTGGCGGTCGGGAAAATGACCGTGCCCATGTCGCGCCCGTCCGCCACCAGGCCCGGCGCCTCGCGGAAGCCCAGTTGCAAGGCGAACAAGGCCTGGCGCACGGTCGGCAGCGCGGCGATCTTCGATGCCATGTTGCCAACTTCTTCCGCCCGGATCGCCTGCGTGACGTTCTCGCTGGCCAGGAACACGTCATGGCCGACGAAGCGCGCCGGCAGGTGCTCGGCCAGCTTGGCGATGCCGTGCTCGTCACGCAACTCGAGGCCGCGGCGCATCGCCTGCAGCGCCGTGAGGCGGTACAGCGCGCCCGAGTCGAGCAGGTGGAAGCTCAGCCGCTCGGCGACCTTGGCCGCCACCGTGCCCTTGCCGGAAGCGGTAGGGCCGTCGATGGTGATGACTGGAACGTTGGAATTCGGCATAAGGGATGTCAACTAAGTCAGAACAATTCGTTACGGGCGATGCTGGCGAACGCCTCGAAATAATCCGGGAAGGTCTTGGCGACGCATTTCGGATCGTTGATGCGCATGGCGTTGCCGCGCCGCGCCTGGCCGTCGAGCGAGGCGAGCGAGAAGCACATGGCCATGCGGTGGTCGTCGTAGGTGTCGATGGTGGCAGGCTTGAGCTGCTCCGGCGGGGTGATGCGGATGTAGTCCGGCCCCTCTTCCACTTCGGCGCCGACCTTGCGCAATTCCGTCGCCATGGCGGACAGGCGGTCGGTTTCCTTCACCCGCCAGCTGGCGATGTTGCGCAAGGTGCTGGTGCCGTCCGCGTACAGCGCAGCCACGGCGATGGTCATCGCGGCATCGGGAATGTGGTTGAAGTCGGCGTCGATGGCCTTCAGCACGCCGTTCGAACGGGCCTCGATCCAGTTCTCGCCGCGCGTGATGATGGCGCCCATGCGCTCCAGCGCGTCGGCGAAGCGCACGTCGCCCTGGATGCTGTTCTCCCCCACCCCTTCCACGCGCACCGGGCCGCCGGCAATCGCGCCCGCCGCCAGGAAGTAGGATGCCGACGAAGCATCGCCTTCGACGTGGATGGTGCCCGGACTGGTGTAGCGCTGGCCCGGGTGCACGGTGAACGAGGCCCAGCCGTTCTGCTCGACCGTCACGCCGAAGCGGCGCATCAGGTTCAGGGTGATCTCGATATACGGCTTGGAAATCAGCTCGCCCACCACGTCGATCGACACCGCATGGGTCTTCGCCATCAGCGGTGCGCTCATCAACAGCGCGGTCAGGAACTGGCTCGACACGTTGCCGCGCACCGACATGCGGTTGGCGTGGATGTGGCCGCGGCGGATGCGCAGCGGCGGGAAGCCCTGCTCGCCCGTGTAGTCGATCTGGGCGCCGACTTCGTTGAGCGCGTCGACCAGGTCGCCGATCGGGCGCTCGTGCATGCGCGACACGCCGTGCAGGGTGTAGTCGCCGCCGATCACGGCCAGGGCCGCCGTCAGCGGACGGATCGCGGTGCCGGCATTGCCCATGAACAGGTCGGCTTCATGCTTGGGCAGTACACCGCCCTGGCCGTGGACGACCACCGTACGCTCGTCGACTTCGTCCCACTGGATGCCGAGCGAGCGCAGCGCGCCCAGCATCACCATGGTGTCGTCCGAGGCCAGCAGGTCGTGGATGGTCGTCGTGCCTTCCGACAGCGCGGCCAGCAGCAGGGTGCGGTTCGAAATGCTCTTGGAACCCGGCAGGCGGACCGTCCCCGCCGTGTGCAGCACGGGTTCGAGGTCGATATGCTGGGGGTAATGTTTTTGCTGCGTCATTCTGGTTCCTGGTTGGGCGGGGGCGGTGGAGAGCCCGCTTCGATGGCTTCGATCCACTCGCGCCGGGCGCGCTGGGCATTCGTATAGACGGCCGCCAAGGCGGCGCCGTCGGACGCGGCCAGATGCGCGCGCAATGTAGTCAATTGTGCCAGATAAGCATCCAGCTCGGTGAGCAAGGCTGCCTGGTTGGCCAGGCTGATGTCGCGCCACATCTCGGGCGAGGAGCCGGCGATGCGGGTGAAGTCGCGGAAACCGCTGGCGGCGTACTGGAACAGCAGGTCGGCATGGGGCTTGGCGGCGATGTCGTCGACCAGCGCGTAGGCCAGCAGGTGCGGCAGGTGGCTGACGGCGGCGAACACGCGGTCATGATCCGCAGGGCTCAGCATATGGATGAGCGCCCCGCAGGCGCGCCAGGCTTGGGCCACCAGCTCGACCGCATCGTCGGCATTTTCCGCCAGCGGCGTGAGCACCGCCTTCTTGCCGCGGTACAGCGTGGCGATCGCCGCATCCGGGCCGTTCGATTCGCTGCCCGCGATCGGATGGCCGGGCACGAACTGGTGGATGCGCTCGCCCAGCACGTCGCGGGCGGCAGCCACCACGTCGCCCTTGGTGCTGCCGGCGTCGGTGACGACCGTCCGCGCGCCGAGATGCGGCAGCAGCGCGGCCAGGATGCGCCCGGTCTGGGCCACCGGCGCGGCCAGCAGCACCAGGTCGGCGTCCCTGGCTTCCTCGAACGAGGTGGCGACCTCGTCGACGATGCCCAGCTCCAGCGCGCGCGCCATCGCCTGCGGCTCGCGGCCGATGCCGACCACGCGGCGCACCGCGCCGGCGGCCTTGAGCCCCAGCGCGAAAGAGCCGCCGATCAGGCCGACGCCGACGATGACGACCTTGTCCAGCATTCAGCCGAGCGCTTTCTTCAGCGCCGCGATGAAGGTCGCGTTCTCTTCCGGCAGGCCGATCGAGATGCGCAGCCATTGCGGCAGGCCGTAGTTGCCGACCGGGCGCACGATCACGCCCTGCTTGAGCAGCGCCAGGTTGACGCGCGCGCCGGCGCCGTCGTCATTGCCGACCTTGACCAGCACGAAGTTGCCGAAGGATGGCACGTATTCCAGGCCCAGCTCATCGAAGGCGGCAATCATCTGCCGGTAGCCTTCGAAGTTGTTCTTCGCGCCCTTCTCCAGGAATTCCTTGTCGTTCAGCGCGGCGACGGCCGCCGCCTGGGCCAGCGAGTTGACGTTGAAGGGCTGGCGGATGCGGTTCATCAGGTCGGTCACGTCCGGCTGGGCGATGGCGTAGCCCACGCGCAGGCCCGCCAGGCCATAGGCCTTGGAGAAGGTGCGCGAGACGATCAGGTTCGGGTACTTGCGCACCCACTGGCTCGACTCGAACTGGTGTTCCGGCGCCAGGTATTCGTTGTAGGCCTCGTCCAGCACCACGATCACGTTGGCCGGGACCTTTTGCAGGAAGGCCTCGACTTGCGGCGCCGGGAAGAAGGTGCCGGTCGGGTTGTTCGGGTTGGCGACATAGACCAGGCGGGTATCGGCGTCGATGGCGGCGGCCATGGCGTCGAGGTCGTGGCCGTAGTCCCTGGCCGGCACCACGATGGCGCGGCCGCCCACGCCTTGCGTGGCCAGCGCGTACACGGCGAACGAGTACTGCGAATACACCACCGCCTCGCCCTTTTGCACGAAGGCGTGGGCGGCGATTTCCAGGATGTCGTTGCTGCCGTTGCCCAGGGTGATCCAGTCCGCCGGCACGTCGTAGCGGCTCGAGAGCGCGGCCTTCAGGTCGAAGCCGTTGGCATCCGGGTAGCGGCCCAGCTCGGCGGCGGCGGCCAGCATCGCCTGGCGGCTCGATTCCGGCAGGCCGAAGGGGTTCTCGTTGGAGGCCAGCTTGACGATGTCGGCTTCGTTCAGGCCGAACTCGCGGGCGACCTCCGCGATCGGCTTGCCTGCCTGGTAAGGGGCGATGGCGCGAACGTACTCGGGTCCGAATTGGTGGTGCATGGTCAGTCTCTCGATGTGAATTAAAGGCTTTGCGGATAAGACCCCAGCACCTTGAAGAAGGCGGCGTTGTCTTTCAGTTCTTCGAGGGCGCGGGCGACGGCGGCGTCATGCACATGGCCCTCGATGTCGACGTAGAAGTAGTATTCCCAGGTGCCGATGCGCGCCGGGCGCGACTCGAAACGCGTCATCGACACGCCGTGCTTGGACAGCGGCGCCAGCAGGTTGTAGACGGCGCCGGCCTTGTTCGGCACGGCCAGCACCAGCGCGGTGCGGTCGCGCCCCGAAGGGCCGGTCTGCAGCTGGCCGATCACCACGAAGCGGGTGCGGTTGTGCGGATCGTCCTGGATGTGGGCCTGGACCACGCCGAGCTGGTACTGCTCGCCCGCCATCTCGCTGGCGATGGCGGCCACGCTCGGATCCTGGCTGGCCAGCACGGCCGCCTCGGCGTTCGAGGCCACCGCGCGGCGCTCGATGCCGGGATAGTGCTGGTTGAGCCACACCTGGCACTGGGCCAGGGCCTGCGAATGGGCGCACACGGCCTTCACGCCGTCCATCGAGCCGGTCTTGCTCATCAGGCTGTGGTGGACGGGGATCGAGACTTCGCCGCTGATGGTGGTGGTGGTGGCCAGCAGCAGGTCCAGGGTGCGGTTGATCGCGCCCTCGGACGAGTTCTCGACCGGGACCACGCCGAAGTCGGCGGTGCCGGCCTCGGTGGCGCGGAAGACCTCGTCGATGGACACGCACGGCAGGGTTTCGATGGCGCTGCCGAACTGCTGGAACACGGCCTGCTCGCTGAAGGTGCCCGAGGGCCCGAGGTAGGCGACCGTGACGCGCTTTTCCAGCGCGCGGCAGGAGGACATGATCTCGCGGAAGATGGTCTGGACGTCGCGGTCCTTGAGCGGGCCGGGATTGCGCTCGGCTACGCCACGCAGCACCTGGGCTTCGCGTTCGGGACGGAACACCGGGGCGTTGGTCTCGGCCTTGACGTGGCCGACTTCCTGCGCGACCTTGCCGCGGCGGCTCAGGAGCTCGAGGATTTGCGCGTCGATCGCATCGATCTGTTCGCGCAGGGGTTTGAGTTTGTCTGTCATCGTTATGCTTAATCGGTCGATTTGTTCGTTGACGCGACGACGCGCCGTGCACCGGATGCACGGCCACGCGCCGCGGCGGCTCAGCGGCCGGCGAACTCGTTCAGATAATCGACGAGGGCTTGTACGCCCTCGATCGGCATCGCGTTGTAGATCGATGCCCGCATGCCGCCGACGGACTTGTGGCCCTTCAGTTGCAGCAGCCCGCGCGCCTTCGCGCCGGCCAGGAATTTCTCGTTCAGTGATTCGTCGCGCAGGTAGAACGGCACGTTCATGCGCGAACGGTATTCCGGCGCCACACGATTCTGGTAGAAGTCGTCGGCGTCCAGCGCCGCATACAGCAGGCGCGCTTTCTCGATATTACGCTGTTCCATCGCCGCCACGCCGCCATTGCGCTTGAGCCAGGCGAACACCAGGCCGGCGATGTAGATCGAATACGTCGGCGGCGTGTTGAACATGGACTCGTGCTCGGCCACGGTCTTCCAGTGGAAGGCGGACGGGCAGATGTTCAGCGCCTCGTTCAGCAGGTCGTCGCGCACGAGCGCCAGGGTCAGGCCGGCCGGGCCGATGTTCTTCTGGGCGCCGGCGAAGATCACGCCGTACTTCGACACGTCGATGGTGCGCGACAGGATGTGCGAGGACATGTCGGCCACGATCGGCGTACGGGCATCGACCTGGGGCACGAAGTTGAACTCCAGGCCGTCGATGGTTTCGTTGGTGCAGATATGCAGGTAGGCCGCACCAGGGGTGTGGCGCCAGGTGTCCTGGGGCGGGATGGCGGTGAAGCCATTGGCCTCGGCGGACGCCACGACATTGGCGTTGGCGTAGCGCTTGGCTTCCTTGATCGACTTGCCCGACCACGAACCCGTGTGGACGAAATCGATGGTGCCCGGCTGCGGGCAGCAGCCCAGCATGTTCATCGGGATGATGGCGTTCTGGCCCAGTCCTCCGCCCTGCATGAACAGGATCTTGTAGTTCGCCGGGACGGCCAGCAGTTCGCGCAGGTCGGCTTCGGCCTGCTTGTAGATGGAGATGAATTCCGGACCGCGGTGGCTCATCTCCATCACCGACATGCCGCTGCCATGCCAGTCGAGCATTTCGGCGGCTGCCTGCTGCAGCACTTCTTTCGGGAGGACGGCCGGGCCGGCCGAAAAGTTGAAGATCTGGGTCATGCGGTCCTTTCTTGCCGATTACTGTTTCTGAGCTTCCTGCAACGCCTGCTGCATCAAATTGCCGATACGCGGCAACACGATCTTCTGGCTCAGCGCCATGCTTTCCGCGGACAGCTTCGGCATCATCGTCATCATCTTGCGGCCCAGCGGCGTGGCGTAGAAGGCGGTCAGTTCCCTGATTTCGGCAGCGGTGAAGTTATTTGCGTAGAGCGGCACCATCTCGGCCAGCATCTCGTCGACCAGGGCCGGATCGTGGAACATCTGGTTCAATGCCTGCGCCACGCCCGGGAGGACCTTGTCGACCTTGGCCATCGCATCGCGCTTCTGCCCGGCGCTCAGGCTCGCATCGTTCTGGATCATGCTGGCCGCCTGCGCGCGCATCATGGCCGGCATCGCCTTTTCCATTTCGGCGAAGGAACCGAGCATGGCCTGGCGTGCGTCCATCACCTCGAGCAGCTTTTTCGCCGCCGCGGTCGTTTGTGCATCGGCAGCGTGGGCGAAGACCGGCAGGCCCGCGAAGGCGGCAACAGCGGCAAGGACGAGAGCGAATTTCTTCATTGAGACTCCGGGCGGGCCGGTGCGCCCGTTGGGAACTGCGGTGTGGGCAGCCGGCTTACC
>CBIHLT010000135.1:0-14218 GCA_966210615.1 uncultured Massilia sp.
CCCCTGGCTGCGCCGCCAGGAAGGCGCCATCACGGTAGCTGTGCTGCCGCATGCACTGGAAGTCATCGGGCCGGTCGGCAGCTTGCGCCTGCTGCAGCACCGCATTGCACGTTGAGCGCCCGCTGAGCGCGCTTGGCACCCGGTACGAGTCAATTTCACACTCGTACTGGTCAGTTGAGCAAGGCATGTGCTAAGATGCGCGCCTGCTATTGGGCCTCTGTGGCGGAATTGGTAGACGCACTTGACTCAAAATCAAGCGCCGAAAGGCGTGCCGGTTCGATTCCGGCCGGAGGCACCAGCACCTTGCAAAAGACGTAGCACGACATGCAAAACCCGCGTTTCTCATGCAGACCGCGGGTTTTTTGTTGGCTGACGGGCAGCCTCAGCGCTTGCCCTGCGCCGGACCGGCCGCCGCCGTCGCATTCCCCGCCGTTCCCCAGTTGTCATACGCCCGCTCGATGCGCCGCCCCGTCCCATCCTTGGCGATCTCGGCGAACGCCACATTAAGACGGTCGATCACCGCATCCGGCACCGCGCGGTTGCAGGCCAAATAGACCTCGATCCGGTTGAACACCAGCACCGGCACGATCTGCTTGTCCCAGCCATGCCTTGCCAGCATGGTTTCGCTCGAGCGCACGCTGGCAGCCCACAGGTCGATGCGTCCCAGCATCAGCTTGCGCGGATTCATGAGGTCATTGGGCGCCGCATCCACCTGGAATCCGCGCTCGCGCAGGAACTGGTCGCGCGCATCGCCGTTATACGTGCCGATGCGCAGCTTGCGCGCCTGCTCCAGGTTGTCCAGGTTCCATTCGCGGTCGGCCCGCCCCATCAGCACCCATTGGCCGATGTCGGTCGGCCCGGCCCACTTGAACAGGCGCTCGCGCTCGGGGGTGCGGGTGGTGGAGTAAACACAGGCGTCCGGGCGCTGCAGCGCCGCGGCATAGGCGCGCTTCCAGGGCAGCAGGTCGATGGTGTGCGCCACGCCGGCCCGCTGCATCGCTTCGCGCACCTTGTCGGTGGCGACGCCGACCACACGCCCCTTGTCGAGCATGCTCGAGGTCCCGGACTGCTCGGTCGTGATGTACAGACGCGTGCCCGCCCCGGGCGCGCCGCCCGGCGCCGCGGCGGCCACCGCAGTGGCCACCACAGGCGCCGCCTGCAGCGCAAGCGCAACGACGGCAATGACGAATCTGTTCAAATGCGCACCCTGGTTCTCTACCTTTTGGAAGACTGCCAAGCAAGCATACCAGCCGGCCTCGATTTTCCACAGCGCACAGCGAGGAAGGTGGCGCGCCCGCCACAGTCCCGCGTTTGACACGACTTCATTCCGCTACTCAAGAAGACTTTCCCAAACGAAAATGCGATACTGTCCAGCTCACCCAATGGGCATAGAGCACGTCGCCCGCCTTCCTATGTTGCAAATTTTCTCAGTTCCGGACGACCCGTCCCTGCTGACCTACGGCATTTACGAGCCACGCCTGGTCGTGCTGTCGCTGCTGGTCGCGATCTTTTCTTCCTGGATGGGCCTGCAAATCGCGGGCCAGGCCAGCGCCAGCCGTGCACAGCGCACGATCATGCTTGGGACGGGCAGCCTGGCGCTGGGCGCCGGTGTGTGGGCGATGCACTTCATCGGCATGCTGGCCTTCAACCTGTGCACGCGGGTCGACTACCACGAGCTGACCACCATCCTGTCCGCCCTGCCCAGCATTGCGGCCTCCTTCGTGGCGCTGTCCCTGATCTCGCGTCCGCGCCTCGGCGTCGGCGGCCTGCTGGCCGGCGGCGTGCTGGTGGGCGCCGGCATCGGCGCGATGCACTATTCCGGCATGGCGGGCATGCGCATGAACCTGAGCCTGCATTACGACCCGCTGATGTTCGGCTTGTCGATCGTGGTCGCGGTGGTGCTGGCCACCCTGGCGCTGGGCGTGCGCTCGGGCCTGTCGCGCTTCCAGTCGATGTCGGAATCGCGCCGCCTGCTGCTGGCCGCGGTCGTGATGGGCTGCGCCATCGCCGGCATGCACTATACCGGCATGGCGGCCGCGCGCTTCATCGGCCGCGTCGCCCCGGGCAGCGAAGGCCACGTCAACAGCGACTTCCTGGCGCTGGCGATCTCGGTGATCACCGTCGCCTTCACCTTGTTTGTCCTGGCGGCCAACGGCCTGCTGCGCTACCGCCAGATGTTTCGCGACCTGGCGCGCAGCGAAGCCTGGATGCGCGCCCTGCTCACCACCACCGTCGAAGGCGTGGTCACCATCGACCGCGCCGGCCACATCACCGAATTCAACGCCTCGGCCGAGCGCATCTTCGGCTGGCGCCACGAGGAAATCCTGGGCCGCCACATCGACGTCCTGATTGCCGACCACGAGCAGGCGGAGAAGGATGGCCTGCTCGCCATGCTGCGCGAAGGCGAACTCGGTTCCATCGCTCGCAGCAGCGAAGTCATGGCCACGCGCAAGGACGGCAGCCTGGTGCCGGTGCGGCGCTCGATCGGCCACGCCAAGCTGGGTGACCAGGACCTGTTCGTCGGCTTCGTCACCGACATCAGCGAACGCCGCGCGATGGAACAGGCGCTGCGCGCCAGCGAGCAGCAGTTCCGCTCCCTGATCGGCAACATCCCTGGCATCTCCTTCCGCTGCACGCTCGAGGAAGGCTGGCCGATGATCTTCATCAGCGACGCCGTGGAGCGCATGACCGGCCACCCGGCCGCCGACTTCCTCGGTTCGCCGCCGCGCCGCACCTTCGGCGCCCTGATCCACGCCGCCGACCGCGTGCGCGTCAACGAGGAACTGGCGGCCGCGCTGCGCGCGGACCTGCACTACCTGGTCGAATACCGCATCCTGCACGCCGACGGCAGCGTGCGCTGGCTGTGGGAAAACGGCACCGGCGTGCGCGACGACGCGGGCGAGGTACGCTGGCTCGACGGCGTCATCCTCGACATCACCGAGCGCCGCCAGATGGAAGAAGCGCTGCGCGAAGCCAAGGAAAAGGCCGAGCAGGCCGCCGCCGCGCGCGCTACTTTTGTGGCCAACATGAGCCACGAGATCCGCACGCCGATGAATTCGATCCTGGGCTTCACCGACGTGCTGCTGGACGGCGAGCTGAACCCCCAGCAGCGGCGCCACCTGGACACCATCCGCAACGCCGGCAAGTCGCTGCTGCGCCTGCTGAACGAAATCCTCGACACCGCCAAGCTGGAAAAAGGCGCGGTCGAGCTGGAGCAGCACGACTACAACCTGCTGTCGCTGATCGACGAGCTGTCCTCGACCCTGGCGGCGAACGCGCGCGCCAAGGGCCTGCACCTGGATATCCAGTACGACCCGGCGCTGCCGACCGGCCTGCGCGGCGACGAGCTGCGCATGCGCCAGGTGCTCACCAACCTGATCGACAACGCGATCAAGTTCACCGCCAAGGGCTCGGTCACCCTGAAGGTGCGCGCCGAAGGCGACCAGCTGTGCATCGCGGTGATCGACACCGGCATCGGCATCGCCCAGGACCGCCTGGCCGCGATCTTCGATCCCTTCACCCAGGCCGACGCTTCGATGACCCGGCGCTTCGGCGGCACGGGCCTGGGCACCACCATCTGCAAGCAGCTGGTCGAGCTGATGGGCGGCCGCATCTGGGCCGAGAGCGAAGTCGGCAAGGGCACCAGCTTCCACGTGCGCGTGCCGCTGGTGCTGGCGCGCTTCGCCCAGCAGGCGCCGCGCGTGCGCAGCGCCGCGGTGCTGCCGCCGCTGCGCGTGCTGGTGGCGGACGACGTGCCGCAGAACCTGGAGCTGCTGCAGCTCCTGATGGCGCGCCGCGGCCACATCATGACCGGCGTCGGCGACGGCGCCGCCGTCGTGGATCTGGCGACGAAGCAGGACTTCGACGTGATCCTGATGGACTTCCAGATGCCGCTGCTCGACGGCCTGTCGGCCACGCGCGCGATCCGCGCCCACGAAGCGGCCGGCAGCCGCCGGCGCGTGCCGGTGATCGCCATGACCGCCAGCGTGCTGGCCGAGCACCGCAGCGCCAGTGTCGACGCCGGCATGGATGGTTTCGCCAGCAAGCCGGTCGACTGGTTCGCGCTGTCGCACGAGATCGCGCGCGTGCTCGGCATCGCCCAGCAGTGCGCGGACGGCGCGGCGGCCGGCGTTCCGGGCATGGTGCGCGAAGTGCTGAACCGCCACGCCGGCCTGCACCGCTGGGGCGGCAAGGAAGACAGCTACCTCGAGGCGCTCGATCATTTCAGCCGCCAGTATGCGGAGCTGGACAAGACGCTGCGCCTGCACGCCGCCGGCGGCGCGCACCAGGAGCTGCGCATGCTGGCCCACAAGGTGCGCGGCGTGGCCGCCAACGTCGGCCTGGAGCAGCTGTCCGATGCCCTCGGCCTGCTCGAACACGCCACCAATGCGCTGCCGACCGACGAGCAGAAGGCGGCCGCCGCGCTCGAGGCCTCGGCCGGTGCCGTGGTGGAAGCGCTGGCCGCCATCCGACACGGCGGGACCGGTGGCGGTGCCGCCACGGAGGACGTCCGGCCGGACCAGCCGGCTGCGCAAGCAAGCGTCGACCTGGCGCGGGCGCGCCGTGCCGGCGGCGTGCTGCTGGAAGCCCTGCGCCGCGGCGCGCTCGACGACGGCGCGCTGGCCAGCCTGTCGTCCGCCCTCGCCGGCCACGCCTGCGCCCCGCGCGTGGCCCAGGTGCGCAGCGCCATCGGCGACTTCGATTTCGACCTCGCCGTCGAGCAGCTCGACGCGGTGCTGGCCGCACTGAAAGATTAGGCCTTACAGGACACCAGGCATGACCCAACCGACCAACAAGCCGCTGATCCTGGCGGTCGACGACGAGGCCAGCAACCTGGCGCTGCTGCGCCAGATCCTGCAGGACCACTACCGCCTGCTGTTCGCCAAGGACGGCGCGCGCGCCCTCGACCTGGCGCGCCAGGAACGGCCCGACCTGATCCTGCTGGACGTGATGATGCCCGGGATGTCGGGCTACGAAGTGTGCGCGGCGCTCAAGGCCCATCCCGGCACCGCCGCGATCCCCGTGATCTTCGTGACCGCCCTCACCGACACCGACGACGAGCTGGAAGGTTTCGAGGCCGGCGCGGTGGACTACATCACCAAGCCGGTCAGCCCGCCGATCGTGCGGGCGCGCGTGCGCACCCATTTGTCGCTGGTGCGCATGGAGGAACTGCGCGCGAGCCGCCTGGAGATCGTACAGCGCCTCGGCCTGGCGGCCGAATACAAGGACAACGAGACCGGCCTGCACGTAATCCGCATGAGCCACTTCGCGCGCGTGCTCGGCATCGCCGCCGGCCTGACCGAGCAGGAAGCCGACGACCTGCTGCACGCGGCGCCGATGCACGATGTCGGCAAGATCGGCATCCCCGACCGCGTGCTGCAAAAGCCCGGGCCGCTCGACGCGGAAGAATGGAAGGTGATGCAGAGCCACGTGAACATCGGCGCGGAGATCATCGGCGAGCACAGTAGCGGCATGCTGGGGCTGGCGCGCAACATCGCGCTGACTCACCATGAGAAGTACGACGGCAGCGGCTATCCAAACGGCCTGAAGGGCGACCGGATTCCGCTCGAAGGCCGCATCTGCGCGATCGCCGACGTGTTCGACGCCCTCACCTCGGTGCGTCCGTACAAGAAGGCCTGGAGCGAGGAAGAAGCCATCGACTTCCTGCGCCAGCAAAAGGAAAAACACTTCGACCCGGTGCTGGTGGACCTGTTCATCGAACAGATGCCGGCGATCCGGGCGATCCGCCTGCGCTGGGCCGAGCAGACCTGATCCGGAGCGCCTGTCCTAGGCCTGCGCGCGCGCCAGGCGCACCGGCACGCGCCGCGGCGCCAGGGCCTCGTACAGCGACAGGTAGCTCGACGCCATCTGTTCCGACGTGAACAGTTCGTGGTAGCGCATCTCGGCGCGCCGCCCCATCCGGCGCGCCATTTCGGGATTCTCCCACAGCCTTTGCATGGCCGCGCGCAGCGCCTGCGGGTCGGATGGCGGCACCACGATGCCGGTATCGCCGTCGATGTTGATATAGGTGGTGCCGGTGCCGATCTCGCAGGAGATCAACGGCTTGCCGTACATGGCCCCTTCCAGCAGCGAAATGCCGAAGGCTTCCGAGCGCAGGTGCGAGGGGAAGGCCAGCGCATACGACAGGCTCAGGAGCGCCACCTTGTCGGCGTCGTCCAGCGCGCCGAGGAAGATCACGTTCTTCAGTTTCAGGCGCGCCGCCTGCTGCCTGAGTTCCTGCTCGATCGGCCCGGCGCCCACGATCACGATCGGATAATCCAGGCCGGCCGCCGCGTCCAGCAGGATGTGCAGGCCCTTGTAGTAGCGCAGCACGCCCACGAACAGGAAGAACTTCGGCCCCAGGCGCGCGCGCCAGTGCGCCATGCGCGCGGGATCGGCTGGCGGATACGTCGTCTTGTCCAGGCCGTAGGGGATGACGCTGGTCTTGTCGCGGTAGCGGTCCAGCACCGGCGACGACGCGAGGTAGTTGGGCGAGGCCGCGACGATGGCGTCGACGCTGTTCAGGAAGCGGTCCCTGAGCGGCGCGTACAGGCGCAGCAGATTGCGCTGGCGCACGATGTCGGAGTGGTAGGTCAGCACCGTCGGCTTGTTCACGCGCGCCATGAAATGCGCCAGGTCCATGAAGGGCCAGGGGAAGTGGTAGTGCACCACGTCCGCCTCTTGCGCCATGCGCGCCAGCGCGCCGATGGACTGCAGCGACATGGCGTTCGACGCGATCTCGGCATTGAGCGGCATGCGATGGACCGTGTGCCCTTCGAACTCGAAGGGCACCAGCCGGTCGTGCCGCGACAGCGACAGCACCGTGTTGTTGACGCCCAGACGGCCGGTACCGACGCACATTTGACGGATGACCTGTTCGATGCCACCCATCGAGTCCGGGAAATACGTTTTGTAGAAGTGAAGGACACGCATGGGCTTAAGATTACTGCGGATTAACGGGAAACCACCGCACGATAGACATCGAGCGTCAATCGTGCGGTGGCCTGCCAGGTGAGTTGTTCGGCGCGCGCACGGCCGGCGGCGACGCAAGCCGCGCGCAGGGCGCCATCCTGGGCCAGCGTGCGCATGGCCTCCATGATCTCGCCCGGGTTCAAGGGATCGACGTCGAGCGCCGCTCCCTGCGTCACTTCCGGCAGCGAGCTGGCGTTCGACGCCACCACCGGCACATTCGAGGCAAAGGCCTCCACCACCGGAATACCGAAGCCTTCGTACAGCGAAGGAAACACGAACACGCCCGCCGCCGCATACACGTGGCGCAGGGACTGGTGATCGCTCAGGGCGTTCAGCCAGGCGAGGTTCTCGCCGCTTGCCTGCAGGCTTGCGATGCGCGCCACCAGCTCTTCGCTGCGTGCGCCGCGCGCGCCGACGATGACGAGCGCGCGTTCGGCGCGCATGCTTGGGGGCAGCATCAGCCAGGCGTCGATCAGGCGCCCCAGGTTCTTGCGCGGCTGCAGCGTGCCGACCGTCAGAAAATAGCCGGGCTGCAGCCGGTTGGCCGCCAGGGTGGCGGCCACGGCGGCCGGGTCCGGCGCCTCCAGCCAGTCGTCGTCCACCCCGCAAGGCACCACCGAGACGCGGCGCTCGTCGACGCCGAAGCATTCGACCAGTTCGTCGACGGCAAAATGCGAGAGCGCGATCACATGGTCGGCCTTGGCGGCGGCCTTGCGCTGAAGCCAGTTCTTCACGCTGCGCAGGCGCGGGTTGCACCACTCGGGATACTTGATCGGCAAGGCGTCATGCAGGGACGCGACCACCGGGCAGTCCATGCGCACGATGCGGTAGTCGGTGGCGTGGAACACGTCCACCGGCATGTGCACGCGGTGCGCGCCCGGCGTGGCCAGGTCGACGAGCGAGGCTTTCTCGAAAGATTGCGGCATCGGCGTGCCGATGCTGATGCCTTCGCCGCCTGCGGTACCGCGCAAGCGCGGGCGCGGCCACGAGAATGGCCGTACCGTGCAGCCGGCGCGCGGCAGGTGCTGCAACAGCGCCCGGGTGTAGACGCCGATGCCGTCCAGGTGGCCGCCAGTCAGCCCCGGTTCGATCTTTGTCGTTCCGAGTCCTACGCTAAGGCTGCCAGCGATCAGGCTTCGTACATCCAGCGCAGCGTATCGCACAGCGGAGTCGGGTTGAGGTGGCCGATCACGGCGGTCAGCTTGCTGTTGCTGCCGGTCAGCTGGAGCACGTCATTGGCGCGCACGAAGGCCGGATTGACCTGCACGTCGATGCGGTAGCCGGCGATGCCGCTCATCATCTCGATCAGCTCGGCCAGCGAATGCGAGCTGCCCGAGCAGACATTGAAGACCTCGTTGCCGGGCGCCGCGGCCAGCAGGCGGCGGTAGCTGCGCGCCACCATGCGCACGTCGGAAAAATCGCGCGCGATCGCCAGGTTGCCCAGCTCGATACGGCGCTCTCCGCGGCGGAAATGGGACACGATCTTTGGCAGCAAGAAATTTTCTGTCTGGCCCACGCCGGTATAGTTGAAGGGACGCGCGATCGTGATCGGCAACTTGTCCATCCACAGGCGCGCCATGTGTTCCATGGCCAGCTTGCTGACGGCGTAGTCGTTGGCCGGGGACGGCGGCACGTTCTCGTCGATGACGGGCACGCTGGCGTTGCCGTAGATATTGGCCGAGGAGGCCAGCAGCACGCTGGTCGGGCGGTGCCGGCCGGCGGCCAGCGCCTCCAGCAGGTTGCGCGTGCCGACCACGTTGACGCGGTAGATCATGTCGGCGTTCGCATGCGCGACGAAGGCGATGGCGGCCAGGTGGGCGACCATGTCGGGCTGGACCCGTTCGATCACCTCGGCCACGGCGGCGCGGTCGAGCAGGTCGACCGGGTAGATGTCCGGGCCGAGTTCCTCGCCCGGCATCACGGTGCCGTAGACGCGGTAGCCGGCGGCGGTCAGTTCCTGCGCCAGGTAACGGGCGGTGAAACCGCGCAGGCCGGTGATGAGGGCGCGCCGCCCCTCGCCTTCGCGCCCGCCGAGGAAGGCGGGAATGTCATCCGTGGCGACGCGTTCCATATCAGAAGGAGAAGCCCAGTTCGTTGCGGCGCAGGTCGGCGTCGACCATCATCTGGCACAGCGCTTCGAGCGTGGTCTTCGGCTCCCAGCCCAGTGCGCTCCTGGCCTTGGCCGCATCGCCGATCAGCAGGTCGACCTCGGCCGGGCGGTAGAACTTGGGCGACACGCGCACCAGCTGCTTGCCGGTGCGGGCGCAGTGGCCGGCTTCCTCCGCGCCGCTGCCGCTCCACTCGATCGCGATGTTGGCGCCCTTGAAGGCCATGGTGACGAAGTCGCGCACGGTCTCGGTGCGGCCGGTGGCCAGCACGAAGGTGTCGGGTTCGTCGGCCTGCAGGATGCGCCACATGCCTTCGACGTATTCCTTGGCATAGCCCCAGTCGCGCTTGGCGTCCAGGTTGCCCAGCTCCAGCACGTCGAGCTTGTTCAGCACGATCTTGGCCACCGAGTCGGTGATCTTGCGGGTGACGAATTCGCGCCCGCGCAGCGGCGACTCGTGGTTGAACAGGATGCCCGAGCAGCCGAACATGCCATAGGACTCGCGGTAGTTGACCGTCATCCAGTGCGCGTACAGCTTGGCCACGCCGTAGGGGCTGCGCGGATAGAACGGCGTGTCCTCCATCTGGGGAATGGCCTGCACCTTGCCGAACATTTCCGAGGTCGAGGCCTGGTAGAAGCGGATCTTCGGGTTGACGATGCGGATCGCTTCCAGCAGGTTGACGGCGCCGATGCCGGTGATCGAGGCGGTGGCCACCGGCTGCTCGAACGACACGCCGACGAAGCTCTGGGCCGCCAGGTTGTAGACCTCGTCCGGACGGCTGTTCTCGACCAGGCGCACGCTCGAGGACAGGTCGGTCAGGTCGTACTCGACCAGGTGCAGGTTCGGATGCGTCGCGATGCCGAGTTCCTCAATGCGCCAGAAATTGACGGAACTGCAGCGGCGGAAGGTACCGGTGACGTGGTAGCCTTTTTCGAGGAGCAGCTGCGCCAGGTAGGCGCCATCCTGGCCGGTGATCCCGGTAATGAGGGCTCTTTTTGTAGTGTGCATGTTCGTGGTTCTCGTGGTTGTCTCACGGGTGCGGACGCTGTCGAGCCGATTCTAGCAAGGAAGGTCCGGGACCCCTTGCACAATAGAAATCGTGTCAATAAAACAACAGTTATCTGTACATTATGCCCTTTGAATCTTTAGGGTACCCCATGCGCTTACCGATTGTTACGCGTGTCTTGTGAGCGTGACAAAAATCCGACGACTTGCGACATGCACGCGACATATCGCTTGATGCAGCGCAACAAAATGACGGAAACAAGGCTGGAGGAACGCGCCGGCGGCGGGGCTGCGGGCGGATGAACATGCGGCGACTGGACGCCTGCAGAGTGAAAATAGGCAAGATTGCCGCCCAATGGGCGGCAATGCCAGGCGTGCGGATGTCAGGGAGGGGTCGGCCGCGCCTGATGCAATGCAACAAATTGCATCGGGCGCGGCCGGGGTCAGGCCCGGCGTTTAACGCTGGGAGACGGCATCGACCACGGCCAGCGCGGTCATGTTGACGATGCGGCGCACGGTCGACGAGGGCGTCAGGATGTGGACCGGACGCGCGCAGCCCAGCAGCACCGGGCCGATCGCGATGCCGTTGCCGGCGGCGCTCTTGACCAGGTTATAGGAGATGTTGGCGGCGTCGATGTTCGGCATCACCAGCAGGTTGGCGTCGCCGGTCAGCTTCGAGTCCGGCATGATCTTGACGCGCACCTTGGCCTCGATCGCGGTGTCGCCGTGCATTTCGCCGTCGATTTCCAGGTCGGGCTTGCGCTGCTGCACCAGCGGCAGCACGGCGCGCATCTTCTGCGCCGACTCGCTGTTGGCGGTGCCGAAGTTCGAGTGCGACAGCAGGGCCGCGCGCGGGCACATGCCGAAGCGTTCCATCTCTTCGGCGGCCATGACCGTGATCTCGGCCAGTTCCGCGGCGGTCGGGTTCTCGTTGACGTGGGTGTCGACGATGGCCAGCTGGCGGTCCTGGGTGATCAGGAAGTTCATCGCCGCGTAGACGTTGGCGCCGGCGCGCTTGCCCAGCACCTGGTCGATGTACTGCAGGTGCATCTGGGTGGTGCCGTAGGTGCCGCAGATCAAACCGTCCGCATCGCCCTTGTGCACCATCATGGCGCCGATCAGGGTGTGGCGGCGGCGCATTTCCAGCTTGGCCATGTCGATGGTCACGCCCTTGCGCATGCCGATCTGGTAGTAGGTCTGCCAGTAGTCGCGGTAGCGCTCGTCGAAGTCCGGGTTGATGACGTCGACGTGCTGGCCGAGCTTGAGGCGCAGGCCGAATTTCTCGATGCGCTTTTCCAGCACCGCCGGACGGCCGACCAGGATCGGGCGCGCCAGCTTCTCGTCCACCACCACCTGCACCGCGCGCAGCACGCGCTCGTCCTCGCCCTCGGCGTAGACGATGCGCTTGAGTTCCGGCGGCGCGCTCTTGGCGATCTGGAACAGCGGCTTCATGAAGGTGCCGCTGCGGTACACGAACTGCTGCAGGCTGTCGGCATAGGCCGCCAGGTCCGCGATCGGGCGGGTGGCGACGCCGCCGTCCATCGCCGCCTTGGCCACGGCCGGGGCGATGTGGGTCAGCAGGCGCGGGTCGAAGGGCATCGGGATCAGGTATTCCGGCCCGAAGGACAGGTTGGTGATGCCGTAGGCCGAGGCCACGATGTCCGACTGCTCGGCGTGGGCCAGGTCGGCGATCGCATGCACCACCGCGATTTCCATTTCACGGGTGATGGTGGTCGCGCCGCAGTCCAGGGCGCCGCGGAACATGTAGGGGAAGCACAGGACGTTGTTGACCTGGTTCGGGTAGTCCGAACGGCCGGTGGCGATGATGGCGTCGCTGCGCACGGCCTTCACGTCTTCCGGCAGGATTTCCGGGTTCGGGTTGGCCAGGGCCAGGATCAGCGGGTTCGGCGCCATGTTCGCGACCATGTCCTGCTTCAGCACGCCGCCGGCCGACAGGCCGAGGAAGATGTCGGCGCCCGGAATCACTTCGGCCAGCGAACGGTGCGGCGTGTCCTGGGCGAAGCGTTCCTTGTCCGGGTCCATCAATTCGAGGCGGCCCTTGTAGACCACGCCGGCCAGGTCGGTGACATAGATGTTTTCGATCGGGAAGCCGAGGTCGACGATCAGGTCCAGGCAGGCCAGCGCGGCCGCGCCGGCGCCCGAGACGACCAGCTTGCATTCCTTGATGTTCTTGCCGACGACCTTCAGGCCGTTGATGATCGCGGCGCCGACGATGATCGCGGTGCCGTGCTGGTCGTCGTGGAAGACCGGGATCTTCATGCGCTCGCGCAGCTTGCGCTCGATGTAGAAGCACTCCGGCGCCTTGATGTCCTCGAGGTTGATGCCGCCGAAGGTCGGCTCGAGCGAGGCGATGATGTCGACCAGCTTGTCCGGGTCGTTTTCGTTGATCTCGATGTCGAAGACATCGATGGCGGCGAATTTCTTGAACAGCACGCCCTTGCCTTCCATGACCGGCTTGGAAGCCAGCGGGCCGATGTTGCCCAGGCCGAGGACGGCGGTGCCGTTGGAGATGACGGCGACCAGGTTGCCGCGCGCGGTGTATTTATAGGAGTTCGCCGGATCCTTGACGATCTCTTCGCAAGGCGCGGCCACCCCCGGCGAGTACGCCAGGGCCAGGTCGCGCTGGTTCAGCAGGCCCTTCGTGGGGGTCACGCTGATCTTGCCGGGGCGGGGAATCTGGTGATATTCGAGTGCTGCCGTACGCAGTTGTTGACGTAATTCTTCTTTTTTGTCCGATGACGAGTCCATGCTGGGCAGCCTTCCTGATACTAGAGGGGAACCTCCAATTCTAGCAGAGGCACAGTTGTCAAGGGCTACGTATTTTCAACAAGTCAAGCCGGAATTCATAACGTTGGCAAATAAATTCAGACTGCTCATCAGCAAATCCGATGCAGCGATTACCTGGCGTGCGTGTTCCATATCGGTCCCGGTATCCCGGGTGCCGATTGCAGCGGCGGTACAATCGCGGCCATGCTTTCCGAATTCGACCTCATCAAGACTTATTTCCAGCGCCCGCGGCCGGGACGCGCAGTGCTGGGCATCGGCGACGACTGCGCCCTGCTCGCCCCTTCGCCAGGCCATCAGATCGCGATCTCCTCGGACATGCTGGTGGAAGACCGGCACTTCTTCGCCGGCGCCGACCCGCGCATGCTCGGGCACAAGAGTCTGGCGGTGAACCTGTCGGACCTGGCGGCCATGGGAGCGCGTCCCGTCGCCTTTACCCTGGCGCTGTCGCTTCCCAGGGCCGATCCGGCGTGGCTGGAAGGGTTTTCGTCCGGGCTGTTCGCGCTGGCCGATGCGCATGACTGCGAGCTGATCGGCGGGGATACGACCAAGGGGCCGCTGAATATCTGCATCACGGTGTTCGGCGAGCTGAGGCCGGGACACGCGCTGCGGCGCGCGGCGGCGCGTGCCGGCGACGACATCTGGATCTCTGGGACCCTGGGCGATGCGCGGCTGGCGCTGGCGGGATACTGGAAGGAGCTCGCGCTCGATCCTTCCTTGCACGAGCGGGCGGCGCTGAGGATGCACATGCCGTCGCCGAGGGTGGCACTGGGCATGGCGCTGGCGCGCGTGCCCATCGCGCATGCCGCGCTCGATATCTCGGACGGGCTGGTGGGGGACCTGGGGCATATCCTGGCCGCCTCGCAGGTGGGCGCGACCCTGGATGCCGATGCGCTGCCGGCGGGACCCGTGCTGGCGCGCCAGGCGATCGCACTGCGGCGGCGCTTCACGGCGGCGGGCGGGGATGATTACGAACTGTGCTTCACGGCGCCGGTGGAGAACCGCGAGGCGGTGCTGGAGGCCGGGCGGGAGAGCGGGACGGCGGTGACGCGGGTGGGCAGGATCGAGGCGGAGCCGGGGTTGAGGCTGGTGGATGCCGAAGGCAAGCCGCTCGATCTGGGGCTGAAGGGGTGGGATCACTTCACTACGGCATAACTCGACCCGCAACCTCAAGACCGTCATCCCGGCGAAGGCCGGGACCCAAGTTTCGGTGAGTAGCCAACACATCGCACGTGGCTACGCATATCAACTTGGGCCCCCGCCTTCGCGGGGGTGACGGTTCGAAGTCCAACACTCAGGTCAACTGTCATCCCCTTCCCTCGGCACCT
>CBIHLT010000136.1:0-14105 GCA_966210615.1 uncultured Massilia sp.
GGCTTCCCGCCTGTGCGGGAACGACGTCCGTGAGGCGGGACGCTGCTTAGCGCCATTCGTGGAGCGCGATCCCTCCGAATCCCTTCCATGCTCCGAACACCGCTTCCAGCCTCGGCAGCAGGCGTGTCAGCACCGCCTTATCCGCGTGGAAGGTCGTCGCCGACCCATCGATCCTCCTGCTGCCTTCCAGCGTGAACGGCTGCGCCTTCGCATGCGCCGTCGGTTGCCTGAGCAGCACGAGCACCTGCTGGCCCTCCAGTTCGAACAGCAGCATGTCGCCCGCCGCGCCCTTGGCCGCGCGCTGGTAGCGCCGCTGCGTCTCGGCCCCGATCGGCCCCGCCTCCAGCGCGATCCGCACCTGCTTGCCGTGCACCTCGGCCCAGTCCAGGAAGGGCACGGCAAAGCGGTAGATCTGCTCCGGATCGGTGCGGTAATCCATCACCGACAGCGCGTCGGCCGACCTGGCCAGCCCGCGCAGCAGTTCCGGCTTGCTGTCCCACCAGAACGGCACGACAAACTCCAGCCGCACCGGGCCCGCCGCTTCGCGCAGCCGTGCCACCAGTTCCAGGTAACGCCGGTCGCGCTCCGCCGGCGGCAGCACGTGCGCGGACAGGAGATAGGGCTCGACGTCGAATTGCATGCCCTTCAGGCGCGCAGCCGGTTCGGCCTGTGCGTTATAAACGGCATAGGCGCGGGCGCGCGCCGCCGTCGGCGCCTGCTCGCCCGGCAGCACCATGTGGGGATCGCCATCCACCGCCGTGACCGCGATCCCGCGCGCCCCGGACGCCTTGATGAAGGCCGCCAGCGCTTCCGGCTCGGTCACGCGTCCTTCCCGCAGCGGCACCGTGACGAACAGCTCGCCGATCTTCTCCTGCGCGGCCCAATCGACCAGCGCCTGGCCGCGCTCGCGCCATTCGGCCTGGTTCCAGATCCAGGTCGACCGGGGCGCACGCGTGGCTGCCGCCGGCTCCAGGCTCAGCGCATCGAGCGACAGGCTGGATGCCTGCGGCGGGCACAGGACGGTGAACTGCTCCCACGCGTGGCGCTCCAGGCCGGCGGGCAGGGACAGGCGTCCGGTGGCGGACAGGCTGCCCATGTCGAGCGCATCTTCGCGCGCCGCACGCGCAGCATCCGCTGCCTGCCACAGGAATTCCCCTTTCCCGGAAAACCTCGCCTGCAGGCTTGCCGCGGCGCGCGGCAGGTACCAGGGACCGCGCAGGAGCACGCCGGCCGGCTTCGTACCCGCCTTGCACTCGATGCGCAGGCGGCCGTCCTGCAGGCGCGCCTGCACGCGCTCCTCGACGCCGAAAGTGCGCACCTGCATCGCCGCCAGCAGGTTGTCGCCGAAAGGCATCGGCGCCGGCGGATCGGGCAGCGGCTTCGAAGGCAGCAAGGTATGTTCGCTGACCGCCAGCGCACCCTTGCTGTCGTCGCCCTGCAGAAGGATCGTCTGTTCCGGGCGCGCGTCTGCCGGCAACGGATACACCGCTTCGATGCGCGCGGCGTCGATCCCCAGTTCGATCTTGCGGCAGCCGGACGCATCGCCGATGAGGGCGCGCGCCGGCGTGCTGCCGGTGGCGGGACAGACGCTCAGCGAAGCGGCATGCAGCGGCGCGGTCATGAAGAGCAGGGCAAGGAGGTGGCGGGACATGTTCGGCAGTCTAGCGCGTCGCCTATTTCGGGGCGCCGCTTTGCCAGGTGCCCTTGCGCTTCATCGTGCCCCAGGTCGACTCCTTCTGCATCGCCCAGCGCCACAGCCCGATCAGGCGCCAGACCGAATTGAGCTGGCGGTAGCCGAAATTCTCGAGGATGACCACCAGGCCGAGCATCATCAGCTGCTTGCCGCGCGGGTAGATATGGAAGGACATCTCTTCCAGCAGCAGGCCCGAGGCCGACAGCAGGATGCCCAGGCCGACCGCCACGAACAGGAAGGCGCCGAAGGCCTGCCACGAGATCAGCCCGGTGAAGAAGGCCAGCGCCATGAACACATAGCCGCCCAGTTCCACCAGGGGGCCCAGCCACTCGAACAGCAGCATGAAGGGAAAGGCCAGCCAGCCCGGCACGCC
Source organism: uncultured Massilia sp. (assembly GCA_966210615.1). Taxonomy (GTDB): domain Bacteria; phylum Pseudomonadota; class Gammaproteobacteria; order Burkholderiales; family Burkholderiaceae_D; genus Telluria. The sequence continues at coordinate 2,067 of CBIHLT010000136.1, forward strand.
GCCGTTGCGCGACAGGGGCAGGCCCCAGTTGGCGTTCAGGCTCTCGGCCAGGCCGCGCTGCCAGCGGATGCGCTGGTTCTTGAGCGTCTTGTAGTCCTCCGGCGCCTCGGTCCAGCACACGGGGTCGGGCACGAATTCGATGCGGTAGGGCTGGCGGCGTTCGCGCAGCAGGCGGTGCATGCGCACCACCAGCTCCATGTCCTCGCCGATGGTGTCGCGGCGGTAGCCGCCGGCCAGCACCACGGCGTCCTTGCGGAATACGCCGAAGGCGCCCGAGATGATCAGCATGCCGTTCATCGAGGACCAGCCCAGGCGCCCGAACAGGAAGGCGCGCAGGTACTCGACCACCTGGAACAGCGCCCAGATGTTCTTCGGCAGCCCCACCTTGGTCAGGAAGCCGCCACTGACCTCGCAGCCGTTGGCCACGCGCACCGTGCCGCCGGCCGCCACCACGGTGGGGTCGCGCAGGAAGGGCTCGGTGACCTTGGCCAGGCTGTCGCGCTGCAGGATCGAGTCGGCGTCCACGCCGCAGAACAGCGGGTAGCGCGAGATATTGATGCCGGCGTTGAGCGAGTCGGCCTTCCCGCCGTTGAGCTTGTCGATTACGCGCACGTTCGGGTAGCGCGTGGAGCGGTAGACCTGGCGCACTTCCTGGGTCGGGATCTGGCGCCGGTAGGCCTCGGGGAAGGGCAGCAGCGCGAACTCGCGCTTGAGCACATCGAGCGTGCTGTCCTTCGAGCCGTCATTGATGATGACGATCTCGAACTCGGCGTAGCTGAGCTGGAGCATCGAGCGGATCGAGGCCGCGATGGTCGCTTCCTCGTTGTAGGCCGGGACCAGGATGCTGATCGGCGGCTCCAGGCCCGAGTAGGCGCGCGGCAGGTCGGCCATGAACAGTTCCTGCCCCTTGCGGCGCAGCGCGCGCAGCGAGAAGGCGTTGAGCGTCAGGTAACCCACGTTCAGCGCGATGAAATAGCAGAACACGAACCAGGTGATGAACTCGACCAGGAAGGGGCTGAAGCTCATGCGGCCTCCTCTTCGGCCAGCACCTGCTGCAGCATGTCGGCCGCGAAGCGGTCGGTGAGCGAGGCGCGCAGCTGCTCCAGGTCGGCGCGCGAGAGCGCCGGCAGTTCGCGCAGCGCCTGTGCCGCGCGGTAGCGCACCCACCATTGCGGGTCCGCCAGCAGGGCGCTGAGGCGTTCGGCGTCGTCGCGGGTGCCGATGCGGCCCAGTGCGCGCGCCGCCTGCACCCGCACCTGCCAGTCTTCGTGGGCGAGCAGGGCGCGCACGTCCTCGATCGTTTCAGGCGTGATCACGCTGCGCAGGCCGGCGATCACGATTGCCACGGCCTCGCTGCGCAGCGCCCCGGCCAGCACGGCGGCCGGCAGCGGCACGCGCAGCGCTTCGGCGATGCGCAGCGCGCGCGGCAGGCGATCCTGCGGCAGGGTGGGCAGCACGCGTCCCAGCACGGCGGCCGTGGGCAGGGCGGCCTGCTGCAGGATGCCGGCCACGTGCGACAGCGCCCAGTCCTCGCGCTCGATGAACAGGGGTGTCAGGTAGCCGGTGGCGGCGTCGGGGTCGACCCGCACCAGCGCCCACAGGGCGGTCAGCGAGGCCGCGCTGTCGCTCAGTTCCGCCAGCGGCAGCAGCTGGGGCCAGGCCTCGCGGTCGCGCAAGTGGCCCAGCACCAGCACCGCCAGCAGGCGTTCCTCGCGCGCGCCGCGGGAGAGCATGGCGCGCGCCAGGCGGTCGGCGCCCAGCTCGCGCGCCATGGTGTTGAGGGCCTCGGTGGCTTCGCCGCGCAGCGAAGCTTGCAGGTGCACCCACAGGCGCAGGAAGGCCAGGCGCTCGTTCGGGGCCAGGGCGGGCAGGCTTGGGCGTTCGCCGACGATGGCCTGGTTCAGCAGCGGGCGCCAGCGCGCCAGCACCCGCGCCTCGTGCCGCTCCCGCTTGCGCAGCGACACGCGCAGCTGGATGATCTGGAGGCTCAGCAGGAGCGTGAGGCCGAGCGCGACGAGCCCCGTCCAGACCGCGACGGTGACGAAAGGGTCAGACGACTGGACGATCGCCAATGCCGCCTCGGAGGGAAGCCGGGGAGCACGCCGCCGTCATGCGGCGGGCCTCAGGAAGCGGCGCACGCGCGCCAGCAGTTCGTTCGGCTGGAAAGGCTTGATGACGAAGTCGTTGGCGCCGGCGTCCAGCGCGCGCACGGTGTCGCGTTCGGTGTTCTTGGCGGTCAGCATCAGGACCGGCACGGCGGCCCAGTCGGCGCGCTCGCGCACCAGGCGCACGATCTCGAAGCCGTCGATGTAGGGCAGCATCACGTCGAGCAGGATCAGGTCCGGCGCGGCCGTGGCCGTGGCGATGTGCTCGCTGGCGGCGCGGCCGTCGGGAAGCTGGGTGACACGGTAGCCCTGGCGTTCGAGCATGAAGCGCAGGACCTGGGCGATGTGGTCGTCGTCTTCGACCACCAGCACCTGCGGCGTGGAGGCTTTATCGTTCGGCATCTGTTCACTCAGTAGAAGTTGCCCAGATTATATAGCGGAGTATGTATTGACGGTCGCCGCTTCGGTATAGGCGAGGGTCAGGATGACCCGCTTCCGCCCCGTGCGCCCACGGGGCGCGCGCGCAGCGGGTGGAGCAGGGAGCGCAGGTCGTTGTGGTCGAGTTCGTACATCAGGGCCAGCAGCTGGCCCAGCTCGCCTTTCGGAAATCCTTCGCGCGCGAACCAGCCCAGGTAATGGCCGGGCAGGTCGGCGATCTTGCGTCCCTTGTATTTGCCGTAGGGCATCTCCCGGACCAGGAGCAGGGTGAGGTGTTCGGAATTCATCGTGCGCCACTTTAGCAAACAACGGCGAGGCTGTAGCATCTAACCGACATCAGAACAGGAGAGGAGCAGCCATGAGCGACGAATTCGACTTGCAGCGCTTCGTCGATGCGCAGGCGCCGGTCTACGACACGGCGGTGGCCGAACTGCGCGCGGGACGCAAGCGCAGCCACTGGATGTGGTTCATTTTTCCGCAGATTGCCGGGCTCGGGCAGAGCGAGATGTCGCAGCGCTATGCGATCCGTTCCTCGGACGAAGCGGCCGCCTACCTGGCCCATTCGCTGCTGGGCCATCGCCTGAACGAGTGCGCGGGGATCGTGGCGGCGCTCGACGCCGACGCCATCGAGGATGTGTTTCCGCCGCCGGACGACCTGAAATTCCATTCCTCGATGACCTTGTTCGCCGACGTGGCGCCGGACGTGGCCGTGTTCCAGGCTTGCATCGACAAGTATTTCGACGGGGCGCCGGACCGCAATACGCTGGCGCGCTTGTGAGCGATACGGTTTCACGGCCAGTGGAAGAGCCTTATGCCTGCGCGTACTGCTTCTCGAGCAGCTCCTTGCGGCCGCGCTCGGCGATGTGGACGATCACCGTATGCGGCAGCACCAGGGTCGGATGCCGGGCGCGGTGCCTGGCGAACCAGAACACGTCGTCCAGCTCTTCTTCCTCGTGCGAGGTGGTCATGACCAGCTTGTCTTCCGGGATGTCGTCGTAGTCGTAGGCTTCGAGGTTGGCGTCGTCCACCGATTCGGCCCAGTCTTCGCAATACTGGCCCCAGGCCAGCACGTAGCGGCAGTGGGAGCCGGCCAGCCAGCGGCTCGCTTCCCAACGCCACATTTCTTCGCAGACCTCGTCGATCACGAGCACGGCAAGAAAAGGGGCGGACGGAAGCAGGCCGGCCGGCGGCAGTTCCTCGTTGGGGCGAAGGTGCAGATAAGTAAGGGTCGGTTTTTGCATGGTAGCCGTTAGGTTCGTCAGCCCCGGCATTGTGCCAGATGCGGTGGTTTGCAGCTTGTGCCATGCTCGGAAGACCTTGTTGCGTATAATCGCTTTTGGTATCCCCAATATTTTCCAGAAAACAACAATTCATGGCTTCATCTTCCGACAATATCAGCATGGCGGTGTTCTGCGACTTCGAGAACGTCGCGCTGGGCGTCCGCGACGCCAACTACGAAAAATTCGACATCAAGCCGGTGCTGGAGCGTCTCCTGCTCAAGGGCAGCATCGTCGTCAAGAAAGCCTACTGCGACTGGGACCGCTACAAGGGCTTCAAGTCGACCATGCACGAAGCGAACTTCGAGCTGATCGAGATCCCGCACGTGCGCCAGTCGGGCAAGAATTCGGCGGACATCCGCCTGGTGGTCGATGCGCTCGACCTGTGCTACACCAAGTCGCACGTCAATACCTTCGTCATCATCAGCGGCGACTCGGACTTTTCCCCGCTGGTCTCCAAGCTGCGCGAGAATGCCAAGCAGGTGATCGGCGTGGGCGTCAAGCAGTCGACCTCGGACCTCCTGGTGGCCAACTGCGACGAATTCATCTTCTATGACGACCTGGTGCGCGAGCAGCGCCGCACCGCCGCCAAGCGCAAGGAAGAGCAGGACGCGCGCAAGGGGCAGCCGCAGAACAAGCGCCCGAGCGACGACCGCCGCAAGGAAGAGCTGGAAACACGCAAGGTACAGGCGCTGGAAATGGTGGTCGAGACCTTCGACGCCTTGGTTTCCGAGCGCGGCGACACCGGCAAGATCTGGGCCTCGCTGCTGAAGGACACGCTCAAGCGCCGCCGTCCGGACTTCAACGAGACCTATTACGGCTTCCGTACCTTCGGCAACCTGCTGGAGGAAGCGCAGACGCGCGGCCTGTTCGAGTTTGGCCGCGACGAGAAATCCGGCACCTATGTGTACCGCAGCGCGCATGCGCCGGTGCTGGCGGCGGTTGGCGAAGCTGCGGCGGAATTCCAGGCCGCCGAGCCGGCCCAGTTCGAGGCAGGCGAACCGCAGGCCGAGAGCGCCGCAGCCGAAGCGGCGCAGGAAGAGCCGATGCGCGAGCCGCGCCGCCGTGGGCGTGGCGGCCGCAAGCAGGGCGGACGCGGCGAGCAGGCGGCGCCGGTGCCGGAACTGAGCTTCCCGGATGCCGATACCGCCGTGCCGCCGTTGGCGCCTGAGCCTGCTGTGGAAACTGCCGCCGAAGCCGTTCCCGAGGCGGCGCCGGTGGAAGTGCCGGCCGCCGAGCCGGCGCCGGCGCCGGCCAAGGAGCGCCGCCGCGCCCCGCGCAAGACCGCAGCCCAGAAGGCGGCGGAGGCTGCTGCTGCTGCCGCAGCCTCCATGGCCGAACCCGTAGCCGGGCAGCCGGCGCCCGAAGCTGCGCCGGCCGAACCGGCGGCGGAGCCGGCCGTGGCCGGTTCGGAAGAGGGCGAAGGCGAAGCAGGCAAGCCGGCGCGCAAGAAGACCGCCCGCTCGGCCCACAAGGCGCCGGCACGCAAGCCCGCCGCGCGCGGACGCCGCCCGGCCAAGCCGAAAGCAGGCTCGGAGAACAGCTGAGCTGGCGCAGGGCGCGCGTGCGCCGCACGCGCGCCGCTGCTGCAATAATGGAACGCCTGCGTTGGCGCAGGCGAGGCTGCAATGACCGACCGCCGAAGGAGCCTGCCATGCGAGTGCCTGCCGGACTGTTGCTGTTGTGTTCCCTGAGCGGCCTGGCGGCGGCAGCGCCTCCGGCCGACCATCCCATCCTCGGCATCTGGAGGCTCAGCATTCCCGAGCTGGGCTGCTCCGAAACCTACCGCTTCCGCGGCGACGGCACCACCCTTGTCACCAGCGCCGAGGAAGTGTCCGAAAGCGAATTCAAGATCCCCGACAAGCCCAGCGCCAAGGGTTTCTACCGGCTCGACGACCGCGTCACCAAGGACAATGGCAAGAAGGATTGTTCCGGCGCCATCATGAAGGTGGGCACGCGCGCCACCAACTTCATCCGCTTTCACCCGTCCGGGGCGCTGTTCCTGATGTGCGCCGATGAGTCGATGGAGTCCTGCATCGGCCCCTTCGAGCGGGTCCAGGGAGAGGAAGCCTAGAACCTGAGGGAATAGGACTTGGCTTCCCGGCAATAGGCGGGCTCGTCGCTTCGGTGTATATTGCTGTGCGAAACGACAACTCCATCCCCCTGCCGTCCTATGTCTCCCGTCCTGCTTTTCTGTATCCTCATCGCGTATTTCGCGCTCCTGCTGGGCGTCGCCTGGGCCACCTCGCGCAACGCCGACAACGACAGCTTCTTCATCGGTAACAAGAGCAGCAACTGGATGCTGGTCGCCTTCGGCATGGTCGGCACCACCTTGTCCGGCGCCACCTTCATCAGCGTGCCGGGCAACGTCGGCGCGGACGGCTTCGGCTATGCGCAGATCCTGATCGGCTACGTGATCGGCTACATCCTGGTCGCCTACCTGCTGCTGCCGCTGTACTACCGGCTCAAGCTGACCTCGATCTACCACTACCTCGACGTTCGCCTCGGGCGCCGCGCCTACCAGAGCGGGGCGGGCTTCTTCATCATCTCGCGCCTGCTGGGCGCCACCGCCCGTCTCTACCTGGTCGTCAACATCCTGCAGGCGATCATCCTCGACAGCCTGGGCATCCCGTTCTGGATCACGACCCTGGTCATCCTGGCCATGATCCTGATGTACACCTACCAGGGCGGCGTCAAGACCATCGTCTGGACCGATACCCTGCAGACCAGCTGCATGCTGTTCGGCCTGTTCGCCTGCGTGTGGTTCCTGCTGAACGAGCTGGGCATGTCGATTCCCGAGAGCCTGGACGCGATGCAGTCGCAAGGCCTGTCGCGCATCTTCACCACCGACTTCGACAGCCCCAATTTCTTCCTCAAGCAGATCGTCGCCGGCGCCTTCATCGTGCTGACCATGACCGGCATGGACCAGGAAATGATGCAGAAAACGATCTCGGTCAAGACCGTGGGCGACTCGCAAAAGAACCTGCTGACCCTGACCGGCGTGCTGGTGGTGGTGCTGATGGCCTTCCTGTTCCTGGGCGGGCTGCTCTACCTGTACGCCCCGGCGGCCGGCGTGACCGCCACCGGCGACAAGATCTTCCCAGCCGTGGTCATGGGCCACCTGCCGGCCACGGTGCAGATCATCTTCCTGATCGCCCTGATCTCGGCCCTGTTCCCCAGCGCCGACGGCGCGATCACCGCGCTGACCTCGTCCTTCTGCATCGACATCCTGGGGATCAAGCGCCGCACCGACCTGACGGAAGCGGGCAAGGAGCGCCTGCGCCGCCACGTGCACCTGGGCTTCGCCTTCCTGTTCCTGCTGCTGGTGCTGGCCTTCAAGGCGGCCGACAACCCGAGCATGATCGTGGTCATCCTCAAACTGGCCAGCTATACCTACGGTCCGCTGCTGGGCCTGTTCGCCTTCGGCATGATGACCACGCGCACCCTCACGGACCGCCTGGTGCCGTTCGTGACGATTGGCGCACCGATTCTTTGCGCGCTCCTTGAGTACAATCAGGCTTACCTGCTCGGCTCTTACCGACTCGGGCTGGAGTTGCTTATGGTTAATGGCATACTGGTATTTGCTGGCCTGTTCGCGATCTCGCAGCGCGCACCGGCCGGGGCCGGTCCGGCCGCCGTTGCCGCCTGACAGGACACTGCGTTCACTTATTCATTGGAGTTTCGATGGCCTTCAAGCCTTTCAGCGCCGTGCGGCGCGGCTTCAGCTGGCTGTGGGGCGCGCTCGACGCGACCCGCCGCACCTTCGTCAACCTCTTGTTCCTGCTCTTCCTCATCCTGCTGGGCTGGATGATCTTCGGCGGCAGCGGCGTCAAGCCGATCGCCGGGAAAACCGCGCTGGTGCTGGAGCTCAAGGGCGACCTGGTGGAGCAGTACCAGGCCTCGCTGCGTGAAACCGTGCTCGACAGCGTCGGCGGCGACAGCAAGCGCACCGTGCTCCTGCGCGACGTGATGCTGGTCCTGGACAAGGCCGCCAAGGATCCGAACATCTCCACCGTCGTGCTGCTGCTCGACGAGATGGAAGGCGGCGGCCTGGCCATGCTGCGCGAGTTCGGCGCGGGCGTCGACCGGGTCAAGGCGGCCGGCAAGAAAGTGGTGGCCTGGAGCGGCAGCTACGACCAGAAGCGCTACCTGGTGGCCTCGCACGCCAGCGAGGTTTACATGCACCCGATGGGCATGGTGCTCATCGAGGGCTTCGGCCGCCACAAGAACTACTACCGCGACGCGCTGGACAAGCTGGGCGTGACCGTCAACCTGATGAAGGTGGGCACCTACAAGAGCTTCGCCGAGCCCTACATCGCCAACGGCCCGTCCGATGCCGCGCGCGAAGCCGACACCTACCTGTTCAACGCCCTGTGGTCCGGCTATACCGGCCAGGTGGAGAAGAACCGCAAGCTGAATTCCGGCGCCGTCGCGGCCTTCGTCGACAGCCTGCCTCAGCAAATGGAAGCGGCGGGCGGCAGCTTCGCCAAGGTGGCGCTGGCCAACAAGCTGGTCGACGGCCTCAAGACCCGCGACGAAGTGCGCGCCATGCTGATCAAGCGCGGCGTCTACGACGACGACATCAAGTCCTTCCGCCAGGTCGGTTTCTACGACTACCTGTCGCGCCACCCGCAAAAGCCTTTCGGCAGCGCGGTCGGCGTGATCGTCGCCGCCGGCAACATCACCGAAGGCACGGGCGGCCCGGGCGTGGTCGGCGGCCTCACCACCGCCAACCTGATCCGCCAGGCGCGCGAGGACGACGAGATCAAGGCCGTCGTGCTGCGCGTGGATTCGCCCGGCGGCAGCGCCTACGGCTCCGAGCTGATCCGCCGCGAACTGGAACTGACCCAGGCCGCCGGCAAGCCGGTGGTGGTGTCGATGGGCAGCCTGGCGGCCTCGGGGGGCTACTGGATCTCGATGGCGTCCGACGAAGTGATCGCCGACCCGTACACGATCACCGGCTCCATCGGCGTGTTCGCCATCCTGCCGACGGCCGAGAAGGTGCGCGACAAGCTCGGCATCCACACCGACGGCGTCACCACCACCTGGCTGGCCGACGCCTACAACCCGCTGCGCCCGCTCGATCCACGCTTCGGCCAGGTGGTCCAGAGCAGCATCAACCATGTATACAGCGAATTCACCACCAAGGCGGCCGCGGCGCGCAAGACCACCGTCGCCAAGATCGACGAAGTAGGGCAGGGCCGGGTCTGGACCGGCGCCCAGGCCAAGGAACGCGGCCTGGTCGACCGCCTGGGCAGCTATGGCGACGCCCTGGATTCCGCCGCCCGCCGCGCCGGGCTGGGCAAGGACTACCGCGTGGATTATGTCGAGCGCCCGGTGTCGCGCGTCGAGCGCTTCCTGCAGCTGATGGGCGCATCAAGCGCCCAGGCGGTGACGATCCAGGTCAGGCTCGGCCTGCTCGAGGAAGCGTTGCCGGCCGGCCCGGTGGCCGAGGTGGCCCAGGACATGGCCTTCCTGTCGGAACTGACCAGGGACCGCAAGCCGTTTGCCGCCGTGACGCACTGCCTGTGCGGCTTGCCTTGAGCGGAAATGTAGCGAGTTTGTAACCGTTTCCACCAAGGATCAACGGGCGCGGAATGCAGGTTCCGCGCCCTTTTTTCCTTGACTTGCCGCGAACAGGCGGCGAACGGTGTAAATCGATGTAAAGCCCCTTCCGCCATTGTGGGGAACGGGGAGCGCGCAATGTACGTTATGAAACATATCGCGCAAAAACACCATGCTACAGTCAACCGGACACTGAAGAACTCATTGCGGAACGCATTGCCGTTCCGGCCGGAAAGACAAGGAAAAGCATGGACACCAGGGAGCCCCCGACCACCACCCGTACGCCGCTGACCCATGGAAGCCCGGGCGCTCCGCCCGCCTCCCGGCCGCGCCGCGCTCGCATCGTCGGCACCGTCATCGCCGTGCTGGCGATGGTGGGGCTGGCCGCGCTGGCCTGGTACCTGACGCACCGCCCGGCAGGCAATCCCGCGGGCGGGCCGGCGGCCGCTGGCGCGGCGCCTGGCGCGCGCGGCGGCGCCAGGCCGGGAGGCGGAGGAGGGCGGGGCCGCGGCGGGCCGGCGACCACGGTCGGCGTGGCGACCGCCGTCCAGGCCGACATTCCGGTCACGCTCGACGCGCTGGGCACGGTGGTCCCGGCGGCCACCGCGACGGTGCGGCCGCAGGTCTCGGGCGTGATCCAGAAGATCCATTTCACCGAAGGGCAGCTGGTCAAGGAGGGCCAGGTGCTGGCCACCATCGACCCGCGTCCCTTCGAGATGGCGCTGATGCAGGCGCGCGGCCAGCGCCAGCGCGACGAGGCCCAGCTGGATAGCGCGCGGGTCACCCTGGCGCGCTACCGCACCTTGCTGGAACAGGATTCGATCGCGCGCCAGGAAGTCGACACCCAGGCGGCGCTGGTCAAGCAGCTGGAAGGCACCGTCATGACCGACCGCGCCTCGGAAGGCACGGCGCGGCTGAACCTGGGCTACGCCTCGGTCAAGGCCCCGATCAATGGGCGGGTCGGCCTGCGCACGGTGGACATCGGCAACCTGGTGGGCAGCGGCGACGCCAATGGGATCGCGGTCATCACCCAGCTCTCGCCGATCGATGTCGAGTTCACGGTGCCGCAGGACCAGCTGCCGACCCTGCAGGAACGGATCGCCGCCAAGGCCAGGATGGAGGCGACGGCGCTGGACCGCACGCGCAGCCAGGCCCTGGCGACAGGTGTGTTCAGTGCGCTCGATAACCAGGTGGACGTGCAGACCGGCACGGTGCGCGCCAAGGCGCGCTTCGCGAATGCGGACGGCAAGCTGTTCCCCAGCCAGTTCGTCAACCTGCGGCTGCAGGTGAACCTGATCGAGGATGCGGTGGTGGTGCCGGTGACGGCGCTGCGGCATGGGGCGAATGGCGATTTCGTGTACGTGCTGAATGCGAAGGAGAAGACGGTTTCCATGCGCCCGGTGACGCGGGGCGAGGCGACGGTCGACAAGGTGCAGGTGCGCACGGGCTTGAAGGCCGGAGAGCAGGTGATCACGGAAGGGGCGGACCGCCTGCGTGACGGCGCCAAGGTGAGCTTGCCGGGCGACCGTCCGGCCGGCCCACGCGGAGCAGGGCAGGGGCAAGGGCAGGGCCGCCAGCGCCAGGGAGCGCAGCAATGACGCACCGCCGCCGCCATGCGCCCGCGCCCCTCGCACCGTCATTCCCGCGAAGGCGGGGACCCATGTCCGTTGGGCAGCCAGGTACGCGTGCAAACTTAGGTTCCGGCCTTCGCCGGAACGACGGTAACTCATGAGCCCATCGACCCCCTTCATCCACCGACCGGTCGCCACGGCCCTGCTGATGCTGGCCATCGTCCTGGCCGGCCTGGTCGGCTACCGTTTCCTGCCTTTGTCCGCGCTGCCCCAGGTCGATTTCCCGACCATCCAGGTCCAGACCCTGTACCCCGGCGCCAGCCCCGAGGTGATGGCCCGTACCGTCACCGCCCCGCTGGAACGCCAGTTCGGCCAGATGTCCGGCCTGACCCGCATGAGCTCCACCAGCGCCGCCGGCGTCTCGGTGATCACCCTCCAGTTCGGCCTCGGCCAGACCCTGGACGTGGCCGAGCAGGAAGTGCAGGCCGCGATCAATGCCGGCGGCTCGCTCCTGCCGACCGACTTGCCGGCCCCACCGGTCTACGCCAAGGTGAACCCGGCCGACGCCCCGGTGCTGACCCTCGCGATCACCTCCGACACCCTGCCCCTGACCGAGGTGCAGAACCTGGTCAACACCCGCCTGGCCCTGAAGATCAGCCAGGTCTCCGGCGTCGGCCTGGTCACGCTCTCCGGCGGCCAGCGTCCCGCGGTGCGCATCCAGGCCGACACCGAGGCGCTGGCTTCCTATGGCCTGGGCCTGGACACCCTGCGCAGCGCCATCACGGCCGCCAACGCCAACAGCGCCAAGGGCAACTTCGACGGCCCCACGCGTTCCTACGCGATCAACGCCAACGACCAGCTGCTCACCGTCCCCGACTACAAGAACCTGATCGTCGCCTACAGGAACGGAGCACCGGTCAAGCTGGAAGAGGTGGCGCGCGTGGTCGACAGCGCCGAGAACGTGCGCCTGGGCGCCTGGGCCAACATGAAGCCGGCCATCATCCTGAACGTGCAGCGCCAGCCGGGCGCCAACGTGATCGCCACCGTCGACGGCATCAAGGAACGCCTGCCCGAGCTGCAGGC
>CBIHLT010000137.1:0-14003 GCA_966210615.1 uncultured Massilia sp.
CCTCCGCATGGACCTCTTCGGTAATGTATCCGGCCGCCAGCAGCGCCGCCAGCGAGAGTTCGGGCTGGCGCCACGCCGCCCCCGGCCTGCGTCCGCTTGCATCGAGCCGGGCATAGGCGACCTCGCCTCCCTCCGTCCAGTAGCCATGGCCGCGCGGCATCCGCAGCCGCGCATCGAGCGTGAAGAGGCGCGGCAGCGCCGGCCCGTGGGCGGGAATGCCTTCCAGCGCGCGGCAGGCCACCAGGGCCCTGGCCAGTGCACCCTGTTCCAGCCTGGCCGCTTCCAGGTGCGGCACCGCCGCCCCGAAGTGGCGCCGGCAACAGCGCGCGAGGCCTTGCGGGTCGTGGGCCAGCCAGGCATGCCACACCGAGTCCGCCGCCAGCGAGGGCAAGGCGCACACCGCGCCGCGCGTGGTGACCGCGTCGAAGAAGCCGAACAGGCCCTCCGCCGCGCGGGCGAAAAAAAGGGCATCGCTTGGGATGCCCGGAAATTCCGTCGATGCGCCTTGCCGCCACGCCGCCTCCAGCCCCGGCGGCAGTTCCGCCAGCGCGGCGCGGTAGCGCGAGGTCCGCAGGTGGCGCCTCATGCGCAGATTGCGCAAATTGTTCAGCCAGTCCATCTTGCCTCCTTTATCGTTGTTATCGGCAGGTCCAGCCTAAGCCGGGAATGTGACAGGACGATGACATCACGGGGCGAATGCGGGCGCCATCCGGCCTCCGGATATGTTGCCATCCTGTCAACCCTGGCGTACACTCGGTAAACTTCTTCCTATCGACACGAGGTCCACATGTTCCGCTCCACCCTTGGCGTCCTGCTGTGCCTGTACTTGCCCGGCGCCCTGGCGCAAACCCTGACGGAGCGCGTCGAGCGCGACGAAGTGGTCATGGTGGACAGCGACGATGCCGCCATGAACAAGGCCTTCGCCCGCGCCAGGGCGGGCCTGGACAACTTCCTGCGCGACGCCGCCTCCCCGTCCTCCACCAATACGGGGCACGCCGTCAAGGTCAGGCTCAGCGACGGCAACAAGACCGAGTACTTCTGGGTCGGCGATGTACGCCAGGCCGGCCCGGACTTCACCGGCCGGCTGGACAACGAGCCGCGCAACGTCAAGCTTGTGCGCTACGGCGAGCGCTTCCGCTTCAGGCGCGCCGACATTGTCGACTGGCTCTACTACGATCCGCCGGGCCGCATGCGCGGCAGCTACACCACCTGTGTCCTGGCATCCAAGGAAAAGCCCGCGGAAGCGCGGGCGCTGTTGCAGCAAATCCGCTTGAGCTGCGACTGAGGCACCCGGATTTGTCATCAATCTGTAATCAAATGTCACCCCCTTGGGGAGCTTATGTTTTTCCACAAGTGGTCTTATACAATGGCGGACCAAGGAGAAACGCATGTACCGAGTGATGTTGGTGGAGGATGACGCGCGGTTGGCCGAGCTCGTCACGGAATACCTGTCTGGCTACGAATTTTCGGTCGACCTGGTCACGCGCGGCGACGCCGCCCTCGACCGTTTCAAGGAACTCAGCCCGGACGTGGTCGTGCTGGACCTGATGCTGCCCGGCCTGGACGGCATGGTGGTGTGCCGCCAGTTGCGCGAACTGTCGGACGTGCCCATCCTCATCCTCACCGCGCGCGAGGATTCCTACGACGAAGTGTCCGGCCTCGAACAGGGCGCCGACGACTTCGTCAACAAGCCGGTGCAGCCGCGCGTGCTGCTGGCGCGCCTGCGCGCGCTGATGCGCCGCACCCAGGCCAAGAGCGGCGGCGACGCCCGCGTGCTGCAGTTCGGCGCGCTGCGCATCGCCACCTCCGACCGCAGCGTGGTGTGGCGCGGCCAGCCCTGCGTGCTGTCGAACACCGAATACAAGCTGCTGCTGGTGCTGGCCGAGGCGGCCGGACGCGTGCTGTCGCGCGACGCCCTGCTCAAGAAGATGCGCGGCATCGAATTCGACGGCCTGGACCGCAGCATCGACAACTGCATCTCCAAGCTGCGCCGCAAGTTCGACGACATCGATTCGGAAAAGATCAAGACGGTATGGGGCGAAGGGTATCTGTTCTCGCCCTCCGCCTGGAACTGAGCTAGGCGGCGATCAGCGCGCCGGCGTCCACGCCGGGCGCTTCCAGCTCTTGCAAGACCGCGACCAGCCTGTCCAGGGCCAGCGAGCGCTCGCCGCGCCACACCAGGTGCGTGCGGTTCGCCGAAAAGCGTTCCGGCAGCGGATGCTGGTTCACCTTGTCACTGGCGTGCAATGCCGCCAGCACCGACCTGGGCATGATGGCGAATCCCGTTCCCGCCGCCACGCAGGCGATCATGCCCTGGTAGGAGCCGAATTCCAGCGCATGCTCGGGCATGACGTTGTCGCTGCCGAGCCAGTCTTCGAGCCGCTTCCGGTAAGAGCAGCCATGGGCGAAGGCGATCATCGTGCTGCGTCCCAGGTCCCTGGCGGAGCGGATCCCGCGCACCTCCTTCGACGTGACCAGCACCAGCTCTTCATGGAAGGCCACGACCGACGCGAGCTCCGGCGCCGTGAAAGGCTCGGACACGAAGGCGGCCTCGATCTCGTAATTCATCACCCGCTGGATGAGCGCGCCCGTCGTGCCCGTGACCAGCTCCACGATCACGCCGGGATGCTCGGCATGGTAGCGCGACAGGACCGGCGCCAGCCGGCTCCCGGCCGTGCTTTCCAGCGAGCCGAGGCGGAAGGTCCCCTGCGGCTTGCCGCTGCGTAGTTCGTTGACCGCTTCATCCGCCAGGCGCAGCAGCCGCACCGCGTAGTTGAGCAGCGTTTCGCCTTCGCTCGATAGACTCAGCGAACGCCCCTCGCGGCGGAACAGGCGCACGCCGAGGTAGTCCTCGAGCTGCCGGATGCGGGTGGTCACGTTGGACGGCACGCGGTGCAGCTTTTCCGCCGCCCGGATGACGCCGCCTTCTTCCACCACCGTGCGGAAGATGGCAAGGGATTCCAGATCGATCGTTCTCATATGGAGAATAGTACTCCACATTTATTCATTAGTCTTTCCGCGGCAAACAGGGTGTAATAGAGCCCATGACAAGTTCGATCCTCACTTCCCCCGCCCGCTCCGGCCGCGCCGCCCTCCTGGTCTGCATGGCGGCGGTCATCTCGCTGGCGGTCGCCATGGGCATCGGCCGCTTCGCCTTCACGCCGCTGTTCCCTTTGATGGTGCGGGACGGCCTGCTCGACAGCGAGGCCGGCGCGCTGCTGGCGTCCAGCAATTACCTGGGCTACCTCGTGGGCGCGATGCTGGCGTCGAGACTGCGCCTGAAGGCGGAATCCCTGCTCGCCCTGGGCCTGCTCGGCACCGTGGCTTCCACGGCGGGCGTCGGCTGGACCGGCTCCTTGCCGGCCTGGGCCGTGCTGCGCTTCCTCGCGGGCGTACTGAGTGCCTGGACCCTGGTCGCCACCAGCGCCTGGGGCCTGGGCTGGCTGGCCGCGGCCGGCCGCGGACACCTGGCGGGACTGATGTTCGCCGGTGTCGGCGCAGGCATTGCGGCGGCGGGCCTGTTCTGCCTCGCCCTGGGGGCCGGCATGGACTCGCAGGCGATGTGGACCGGCCTGGCCCTGCTGGCGGCAGTCGCCGTGATCATTCCGCTGGCGGTGAGCAGGCGCCTGCCTGCGCCCGCCCCTGCTCCTGCGCCCGCGCATACCGCCCCGGGCGCGCCGCCGGCACGGACGGGAGGCCTGATCGCCTGCTATAGCCTGTTCGGCTTCGGCTACATCCTGCCGGCCACCTATCTGCCTGCCCTGGCGCGGCAACTGGTGGACGATCCCGCCGTCTTCGGCTGGGCCTGGCCGGTGTTCGGCACTGCCGCTGCCTTGTCGACGGTGCTGGTGTCCTGGCGCCTGCACGAGGCCAACCGACTGAAGGTGTGGGCGGGCGCCCATGTCGTGATGGCGTTCGGCGTGCTGCTGCCGGTCCTGTGGATGTCGCTGGCCGGCGTCGTGGCCGCCGCCTTGCTGGTCGGCGGCACCTTCATGGTGATCACCATGCTGGGCATGCAGGAAGCCCGCCACCGCGCCCATGCGCAGGCCGCCGCGGTCCTGGGCCGGATGACCGCCGGCTTCGCCTTCGGTCAGCTGATGGGCCCGGTAGTCTCCGGCGCCATCGGCCGCCTGAGCGGCCATGCCCCGTCCGCCCTGCACGATGCCCTGGCGCTCGCGGCGGCGGGCCTGGTTCTCAGCGCCGCCTACCTGTGGCGCGAGGCAAACCGATCCGCACCTCAATGCATTTCTCACTAAGGAGACCACATGAACACAGCTCTCGAATCCGGCGCGACCCCACAGGGCTTCGGCGCGTCCACAAGCCAGCGCCTGCCGATTCCCGAACGCGGGGCCATGAGCGAAGCGCAGCGGGCGGCAGCCGACAGCATCATCAACGGCCCGCGCAAGGCGATCTTCGGTCCCTTCATTCCCCTGCTGCAAACACCGGCGCTGATGGAGCGCATCGGCAAGACCGGCGAAGCGCTGCGCTTCGAAGGCAAGCTGGGGGACAATATCCGCGAACTCGCGATCTGCGTGGTGGCGCGGGAGACGGGCAACCAGTTCGAATGGCAAACCCATGCGCCGCTGGCCATCAAGGCCGGCGTGCCGGAGCAGGCCATCGCCGCCCTGGCGGCCGGGCGGCGGCCGCGCGGCCTGGGGGCGGAAGAAGCCTGCGCCGCCGATTTCGTCGCCGAACTGATGCTCAGGCACGGGGTCAGCGACGCCACCTATGCCGAAGCGGTCGCCTGCTTCGGGCAGGACGGTGCGGTGGAGCTGACCGCGCTGGCCGGCTACTTCGTGATGGTCTGCTGGGTCATGAATGTCGGCCGTACGCCCGGGCCGGCCAATGCGGCGGCGCCCGGCCTGAACGCTTTCCCGGCCTAAATCCGGGCGACAGACGCGGCGCTCAGGCCTGGCCGTCCGTGGCGCGCAGCATGCACTGCGACAGGCGGTCGAAATGCTGCAGCGCCGCCTGGGTCAGTTCGATCTGCTTGCGGCGGGCGTCGGCCGTGTCGCTCAGCATGATCCAGCCCTTCTCGCGCATGGATTTCAGGCGCGCATGCACGGTGGCGGGCGCGCCCAGTTCGTGCTTGGCCATCATGTCGCGCACGGACAGGCGCTGCTGCTCCTGCTGGGCGCGCGCGACGATCGTCAGGATGCGCTCCTCGAGCGGATCCAGTTCCGGGAGGGTTGGCAGTCCGCGTATTGCTTCAGTCAGTTGCAAAAAACGCAGATAAATATCGGCAGGACGAACCTTCTTCATCAAATCTCGATTCTCGGTTGCGGCAATACATCGACTTACGCTAAGCTCATAAACCTGTACTTGGCAGGCATGTCATTTTACTCCAACGAAAAACAGGCATGAGCCAACTGAAACTGAATGTCCTGATGGTGCTTTCGACCATCGTGCTTTTTATCGCCACACTCGCACTGAACGAGCTGCTGTTTACCCGCCTCGAATTTGCCAGCGGCATCAACTGGGTCTACCTGCCCGCCGGTGTCCGGCTGCTGTGCACCTTGCTCTTCGGCGGCGCCGGCGCCATCGGCCTGCTGCTGGTTTCCTGGGCGGTCTGCTTCCTGTATTTCTTCCCGGACGACATGATCCGCTCCTTCATCGGCGGCATCCTGGCGAGCGCCGCGCCCTACCTGGTCTACCGCGTCATGCAGCGCCATTACGGCCTGCTCGCCACCCTGCAGAACCTGACGCCGCGCCGCCTCCTGGCCTGCTCGCTTGCCTTTTCCCTGGCCAGCCCCTTGCTGCACCATTTGTGGTTCGCCTTCGCCGAACCGGAGCGTCCGCTGGTGTCGGGCTTCCTGGTCATGGCGACCGGCGACTTCGTCGGCACCCTGCTGGTGCTGTACACGGCGAAATTCATCCTCATGCGCGTGCCGGCGCGTGCCAGGAGCGGCGCCGGCCCGTAAGCATGTCGACGTGCGCCAGGCCCGCCCTGGCCTGAGCGCACAGCTCCACCACCACAGGGTCGCCCGGCTCCGGCCAGGCGTGCGTGATGATGGCGCGGAACATCCTCTCCTGGCGGAACAGCTCGCGCTGTTCCGCCGCCGCATTCCAGCGCATCGCGCTTCCCCGGCGCACCCTGGACGCGAGCAAGGCGCAGGGTCCGTCGAGGTCCAGCTCCAGTCCATAACAGCGCGCCGAAATCAGGTTGGCGTCGGTAATACGGTGAAGTGCGGTCATCCGGTTTCTGCGTCGCTGTTCGATGGTTGAACCAATGCTGCCAACGATCAGTCCGGCAAGCCGTGCGCGCACTGCTTGCCGGTTACTGTGCATATGCAACCAAAAATGCTATGCTGGCCGCACTGCTCCAAATTATAGATCAATGCGGGCAACATGGACCATAAGGAAATGGTTATGACAGAGCGTTCTCCCTGCGAGCGCAGGCGCGATCTTCACCGCCAGGCGCTTATCGAAGTGGGCATCCGCTTGCAGAGGCATTTCGGCGACGCCTACGCGGAACGCTATCTGGCGGACGTGAATATTCCGGACTTCACCATCCAGCGCATCCTCTCGCGAAGTCATTTGCGCAAGCCGCCCTCGCCCCTGTGTGCACGCGACGAGCCGCCGCCCGCCGCCAACGACGGGCACTAGGCGCCGGGCGCCATCCCAGCAAGCGTTTGTTTATTCGAACAGCGGCACGATCGCCAGCGGCGCGTTGTAGCTGATGAGCTGGGCGCGCTCGGCGCCGAAGCGGTAGACGACGACCGGGAAATCGTCATCGAGGTCACCCATGAAGGCGGGACCGCGACCGACCGGCAGGGCCTGCTCGGCGCCGTCCGGGCGGCGCACGCGCACCGCGGCCTCCGCGCCCTTTTTCGGGAACACCAGGCGCACGCCGGCGCACTGGCGGCCGCGCGCCGTGGCGTCGGCATAGCGCGCGAAGCCGAGCGCCTGTTCGCAGGCGCTGCGCAGCTCAAGCACATCGTAGGCGCCGTCGGCGCGCGGCGCCAGCGACACCCTGGGGCGGATCGTGAAGCCGCCCAGGCGCCGGTTCGGCGCCAGCACGGCATTCTCGTCATAGGCGGCCTTGAGCAGCGGCAAGGTGCCGCGTCCACTCGCATCGAGCGGCAGGCTGGTTTGCACCGTCTTGCCGTTCAGGACCAGCTGCAGGCCCTCGCCCAGCACGCCTTTTTCCCGCGGCACCACCTGCAGGTGGTTCTGCAGCAGGTTCTTGGCGCCACCATATTTATCGAACAACACCATCGCCCGGTAGGCGTCGCGGTAGCTCACCCACTCACCGGCGAGCGGCTGCGACTGCGCCGCGGCCGGGAGGGCCGTCAGGAGCAGGCAGGTGCATGCGGTGATGGGAGCGGAGCGCATGTTCAGAACCGGTAGGCAAGCGCGGTCGAAACCGTCAGGTGGTTGGGCCGCTCGACGAGCGGGCTGCGGCGGGCATCGCCCATTAGGCGCAGGGCCTGGACATTGCTGGTCAGCATCCAGGACGGCGTGAGTTCCCAGTTCCAGCGCACGCCGATGCGCAGGTCCTTCAGGCCGCTGTCCGGGGCATGGACGGCATTGCCGCTGCTGCGCGCCTGGGCCGGGCTGACGCCGAAATAGGATTGGTTGTAGGCGCGGTTCACGACCGTGGCGCCGGCATTGAAGGACAGCGTGTGGTGCGGCGCGATGCGCGCGGCCAGGCGCTGGGCGCCCAGCTGCATCTGCACGCCGTCGCGCTCGACGCCGGCGCCGTAGACCAGGCTGCTGGTGAGGCGCCACTGCGGCGCCAGGTAGACATTGAAGAAGCCGCCTACCTGCAGGCGGGGGCCGATCTCGTCCATGCCCGCCAGCGGGTTGCCGCTGCGGCGCGAGAACGGCTCGGCCCCCACGGTCGGCAGCAGGGCCGAGCCCTCGAAACTGCCCACCTCGCCGCCGCTGCCGGACTCGTCGCGGCTGGCATGCACGCTCAGCAAGGGGCCGTACTCGACTGTCGGGCGTTCCGACAGGTGCATGCCGGCGCTCATGCCCGAAATGAAAAGGCCGTGGCTCCATTGAACCTGGAGCAGCGGCAAGGCTGATACCTTCCTGTTGTCCGCCCCTTCATACCGCGGCGCCGAGAGCGCGCCCAGCCCGACATACATGTCGCGGCTGCCGTCGGGCATCGGGTTGGTGGTCGGCGTCTGCGCGCTTGCTGCGCTGCCCGAGACGGCCAGGACCAGGGCGAATAGCTTTTTCATGTTCACTTCGTCGAAAAGTTCGGTAACCGCGTATTTTACGTCGAGCAAGCCGAACTCTCCCATATTGTTACTTCAAAGTACCGATTCGTCGCTTGTCGCTGCATCGGCGCATCGGCGGCCGTCCGCCGCCGATGTGCCCAATATAACGAGGGCCGGGCGGGCTGCCGCCCGGCCGCTCCTGAATAAAAAAACCCACCGACACTCGCGCACCAGGTGGGCAAACGGAAAACTGGTATCCCTGATGAAGCATGATGGTAGACGCCCGTCCGTTTTTATTCCCCCTTCAGATGTAGAGTAATTGTCATCAATTTGTAAGAGCCGGAAACACCGGACCGCAGGATCGCTGCACATTTCGTTACCTTCCTGCCATCAATTCCCGGTCCATTGGCTGCCTTGCCCCTGTACAATGCCGGCTGAGGAGAGCTTATGAGTTTGGCAGCATCCCGTTACCGACAATCACACAGGACGGCACCGTGAACCGGATCTTTTTCCGCTTCTTCGTGCTGGTCATGCTGTCGATCACGGCTGCCACCTTCGTCATTTATTTCGCCTTCAGCCGCCTGTTCGGCGACCCGCTGGACGACATCGCGCGGCGCCAGGCCGCCGCCCAGATCTTCCTGCTGGAGCAATACGTGGACCAGGCGCCGGCCGACGAGTGGCTGGCGCGCCTGAACAAGGTGCGCGAAGTGTCGACCGTGCGCTACGACCTGATCCCCCTGGACCAGGCGCGCGCGCAGCTGGGCGCCAGCCGCCGGGCCGCCCTGGACCGCGGCGAGATCGTGCTCGACCCGGCCCGCAAGGCTTTCCTAAGGCGCGTCGACCTGGAGGGCGAGCGCTACATCGGCAGCCACGAGGAAGTGCTGCAAGCCCGGAACCTGCCGATCGACATCGGCCAGGCCCTCAAGATGGAAGCCCTGCGCTACGTCATCGTGGCCATCGCCCTGCTGGTGCCGATCGCCCTGTGGTCGCGCTCCCACTGGCAGGGCTTGCAGGCGCTGTCCAGCATGGCCGACGAGTTCGGCAGCGGCAAGCTGACGGCGCGCGCCCACATGAAATCCTCGGCCACCATCTATCCGCTGGCCGAGCGCATCAACCACATGGCGGGCCGCATCGAACACCTGCTGGAAGCCCAGCGCAGCCTGCTGAATTCGGTGTCGCACGAGCTGCGCACCCCCATCGCGCGCCTGGAATTCGCGCTGGAACTGCTGGATGCCCGCGCCAAGGACCCGGACCTGAGCAAGCGCATCGCGGCCATGGAAGGCGACCTGGCGGAGCTCAACAACCTGGTCGGCGAACTGCTCGACATGAACAAGCTCGACAGCGCACGCACCTTGCAGACCGCCACCCTGTCGCTGGACGAGCTGTTGCAGGAATGCTGCGGCGCCCTGCCCCATGCCGCCGCCAGGCTCGACTGCGAATTCGAGGCCGGGCTCGGCATGATCGAGGCGGACGGCCGCCTGCTGGGACGGGCGATCGGCAACCTGCTGCGCAACGCCCAGAAGTACGCGGCCGGGCGCATCCTGCTCTCGGCGCGCAAGCGGGCGGACGGCGTCGAGATCGCCATCGACGACGACGGCCCCGGCATTCCCGAGGAGGAGCGCGACAAGATCTTCGACCCGTTCTACCGGCTCGACCGCAGCCGCGACCGCGCCACCGGCGGCTTCGGGCTGGGACTGTCGATCGCGCAAAAGGCGGTGGCCCTGCACGGCGGGACCTTGCGCGTGGAAAGCTCGGCGCTGGGCGGGGCGCGCTTCGTCATTGCCCTGCCTGGCGGCGGGGCTTCGGCTTAGTACGACGGAAGGAAACGGGCGGGGAATGGCAGCGCAGGAGGGCGGCGGTGTCTCCGCCCTCCTGCGCTGCGCATTTGCCGGCTTATTTGCCGGGTTCGTCTGGCCGCGCGCGCACGTGCGTCACGCCGTACCACAGGTGTTCCCACCAGTGCTCGCGCGAGTGCACGGTAACGAGGCAGGCCTTGTCGATGCCGCCCTTGAAGAGCGGATCGGGGCACTTGTTGGTCATCAGCGCGTAACGCTGATTCTCGGCATTGATGAGGGCAATGGCGAGCCAGATGGCGGCGAACGCGAAGAACGCCGCCAGCGACCACGCCAGGTGGTTGAAGCTGCTGGTCTCGAACAGCTCTTCCTCACGAGGGCGTGAGCCCTCGTACATCTTCAGGACTTCGCGTTCGACATCATCACTGCTCATTTCGTCTTGGCTGCCTTTGCAACGAGTGCGTCCATGACCTGCTCCGTGGCGGCCAGGGCCTGGTTCATGCTCTGGAGCTTGTTGGCCTCGCCCACGGTGGCCGGGGACAGCACGTATTTACCATCGATCACGATCGTCGGGGTGCTGCTGACCTTGTAGCCTTGCGCCACTTGCGGCAGGCGGCGCAGCTTGGTTTGCACGCCGAACGAATTCCATGCTTCCATGAACTTTGCCTTGTCCAGGCCGTTCTTGGCGGCCCAGGCGATGATGTCGTCGTCCTTCATCAGGCGCTGGCGCTGCACGTGCACTGCCTGGAACACCTTGTGATGATACTCCTCCAGCTTGCCCATGGCTTCCAGGGTCAGGAACAGGTGCGCTTCCGGATCGGACGGCCCTTGGAACGGCAGGTGGACGCGGCGCACGACGACGTTGTCGCCCTGCTTCTTGATCCACTGGTTCAGGGTCGGTTCGAAGGCGTTGCATGCCGGGCAGTGATAAGCGAAGAACTCGATCACTTCGACTTTCTTGCCCGTGGCCTGGACCGGTTGCGGCACCGACAGCGTGGTGTATTCGGCGCCGTTTTTCGGGTCGGTCGGCGAAGCGTTGGCGAACCCGGCGATCAGGCTGGCGGCAACGAGGGCAAAACGCAGAGAGCGCATAACTATCCTTCCACTAAAAGTGATTGAGCGAACGACCGCGAGATTACCACTTTTTTGGCTCACCCAAGGAGGATGGAGCCCATCTTTTTGCAATTGCTTACCTCTTTAACGCTTCCTTAAGGAGTCTCAGTGAAACGTCAGCGGCGCCGGCGCGCGCTGTCGAGTTGCTCGCACAGCCGGGCGGCGCCCAGCGCGGTGCGCGGTCCCGGGCGGCTGAGCAGGTCGCCGTCGACGGTGAACAGGTTGCCCCGCTTCACCGCCGTCATCCCCTGGTAGGGCTTCCACAGCGCCAGGCCGGGATTGGCCGGGTCGTAGCGCTTGCCGGCCAGGATGGCTTCCGGATCGCGCTCGACCACCGCTTCCACGCCGACCTGGGGCGCCACCACCTTGAGCGCGCCGAAGATGTTGCGGCCGCCGCACAGGCGGATGATGTCGCTCGCGATCTGCTCGTCGTTGAGGGTGTAGAGCGGCCGGTCCCAGACCTGGTAGAACACGGTCACCGGCGCGCGCTTGCCGTAGCGCTCGCCCAGCGCGCCGATGCGCGCGCGGTAGTCGCCCGCCGCCGCCTGCGCCGCCGCTTCGGTGCCCAGCAGCGTGCCCAGGCGCTCGATGCTGCTCGCCACCTGCTCCAGGCGCTTCGGTTCGCTGTGGAAGATGGGCACGCCCAGGCTCTCGAGCTGGGCGATCTGGCGCGCGGTGTTCCCGCTGTGCCAGACCACCAGCAGGTCGGGCTTGAGCGCCAGCACCCGCTCCATGTCGATCTGGCTGTTGCTGCCGATGAGCGGCAAGCTGCGCGCGGCTTGCGGATAGTCGCTGTAGTTCATCGCGCCCACCACCTTGCCGCCGCCCCCGGCCGCGAACAGCAGCTCGGTGACGTGGGGCGCCATCGAGATCACGCGCTGGGCCGGGCGCTCGAGCACGAGCTTGCGGCCGGCGTCGTCGACCACGGTCACGGTAGCGGCATGGGCGCCGCCGAAGGCCAGGGCCAGCAGCGGCAGGAGGCGGGCCTTCATGCTCAGAACTCGTAGCGCAGCGACAGCTTCAGCTGGCGGCCGTCGCTCGGATAGATGCCAGAGCGGCAGCCGAAGGCGTTGCTGTAGTAGTCGCGGTCGAACAGGTTCAGGCCGCTGACCGCCGCTTCCCAGGCGCCCATGCGGCGCGCGTAGCGGGCGTCCACCGTCGTGTAGGACGGAATGCGCGCGCCGCAGCCGTTGGTGAAGTCGCTGCCGTAGCGCTGGCTGTCGACCCACTGGACGCCGATGTCGGCGCTGTGGCCCGTGCCCGGCACCCAGGCCAGGCGCGCGGTCACCACGTTCTTCGGCACCAGCACCATGTCGCGCCCGGCGTTGGGGCCATCGGTGAATTCGGCGTCCACGCGCTGCCACTTGCCGGTGAGGCGCCATGCCGCGCCCAGGGCCGCCTGCCCTTCCACTTCCAGGCCCTGGCGGCGGGTCGGATCGAGGTTGGTGTTGGCGCCCCAGCCGATGGTCGGATCGTAGAAGATCTCGTTGCGCAGGCGGTGGCGGAACAGGCGCGCCGTCACCTGGCGCTCCACGCCGCCCGCGGTCACGCCCAGCTCCAGGTCGCGCGAGGTCTGCGCTTCCAGCATGCCGACGCTGGAGCGCATGGTGTTCTCGTCGGCGTTCGGCATACGGTAGCTGCGGCCGGCCTTGGCGAACAGGCTCACCTGCGGCAGCACGTCGATGCTGCCTTCCAGCGACCACGCATTCAGCGACTGCACGCGGCGGTCGGCCAGGGGGCCGTGCAGGTCGTCCTTCTCGAACCGCTCGTGGCGGACGCCGGCGGCCAGGCGGGCCTTGTGCGGCGCGTTCCAGCGCAGCTCGTCGCGCAGGTAGATCGCTTCGGCATCCTGGCGTGCGTGGTCCGGCGCGAACCCGAAGTTGACCTCGCGCTTCCAGCGCACCAGGTCGATGCCCGCCACCAGCTCGTTACGCTGCTGGCCGAACACGGCGTTGTGGCGCAGGCGCGGCGAGAACTGGGTCTGCTCGCTGTCGTAGGCCGCGCGGAACGAGCCGCCCTCGTAGAAATAGGCGGCCTCCAGCTCGCGCTTGCGGTGCGACAGTTCGGCCGCCAGGTCGAAGGCGCCGACGCGCTGCTCGGCGTACGCGGTGATGCGGTCCGTGTCCATGCTGCCGAAGTCGTCGGGGGTCAGGCTCTGGCGCGGATTGGCCAGGTAGGCCTCTTCCCCGAGCGAGCCCGGGAAACGCGAATCGGAACGCGCGCTCTCGATGCGCAGCCCGGCGCGGCCGCCCGGACCCCAGGCGTACTGCACCCCGGCGCTGGCCGTGGTCTGGTCGAAATCGCTGTTGTCGCGGTAGCCGTCGCTGCCGCGGTCGGCGATGGCCGCGTTGAAGGACCACGGACCGGCGCCATGGCTGAGCGAGGCGCGCAGGTCGCGGTGGCCAAAGCGGCCCGCTTCGGCGAACACCGAGCCGCGCGTGCCGCCCTGGCCGGCGCGGCGGGTGATGATGTTGATGACGCCGCCGGTGGCGCCTTCGCCGTACAGCACGCTGCTGCCGCCGCGGGTGATCTCGATGCGCTCCACGGTGTCGACCGGGATGCTGGACAGCACGGTGTTGGCCAGCTCGTTCTCGTTGAGGCGCACGCCGTCGACCATCACCACCAGGTTCTGGGCGCTGTTGGCGCCGAAGCCGCGCAGGTCGAGCGCGAAGTCGGGCGAGGCGTCCAGGCTCTGGCGGCCGAACACGCCGCCGACCTTGCGGATCGCTTCGTTGACGTCGTTGGCGCCGGCGCGGCGGATCTCCTCCGCGGTGATGACGGTGGCGCCGATCGGGGCCAGGCTGGTGTCGACCGGGAAGCGGGCGCCGGTGACGACCACGGCGGGAACGGCGTCCTGGGCGAGCGCCTGGGCGGCGAGGACGGACAGGGACAAAGCGCAGGCCAGGGCGAGCGGCTTGAAAGCCGGCGC
>CBIHLT010000138.1:0-13951 GCA_966210615.1 uncultured Massilia sp.
CCTTGGCCTTGGCCACGACGTTCTCGACGGTGAAGCCGAAGTGCTTGAACAGCACCGGCGCCGGGGCCGATTCGCCGAAGGTGTCGATACCGACCACGGCGCCTTCCAGGCCCACGTACTTGTACCAGAAGTCGGTCACGCCGGCTTCGATCGCGACGCGCGGGATACCGCGCGGCAGGACGCTGGCTTTGTAGCCTGCCTCCTGGCGTTCGAACACGTCGGTCGACGGCATCGAGACCACGCGCGCGGCGATGCCCTCGCCCGCCAGCGCGTCGGCCGCCTTCATCGCCAGCTCGACTTCCGAGCCGGTGGCGATCAAGACGACCTTCGCGTCGGCGGCGTCGCGCAGCACATAGCCGCCCTTGGCCACGTTGGCGACGGCGGCGGCGTCACGCTCCATGAACGGCAGGTTCTGGCGCGAGAAGATCAGGGTCGACGGGCCGTCCTTGCGCTGGACCGCGGCGCCCCAGGCCACCTGCGATTCGACGGTGTCGCACGGACGCCAGTTGTCCAGGTTCGGGATCAGGCGCAGCGACGAGACGTGCTCGATCGACTGGTGGGTCGGGCCGTCTTCGCCCAGGCCGATCGAGTCGTGGGTGAACACGAACAGCGAACGGATCTTCATCAGCGCGGCCATGCGCAGCGCGTTGCGGCTGTAGTCCGAGAAGGTCAGGAAGGTCGCGCCGAAGGGGATGAAGCCGCCATGCAGGGCGACGCCGTTCTGGATCGCGGCCATGCCGAATTCGCGCACGCCGTAGTTGATGTGGTTGCCCGGAATGCCCGAGCGCACCGCCACCGATTCCTTCCAGTTGGTCAGGTTCGAGCCGGTCAGGTCGGCCGAGCCGCCCAGGAATTCCGGCAGGGTCGAGGCCAGCGCCTGGATCGCGTTCTGCGAGGCCTTGCGGGTGGCGATGGTTTCCTTCTTCTCGATGCAGGCGGCGACGGCGGCGTCCAGCACCTCGTTGAAGTTGCCCGGCAGCTCGCCCTTCATGCGGCGCTCGAATTCGGCGGCCAGCTGCGGGTGGGCTTCGCGGTAGGCGGCGAAGCAGGCGTTCCATGCGCCCTCGGCTTCGGCGCCGCGCTGTTTCGCGTCCCATGCTTCGTAGACTTCGCCCGGGATGTCGAAGGGGATCGGATCCCACAGCAGGTGCTGGCGCACGGCCGCGATTTCCTTGTCGCCCAGCGGAGCGCCGTGGACCTTGTCGCCGCCTTCCAGGTTCGGGGCGCCCTTGCCGATGATGGTCTTGCAGCAGATCAGGGTCGGACGGTCCGATTGCTTGGCCTGCTCGATCGCGGCCGAGACAGCGGCGACGTTGTGGCCGTCGACCTTCGGGATCACGTTCCAGCCGTAGGCTTCGAAGCGCTTCTGGGTGTCGTCGGTGAACCAGCCTTCGACGCGGCCGTCGATCGAGATGCCGTTGTCGTCGTACAGCCAGATCAGCTTGTTCAGGCGCAGGGTGCCGGCCAGCGAAGCCACTTCGTGCGAGATGCCTTCCATCAGGCAGCCGTCGCCCAGGAAGGCATAGGTGTAGTGATCCACCACCTCGTAGCCCGGACGGTTGAATTCATAGCCCAGCAGCCACTCGGCCAGCGCCATGCCGACCGAGTTGGCGATGCCCTGGCCCAGCGGACCGGTGGTGGTTTCCACGCCCGGAGTGATGCCCACTTCCGGGTGGCCCGCGGTCTTGGAATGCAGCTGGCGGAAGTCGCGCAGGTCGTCCATGCTCAGGTCGTAGCCGGCCAGGTGCAGCATCGCATAGTGCAGCATCGAACCATGGCCGTTCGACAGCAGGAAGCGGTCGCGGTTGAACCAGCCCGGATTGGCCGGGTTGTGACGGTAATGCTTGTCCCACAGCGCGACGCCGATCTCGGCCATGCCCATCGGCATGCCCGGGTGGCCCGAATTGGCTTTCTGGACGGCGTCCATCGCCAGCGCGCGGATCGCGTTGGCCATCAGGGTGGTGGTTTGCATAGATTTCATGAATGTACGATGCTGGATCAGAGAATGGGAAAGCGGTGGCGCGCTGGCCGTAGCCCGTTATTCTACCAGACAGAGGTGCTGCCGAATTAAAATGCAGTTTGTCCAATTCCAGTTCAGGCTGTTCATGCCCCGTTTCTACGTTTCCCAGCCCCTCGCCCCCGGCGCCACCGTCGACCTGCCGGAAGAAGTCGCCCACCACCTGCACGTGGTGCGCCAGCAGGCCGGCGCCGCGCTCACCCTGTTCAACGGCGAAGGCGGCCAGTACCGCGCCACCCTGGCCGAGATCGGCAAGCGGCGCGCCAGCGCCCTGGTGGAGTCCTTCGAGGACATCGAGACCGAGGCGCCCTACCCTGTGACCCTGGCCCAGGGCCTGCCGGAAGGATCGAAGATGGACTGGATCGTCGAAAAGGCGGTCGAGCTCGGCGTGGCGGCGGTCCAGCCGCTGGCGGCCCAGCGCAGCGTGGTGCGCCTGTCCGGCGAGCGCGCGGAAAAGCGCCAGGCCCATTGGCAGGGCGTGATCGTGGCCGCCTCGGAGCAGAGCGGGCGCAACCGCCTGGCGCGCCTGCATCCCCTGGCCGATGTCCAGCCCTGGCTGGCCAGCCCGGACGCGGGCGCGGGGCCGCGCATCCTGCTCAGCCCGCGCGCCACCCAGTCGCTGGCGGCCTGGGCGAAGGCCTCGCCGCCGCAGGCAGTCACCCTGCTGGTCGGTCCGGAAGGCGGCTTCACGCCGCAGGAGGAGGAAGCGGCGGCCGCGGCCGGGGCGCTCCCGCTCTCGATGGGCCCGCGCGTGCTGCGCACCGAGACCGCGGGCCTGGCGGCGCTCGCGATCCTGGCGGGGGCCTGGGGCGCGATCTAGGCTGCGCATACATATATATAGCAGGGCCGAAAAAAAAGCCCCGGAGACAGTTTCCTGTCTCCGGGGCTTTGTGCTGTCAAGCAGCGGCATCGCTGCCGCCGCGGTGTCAGCTGCTTAGAACGTGTAGTTCAGGCCCAGGCTGAAGGCACGGCCGATGGCGCCGGCCTGGTGCATTGCCGAGTTGTACTGCGACAGGTTGTTGCCTGCCGAGCCGTAGGTCGCCACGTCGATCGGCGGTTCGCGGTCGAACACGTTCAGGATCGTGCCCTTCATGGTCAGGTTGTCGCTGAACTTGTAGGTCACGTTCAGGTTCGTGGTCGTGAACGAACGGATGGTGCAGTACGATTCCGGCATGCCGTTCGGATTCAGGTCGAACATGGTGCGGCCGCCGACGTCGTGCGCAGCGGTGGCGCAGTCGGTCGCGCCGACCGACGGATCCAGTGCCGAGTACTTGTCAACCCAGTTCACGGTGGCGGTGACGCCCAGCGGGCCGCGGTCCCAGCCCAGGGTGAAGTTGGCGCGGTTCTTCGGGTTGCCGGTGTTGCCGCCGACTGCCGAAGGACCGTGGGTGCCTGCCAGCTGGATCTTCTCGGTGCCGGTATCGATCTCGTAGCCGAGCACGTGGGTGAAGTTCAGGCTGGAGCGCAGGTTGCCCATGGCGCCCATGCGGCGCTTGTAGGACAGGTCCAGTTCCAGGCCATGGGTTTCCACGCCGCCCAGGTTGACGTACGGGGTCGGGCCGTAGGCGATGGAGCCGACCGACGGGGTACCCAGGAAGGTGCCGCCGTTGCCGTCCGCGATTTCGGTCGGCACTGCCGGGTTACGCACCCATTCCGGGGTGAAGCCAGGCACCGACACGGCCGAGGTGATCTGGCCGGTCATCTTGATGCGGTAGTAGTCCAGGGTTGCGGACAGGCCCTGGATTGGTTCCACGATCACACCCAGGGTGTAGCTCTTGGCCTTTTCCGGCGAGACTTCGGCTTCGGTGGTCTGCACATAGGTCGGCTGGATGCCGCAAGCCGCCGGCACGTTGCCTGCGGTGTTGCGGTTGCCGTCGGCGCACAGGACCGGGTCGTCGATACCGTTAAACAGGAAGAACGAACCGGCGTTGCCCACTTCCGAAGCGTTCGGTGCACGGAAGCCCTTGTCGAAGGAACCGCGCAGCGCGAACATCTTGTTCGGCGACCACTTGAACTTGGCCGACGGCGTGAACGAGCGGCCGTAGGTGTCGTAGTGGTCGTAACGGGCCGACAGGTTGGTTTCCAGGTTCTTGATCGGGGTGGCGCTCAGTTCCGCGAACACCGCCTTGTTGGTTTCCTCACCGAACACGAAGGCCGAGGTGTTGGCCACGGTGCCGTTCGCGGTCAGCGGGGATGCCGGCGAGTTCTGCTCCTTGTTGTGCCAGTGGAAGCCCAGTGCCATCTTCAGCGGGCCTGCGCCCAGCTGCATCAGGTCGCGGCTGCCGCTGATGTCGATGTAGGTCAGGTCCGATTCCAGGGTGTTGGAGAACACCGGGGCCACTTGCGCCAGCAGGTCCGGATGGTTGCCGCCCAGCGGGTTGAAGGTGTTGTTCAGCACCGCGTTGATCAGGGCGGCGCGGTTGACGTAGCCCGAGTACTCGATGTCGGTCTTGACCTTGCTGTAGCCGGCTGCGGCGTTCAGGTCCCAGCCGAATGCGGAGCCGGTCAGGTCGGCGGCGTAGCGGGTGGCGCGCGAGGTGTTGTCGGACTGGATGCCGGCGCCGGCTTCGTTCACGTAGCCGTACAGGCGGGCCGGTGCGCCGAGCTGGTTGCGCGGGTGAGTGGCCGGCAGCAGGGTGCTCGTGATACGGCCCACGCCCGGGGTCAGCACGCCGTTGTTATAGGTCGTGAAACCGGCGAAGGTGCTGGGCGAGAAGGTGGTCGGGGTGCCGCGGTTGTTCTGGCTGTGGCGCTCGAACATCGAGGCCTTCATCGACAGGGTCCAGTTGTCGTTCAGGCGCTTGGTGGCGCCGACCAGGACGTTCAGGTTGTCCGACGGCGGCTGCAGCCAGGACCAGACGTCGCGCACTGCGCACTGGCCGGCACGGTACAGCTGGTAGTTGCAGCTCGGATCCAGGAACTGGAAGTTGGCCGCGTTGTTCACGCCGCCGGCGCCGGCCGGGTTGTACAGGAACGGGACGTTGGCCGGGGTCAGGAAGCTGTTCAGGCCGGTCGGGACGCCACGGGTCAGGTTTTCGCCGCCGCGGCCGCGGTAGTCGCCGTTCGCCCATGGGCGGTGATCGCGCTGCGACAGGCGGATGCCGTCCTGGTCGCGGTATTCGATGCTGCCGAAGACGTTGAAGCCTTGTTCTTCCAGGTCGCCGAAGCCGCTGGTGATCGACGCCTTCTTGGTGCGTGCGCCGCCGTGCTGTGCATGGCCGCCTTCCGCGTTCAGGCGGGTGCCGTTGAACTTCTTCTTCAGGATGATGTTGACCACGCCGGCGACCGCGTCCGAACCGTAGATCGAGGATGCGCCGCCCTTCAGGACTTCGACGCGGTCGATCAGGTCGAACGGGATGTTCGAGACGTCGACGAACGAGCGCTGGGCGTCGTCCGACAGCGGGTAGGAGGCCATACGGTGGCCGTCGACCAGGACCAGGGTCAGGCCCACGGTCAGGCCGCGCAGCGAAACGCCGGATGCGCCGTTCGCGAACGCGCCCGGGAAGCCGGTGCCGAGCGCGCCCTGGCCGTTGGCTGCCAGCTCGCTCAGGATCTCGGCGACCGAGGTCTTGCCGGTCTTGACCATTTCTTCGGCGGTGATCACCTGGATCGGGCTCGGGGTCTCGATGTCCGAACGGCTGATCAGCGAGCCGGTCACGACCACGCGCTGCGGCGCCTGGGCGCTGGCGGTCGGCTGCTGCGCCATTGCCGGCGCGGCGCCGATCAGCGCGCCGCTGGCGACTACGCATGCCACGGCAAATGGCAACGACTTCATCTTAAACGTCATGAAAACTTCTCCTTCTATGCTTTTTCTCGAAGTGGTTTGTGCCTGCGGCGGGGTCTCCGCCGCAAGGCGTCTCCTTCAAACCTGAAGCGTCGGCTGCACGCTACCTGCCGTTTCCGGCTGGATTGGAGGATCGTGGGTACGACCAGATTACTGCGCCTGCTTCCGCCGCTTTTTTAGCTGCGGCGTTATTTTCCATGCCGTCGATTAGGACGGATACTCTCAACCAATGTTTGCCTATAAACCAAACATTATTTAAGTGAACACATAAAACCATAGCAAAACCGTAAGTGTCAACGGAACGCGGAAAGGGGCTAGTGTTAAAAACAACACCTTAATTCGCGGAAAATGATTTTCTCCTCGTTTTGGTGCGGCGCAGCACCAAACCAAACATTCCGTGGCGCCGGACTGTATAAACACGACAAAAGCCGTCGAAATCCCCCTTCTTATACGGTAATTGCGTATTTACCGCACTGCAACACACTCGATTTTGTTTTAACAAATGAAAGATTGTTTGTATGTATCGGGTATGTACCGGCGAGCTCAGCCGCCTTCTTTTGGGGCAGAATATTCCTAGTTGCACAAACACAACACTACGCCGGTTTTCCACCATCCAAGGGGGAAATAGCGGATGCATTGTGGATAGGAACAAGCGGCTGGGCCGACCGGGTGCGCGGTTTTCTTCCAAAGAAAGAGTCCGGTAAAATAGCGGTTTGGCTCTTCCTTTTTTGTTGCCTCACTAGC
This sequence comes from uncultured Massilia sp., assembly GCA_966210615.1. GTDB lineage: Bacteria > Pseudomonadota > Gammaproteobacteria > Burkholderiales > Burkholderiaceae_D > Telluria. The sequence continues at coordinate 6,546 of CBIHLT010000138.1, forward strand.
AACCATTCCCATGCTCCGAATTAACGAACTCAAGCTTCCCCTGAACCATCCGGAACCGGCCCTGCGCGCCGCCATCCTGGCCCGCCTCGGCATCGCGGATGGCGACCTGATCGACTTCAGCGTGTTCAAGCGCAGCTATGACGCGCGCAAGAAGGCGGCCATCGTCCTGATCTATTCGATCGACGCCGAGGTGCGCAACGAGGCGGCCGTGCTGGCGCGCCTGGCGAAGGACCAGCACGTCATGCCTTCGCCCGACACCGGCTACAAGTTCGTCGAGGCCGGCAAGCCCCCGGCCGGCACCCCGCGCCCGGTGGTGATCGGCATGGGCCCGTGCGGCATGTTCGTGGCGCTGATCCTGGCGCAGATGGGCCTGAATCCGATCGTGCTGGAACGCGGCAAGATCGTGCGCGAGCGCACCGTCGACACCTTCGGCTTCTGGCGCAAGCGCAAGCTCAACACCGAGTCGAACGTGCAGTTCGGCGAAGGCGGCGCCGGCACCTTCTCGGACGGCAAGCTGTACAGCCAGATCAAGGATCCGAAGCACTACGGCCGCAAGGTCCTGACCGAGTTCGTCAAGGCGGGTGCGCCGGAAGAGATCATGTATGTCAGCAAGCCGCACATCGGCACCTTCCGCCTGGTGAAGATGGTCGAGCAGATCCGCGCGGAGATCATCGCGCTGGGCGGCGAGATCCGCTTCGAGTCGCGCGTCGAGGACGTCCTGATCTCTGAAGAGAACGGCGTGCGCCAGGTCCAGGGCGTGCGCCTGGCCAGCGGCGAGGAAATCCCGACCCGCCACTTGACCATCGCCATCGGCCACAGCGCGCGCGACACCTTCGAGATGCTGTACGAGCGCGGCGTCTACATCGAAGCCAAGCCTTTCTCGATCGGCTTCCGCGTGGAGCACCCGCAGTCCCTGATCGACGTCTGCCGCTTCGGCCCGAACGCCGGCAACAAGCTGCTCGGCGCGGCCGACTACAAGATCGTGCACCACGCCTCCAACGGCCGTTCGGTGTACAGCTTCTGCATGTGCCCGGGCGGCACCGTGGTCGCCGCCTCGAGCGAAGAAGGCCGCGTGGTCACCAACGGCATGAGCCAGTACTCGCGCGCCGAGCGCAACGCCAACAGCGCCATCGTGGTCGGCATTACGCCCGAGGACTATCCCGGCCACCCGCTGGCCGGCATCGCCTTCCAGCGCGAGCTGGAGTCGCGCGCCTACGTGCTGGGCGGAAGCAACTACGACGCGCCGGGCCAGCTGATGGGCGACTTCGTGCGCGGCGTGCCCTCGAAGGAATTCGGCTCGGTGGCCCCGTCCTTCAGACCGGCGGTGCACCTGACCGACCTGGCGCCCTCGCTGCCGGACTACGCCATCCTGGCGCTGCGCGAGGCCTTCGTCGCCTTCGACAAGCAGATCAAGGGTTATTACAAGGAAGACGCGGTGCTGACCGGCGTCGAAACCCGCACCTCCTCGCCGATCCGCATCAAGCGCAACGACGGCGACCTGCAAAGCCTGAACACGCGCGGCCTGTTCCCGGCCGGCGAAGGCGCGGGCTACGCGGGCGGCATCATGTCGGCCGCGGTGGACGGCATCCGCGTGGCCGAGGCGGTCGCGCTGGCGATGGCCGGCTGAACCTTTCGTGAGCGGCGGCGGCGTGAGGGCCTTCGGCCCCGGCCTGGCGATCCTCGGCTCGATGGTGTCGGTGAATGCCGGCGCCGCCTGGGCCAAGCAACTGTTCCCGGTTGTGGGCAGCGCGGGCATGACGGCCCTGCGCGTGGGCCTGGCCGCCCTCATGCTGCTGCTGGCCGTGCGCCCCTGGCGCAGCCTGCCCAGCCGCCAGGATGCGCGCAACCTGCTGGTCTACGGCGCGATGCTGGGCCTGATGAACCTCCTGATCTACGGCGCCTTCGCGCGCATCCCCATCGGGATCGCGGTGGCGATCGAGGTCACCGGGCCGCTCGCGGTGGTGATCCTGTCCTCGCGCCGCGCGCGCGACTTCGCCTGGGTGGCCTGCGCCGCCCTCGGCCTGGGCTTGCTGCTGCCGCTGCAAACGGGCAGCGTGGCGCTCGATCCGCTGGGCGTGGCCTATGCGCTGGGCGCGGCCTTCTGCTGGGCGATGTACATCGTGTACGGCAAGCGCGTCTCGTCCCTGCGCGGGGCCGACGCGGTGGCCTGGGGCATGCTGGCGGCCAGCCTGTTCGCGGTGCCGGTGGGCGTGGCGCAGGCCGGCGCCCTGCTGTTCACGCCGGCGATGCTGGGCGGCGGGCTGCTGGTGGCGCTGCTGTCGTCGGCCATTCCCTACACGCTGGAAATGATGGCGCTGGCGCGGCTGCCGCGGCGGGTGTTCGGGATCCTGGTGTCGGCCGGGCCGGCGCTGGCGGCGCTGGCGGGCTACCTGATGCTGGGGGAACGCTTGAGCGGGATGCAGTGGGCGGCGATTGGCCTGGTGATCTTCGCGTCGGCGGGGGCCGCCGCGACGGCACGAGGCAGCAGCGAATAGTACCCCAGCCGCAAAGCCGTCATTCCCGCCACTGGCGGCAATGACTCCCCGCGAAGGCGGGAACCCAAGCCCGCATATCGCTAACGCTTAATGTGAGTGGCTGCGCTACGAACTTAGGTTCCCGCCTTCTCGGGAATGACGCGAATAAGTAGCGGGCTCGGTCAAATCCACCCCGCCTTCTTGAACCGCCAGTACAAGTACCCGCACACCGCCACCATGGTCCCCAGCGCGAACGGATACCCCCACTTCCACTTCAGCTCCGGCATGAACTCGAAGTTCATTCCCCACACCCCCGCGAACGCGGTAAACACCGCGAAGATCGCCGCATAGGACGCCAGTTTCTTGCTGATGTCGTTCTCTTCGATCGCCACCATCGACAAGGTGACCTGGATCGCGGTGTTGATCGTGTCGCGCACCGCGTCCAGCCGGCCGGCGATGCGGACCAGGTGGTCGTGCACGTCGCGGAAGTATTCCTGGGTCTCGACCACCACGCTGGGCACGCGCCCGCCGTACAGGCGGCCGACCGCGTCCATCAGCGGCACCACGGCGTGGCGCAGCTGCTGGGCCTTGCGCTTGAGTTCGTACAGGCGCTCGACGTTGGCGCGCTGCTGCTTGCCCTGCTGGCCGAAGATCTGGTCCTCGATCGATTCGAGCTCGGATTCGAGCATGTCGACCACCGGGAAGTACCGGTCCACCACGGCGTCGACCAGCGCGTACAGCACGAAACCCGCGCCCTTGCGCAGCTGGTGCGGCTCGCGCTCCGCGCGGGCGCGCACGCCGAGGAAACCCTGCTTGGAATCGCGCCGCACCGACAGCACGTAGTTCGGCCCCGCGAACACGGCCAGCTGGCCGACGCACAGCTCGTCCTTGTGCATTTCGACGATGTGCGCCACCACGAACACGCTCTCGCCATATTCCTCCAGCTTGGGCCGCTGGTGCCCGCGCGCCGCGTCCTCGATCGCCAGCTCGTGCAGGCTGAACTCGTCCTGCATGGCGGCGATCTCGGCCTCGGTTGGATCGCGCAGCGCGACCCAGACGAAGGCGTCGGGTTGTTTCAGGTATTCGCTGATGTCCTCGACCGGGACATCGGACAGCTTCTTGCCTTCCTGGTAGGCGACGCAATTAATCAGCATGAATGACGTGACATCGCAGGGTCAATGAGGCCAATGAGGCCGATGCATGAGCTTACACCATCGGCCGCCCTGCCCGGCCGTCACTCGTCGCGTGCGCCGTCGATCCCCAGTTCGCCGATCTTGCGCGTGATCGTATTGCGGCCGATCCCGAGCCGCATCGCGGCGTCGTTCTTGCGCCCGTGCGTGTGCTTGAGGGCGGTGCGGATCAGGGCCGATTCGAACTGGCGCCCCAGCACATCCATCACATCCATCTGGCCGGCGCTGAGCATGCCGGCCGCCTGCAGCTCCAGCAGCCCCACCCAGCCTTCCGGCGACAGCGGCAAGGCTGGCGCGGCGCTGCCCGGCATGGCTGGTGCGGGCGGGGCCGCCCCCAGCGTGCCTTCCGACAGCGGCACGGCCTGCTGCTGGCCCTGGCTCCCCTGGGTCAGGTCGCGCGGCAGGTCCTTGACCTCGACCGTCTGGCCGGGGGCCATCACGGTGATCCAGTTGCACAGGTTTTCCAGCTGGCGCACGTTGCCCGGCAATTCGAGGCCGGCCAGGAAGCGCATCGCCTGCTCGCTCATGCGCTTCGGCTCGACGCCCAATTGTCGTGCACTCTGCACCAGGAAGTGGCGCGCCAAAATGGGGATGTCCTCGCGCCGCTCGCGCAAGGACGGCAGGCGCAGCCGGATCACGTTGAGGCGGTGATACAGGTCTTCGCGGAACAGGCCGTCGCGCACGCGCTGTTCCAGGTTCTGGTGGGTGGCCGCGATCACGCGCACATTGGCCTTGACCGGCTGGTGCCCGCCGACGCGGTAGAAGTGGCCGTCGGACAGCACGCGCAGCAGGCGCGTCTGCAGGTCGAACGGCATGTCGCCGATCTCGTCCAGGAACAGGGTGCCGCCCTCGGCCTGCTCGAAGCGGCCGCGACGCATGGCCTGGGCGCCGGTGAAGGCGCCGCGCTCGTGGCCGAACAGTTCGGACTCCAGCAGGTCCTTGGGGATCGCCGCCGTGTTCAGGGCGATGAAGGGATCGTTGGCGCGCGGGCTGTGCTTGTGCAGGGCGCGCGCCACCAGTTCCTTGCCGGTGCCGGATTCGCCCGTGATCAGGACCGTCACGTTCGACTGCGACAGGCGGCCGATGGCGCGGAAGACTTCCTGCATGGCGGGCGCGTGGCCCAGGATCTCGGGGGTTTCGGCGGGCGCGGCCTCGACGCTGGCTTCGCGCAGGCTCTCTTCCAGCGCGCGCCGGATCAGCGCGACGGCCTTGTCGATGTCGAAGGGCTTGGCAAGATAATCGAAGGCGCCGCCCTGGAAGGAGGCGACCGCCGAATCGAGGTCGGAAAAGGCCGTGATGATGATGACCGGCAGGCCGGGATGGCGCGCCTTGACCGCCTGCAGCAGGTCGATGCCGGACTCGCCCGGCATGCGGATGTCCGATACCAGCACCTGCGGCGTCTCAAGCTCGAAAGCCGCCAGGGCCTCGCGCGCGTTGGCGAAGCTGCGGGTCTCCAGGCTTTCGCGCGCCAGGGCTTTTTCCAGCACCCAGCGGATCGATGCATCGTCGTCGACAATCCAGATTGGTTTCATGTATTCGTGTTTCCCGCAACATGGCTTCAATGGAGGACCGCTTCTCCCCTCCCCTGGTGCCGTTCAAGCTTATGGCAGCGGCAGCAGGATGCGGAAATCGGTCAGTCCAGGCCGGCTTTCGCACTCGATCACCCCCAGGTGCTGCTGCACGAAGGTTTGTGCCAAGGTCAGCCCAAGGCCGCTGCCGCCTTCGCGCCCCGATACGAGCGGATAGAAGATGCGGTCGCGGATCTCCGGCGCGATGCCCGGTCCATTGTCGATGATATGCAAATCTAGTGCCAGCCCATAACGGACCTTGGCCAGGGTGACCTGGCGCGCCACCCTGGTGCGCAGCACGATCTCGGCGTCGCCCTGGGCGATGCGTCCGGCCAGGGCCTGGGCCGCGTTGTGGGCGATGTTCAGCACCACCTGGATCAGCTGCTCCATGTCGCCGCGGAACTCGGGAATCGAGGCGTCGTAGTCGCGCCGGATCGTGAGCCCATGCGGGAACTCGGCCAGGATGAGGCTGCGCACGCGCTCGCAGACTTCGTGGATGTTGACGTCGCCCACGATGTGGGGCTTGCGGTGCGGCGCCAGCAGGCGGTCGACCAGGGTCTGCAGGCGGTCGGCTTCCTTGATGATGACCTGCGTGTATTCCTGCAGGTCCGCCAGGTGGTGCGGCGGGAGCTCGAGCTCCAGCAGCTGGGCCGCGCCGCGGATGCCGCCGAGCGGGTTCTTGATCTCATGGGCCAGGTTGCGGATCAGCTCCTTGTTGGCCTGGCTCTGGTCGAGGATGCGCTCCTCGCGGTCGAGCTTGAGCTGCTGGACGTTCTCGCGCAGCTCGATCAGCAGTTCGCCGCCATGGCTATCCCCCAGGGCGCTGACGATGCTGTTGACCTGCAGGGGTTCGCGCCCCAGGCGCTGCAGGCTCAGGTCCTGGCGCAGGTCGGCGTACTGGTGGGCCAGCGCCTGGGCGCACAAGGCGCTCAGCTCGGCGCCGTTGGTGAACAGTTCCGGCAGCTTGTAGCGCTGCAGGGACTTGAGCGAGAGTTCGAGGAGGTTCTCCGCCGCCGGGTTGGCGTAGCGGACTTGGCCGGCGCCGTCGGTCAGCAGCACGGCCGAGGCCAGCAGATCGAGCCCCGAGAATCGGGCAACCGAGCGGGAAGCGTCCTCGCGCACGCTCATCGCAGGTTCGCGATCTCGCGCCGCAGCGCCTCGACGTTGCGTTCGCTGCGGTTGATTTCGTCGCGCATGCCGGACACGCGCTCCTGGTACTTGGCGTAGTTGCGCTCGTTGCCCTGGCGCTCGGGCTCGCCATTATTGAATTCGCGCTTCAGGTCGGCCAATTTCTTTTCCTCGGAACGCAGTTCGTCATGCAGGATCTCGCGGCGGTCGTTGTCGCGTTCACGCTGCTGGGCGCTGTCGACGCGCGGGAAGCTGGCCGGGCTCACGCTTGCTGCAGGCGGCGGGCTGCTCGGGCGCACGGCCGGAATCGGGGCGGACGCACGCGGGGCGGCCGGCGGCAGGTAGCCGAGGTCCAGCGGCTTGCAGCCGCGCCGGTTGCTGTCGGTGAACTCGACACGGCCTTCCGCGTCGACGCATTTATAGACGGGAGTCTGGGCGGCGGCGGTGTTGCTGAGTACGATGCCGGCAGCCAGCACGAGGGTAGCGCGGGTGAATGTCATTCTCATCAGAAACGAATCTGCACAATAAACAGGAGGGAACCTCGCAAAACCGTCGCGAGCGGCAGCAATGCTGGTTGAGAAGCGCAGCTGTACGAAAGTACAGCGAGCATCGCAAACCGGCAGTGCAACGCGCAGCAGGTTTTCCGAAGTTCCCAGTGTAGTTCACCGCGAATATAACCGATCCCGAAAACAGCACGGGGAAAGCCATGGCTTTCCCCGTTTTTGTTACATCGCCTTACAGCGAATGATGCTTATGCGCAACAAACCGGATTACGACGAGTAGTACATGTCGAATTCGGCCGGGTGCGGGGTCATGCGCATGCGCTGCACTTCCTGCATCTTCAGGTCGAGGTAGGCGTCGATCATGTTGTCGCTGAACACGCCGCCGCGGGTCAGGAACTCGCGGTCCTTGTCCAGGGCTTCCAGCGCTTCTTCCAGCGAGGCGCACACGGTCGGGATCAGCTTGTCTTCTTCCGGCGGCAGGTGGTACAGGTCCTTGGTCGCGGCTTCGCCCGGGTGGATCTTGTTCTGGATGCCGTCCAGGCC
>CBIHLT010000139.1:0-13931 GCA_966210615.1 uncultured Massilia sp.
ACGGCATCGCCTTCCAGACCAACATCCTGGCGCTGAACGCCGCGGTGGAAGCGGCACGTGCCGGCGAACAGGGCCGCGGCTTCGCGGTGGTCGCTTCGGAAGTGCGCAACCTGGCGCAGCGTTCGGCAGCGGCGGCGAAAGAGATCAAGACCCTGATCGGCGACTCCGTCGAGAAGGTCGAGCGCGGCACCAAGCTGGTCGGCCAGGCCGGCGTGACGATGGACGAAGTGGTGGCCAGCGTGCGCCGCGTGACCGACATCATGAGCGAGATCGCCAACGCCAGCGCCGAGCAGAGCGCCGGCATCGAGCAGGTCAACATGTCGATCATCGAGATGGACAGCATGACCCAGCAGAACGCCGCGCTGGTGGAAGAAGCCGCCGCCGCAGCACAGAGCCTGCAGGACCAGGCCGGCGAACTGGCGCGCGTGGTCAGCATCTTCAAGCTGGAAGAGAGCGAGCAGTTCCAGTTCGAGCCGGCTGCGCCGGCCCCGGCCGCCACGACGGCCATCGTGCCGCGTCCCGCAGCCAAGCGCCCGGCCCCGCCGGCGCTGAAGAAGCCGGCCGCCAAGCCTGCCGCGCCAAGCGCGGACAAGGCGGACGAGGGGGCCGCCGCCAAGCCGAAGAAGAGCACCGCCGCCGCCGGCAGCGACGAGTGGGAAGAATTCTGAGATTCCAACAAAAGCCGGCCGGCGAGCCGGCCAGAGACTGAAAAAAACCTATATCAACTTTTTGGGGAAACAACATGAAAAACCTGTCCGTGAAGCTGTTCGCAGCCCTGACCCTGGCCGGCGCTTGCGCCTCCACCTTCGCCGCCGAAGTGCCTGCTTCGTTCGACCCGAAGAAGTGCGCAATCGAATACCCGAAGGCCTCGCTGATGAACGAAGAGCAGGGCACGACCTCGGCGTCGTTCCTGGTCAACGCTGACGGCACGGTTGCCGATTCGAAGGTCGACAAGTCGAGCGGCTTCAAGAACCTGGACAAGGCCCTGATCAAAGGCCTGACCGGCTGCAAGTTCAAGCCGGGCACCAAGGACGGCGCACCGGCCCAGACCTGGGCCAAGGTCGACTACGCCTTCAAGCTGGACTGATTCCTTGTTCCCCGCAGCCGGCCCGAGGGCCGGCTGCAGTCCTCGCCTCATCCCCCGCCTCATCCCCCGCAGCACCTTTCGCTTCATCGCGCGGCCGCCCGGCCGGCGCTTTACACCGCTTTACATTCGTCGCCGCTGTTACAGGTTTGTGGCCTCATGTATCGGCTGTAATAACTTCCTTCATCCGCCCATTTCAAGGGCTGGGCTCGCTATAGTGGTCTCACACCAACCGAAAGGAGAGCACCATGAAAAGCATTCTCGCCGCCACCGCCGCCGTCCTGATCGGCACCGCCGCCTTCGCACCGGCCCAGGCCGATGCCGCGATCCGCACCGAAGTCGTGGTGGTCCACAAGGCCCCGCCGGCGCCGCGCCATGAGGCCGTGCCCGGCGCGCGCCGCGGCTACGACTGGGTGCCGGGCTACTGGGACTGGAACGGCCGCCGCCACGTGTGGGTCAGCGGCCACTGGGAACGGGACCGTCCGGGCTACGCCTACCAGCGTCCGGAATGGCGCCGCGACGCCAAGGGCTGGTACCTGGAGCGCGGCGGCTGGCGCCACGGCGAACGGGTCGCCGCCCGCCGCGACCGCGACGGCGACGGCGTGCCGAACCGCTACGACCAGCGTCCACGCAATCCGAACCGCTACTAAACCTCAGGCATGGCGCGCGGCCGCTCCCGGCTGCGCGCTGTCGTGCCTGTCGTCGTCGTGGTCGCTGCGCACCCGGTTGCGGCCGGACTGCTTGGCCCGGTAGAGCAGGGCGTCGGCGCGTTCCACCAGCAGGGTCGGATCGGTGTCGTCGCCGCTGGCGAAGCGCATCGTGCACACCCCGGCGCTGATGGTCACGACCCCGGGCGGATTGGCCGCGTGGGGGATCGCGGCCTGCATCACGGCCTGCCGCACATGTTCCGCCACGTTGCGCGCGCCTTGCGCCTCGGTGCCGGGCAGGAGCACGGCGAATTCCTCGCCGCCGTAGCGCGCCGCCAGGTCGGTCGGCCGGCCCAAACTGTCGCGGATCACGGCCGCCACCCGCCGCAGGCAATCGTCGCCCGCCACGTGGCCGTAGGTATCGTTGTACTTCTTGAAGTAATCGACGTCGACCATGACCAGCGAGAGCGGGCTGCCGCTGCGGCCCGCGCGCTTCTTTTCGCGTTCCAGCTCGTGCTCGAAGCGGCGCCGGTTGGCGATGCCGGTCAGGACGTCGTTGTCGGCCAGGTGGGCCAGCTCGCGGTTGTCCTGCTGCAGGACGGCGCGCGCGCTTACCAGTTCCTTTTCGAGCTTGTCGCGGATGACGATCTGGCGCGCCAGGCGCCAGCCGAAGCCGGCCAGGGCGGCGATGATCACGGCGATCACTCCCACCAGCACCATGGTCGAGCGCCACCACTTGGCCAGGATCTCGTCCTTCGCCATGGCGGTGCCGACGATCAGCGGGAAACCGTCGAAATGGCGGTAGCTGTACAGCCTTTCGACGCCGTCGATATAGGAACTCAGCATCGCCGAGCCGACCGGGCCCTGCTGCTGGACCATGCGGTAGATCGCGCCCTTGGTGACGTCGCTGCCGACCAGCTGCTCGTCGAAGGGATGCCGGTAGATCAGGGTGCCGTTGTCGTGCATGAGCAGGATGGTGCCGGACTGGCCGGTGTCGAAGCGCTCGTACAGCTGCGAGAAGTGGTCCACGCGTATGCTGCCGAGGACCACGCCGCCGAAGGAGCCGTCGGGATTGTTCAGGCGCCGCGAGACCGGCAGGATCCACACGCCGGTGGAGCGGCTGCGCACGGGCAGGCCGACGTACACGCCGCGGTCCTTGCTGACGCGGTGGTGGCGGAAGTAGGCGCGGTCCGAATTATTGCCCTGCATCGGCTCGTCGAGCGCGGTGACGACCCAGCTGCCGTCGGCGCCGTACACGAACAGGCCGTGCAGTTCGTTCACCTGCGACACCATGTTGCGCAGGTGGGTGCGCAGGCGCTGGCGGTCGGTGCGGTCCAGGCCGTCGTGCTCGATGCGCTCGACCACGCCGGCCAGGACCGTGTCGACCACGCGGATCGTGCTCTCGCCCTGGGCGGCGAGCGCGAGCGCCATGTTCGCGGTGACGGTGGCCGTGTCCGCCAGTCGCTGCTTGCGCGCCTGCCAGGCATCCCAGCTGACGAAGGCGACCAGGAGCAGGCAGAAGGCGCTCAGGAAGGCGATGACGTAGCGGACCGCCGGGCGCTTCTTTGCGGCGAGGCGCGAAATGTGCGGGTCGGATGAGCGGTCGGGGGGCATGAAGGGCGCGCGGTGGGCCGGGATGATTCAAGCATATCACCCGCGGCGGGGCGAGGGTGGGAAAGGTGTATTGCCATCCGGAACTCAGCCGAAAGGACAGGCAGCGCACCAAAGCAAAAAGGCCGCCGGTCTGGTGACGGGCAGCCTTTAGCGCTGGAATTCTTGGGGTGGCTGATGGGACTCGAACCCACGACAACAGGAATCACAATCCTGGACTCTACCAACTGAGCTACAGCCACCACTGACTTGCTTTCTGTCTCGTCGTTGTCGAGACAGAACAAGATTATACAAACTCCGCGGCAAAGTGGCAAATTTAAATGTGGGTGGGGAAGCGGAGGGTGGTCGTGTGCTTGTAAACTTGGATTCCCGCCTTCGCGGAAATGACGTGCTGAGGTTGCGGGCCACAAGGCACGCCGGCAGTCGGCGTCCTCAAACCGTCATTCCCGCGGAGGCGGGAACCCAAGTTCGCTGGCAGACCCCGGCGCTTACTGGCTCACCACCGGCGCCGCAATCTCCACCTCATGCACCGGCGGATCAATCCCCAGCAAACTGCCGAACGCCGCCGTCAAGGCCGCGCTGCTGGCGCTGGTGAACCCGGTCAGGCTGGCCGGCTGCCCGCCCGCCGTGCGCAGCAGGTGTTCGGCTTCCAGCAGGCGCGCCAGTTGCCGCGCCACGGCGTCGCCGGTGTCGATCAGCGCCACATCCGCACGGCCCGCCCTGGCCAGCACGCGCTCGATCGAGGCGCGCACCAGTGGATAGTGGGTGCAGCCCAGCACCAGGGTGTCGGCGCCCTGGTCCAGCAGGGGATGGATATAGCGCTCCAGCATGGCGGCGGTCTCCGCCGAATCGAGCGCGCCGAATTCGATCTGGTCGACCAGGCCGACGCAGGGCTGCAGCAGGAAATCGGCCCCGGTGGCCTCGTGGATCTGGTCGCGCAGCGCGAGGAACTTGGATCCCCGCAACGTGCGTTCGGTCGCGAGCACGCCGACCTTGCCGTTGCGGGTGCTGGCCGCGGCCGGTTTCAGGCCGGGTTCGACGCCCACGATGGGCATCGCGGGATAGCGCTCGCGCAGCTTGCGCACGGCCGCCACGGTGGCGGTGTTGCAGGCCACGACCAGGGCCTTGACCCCGTGCGTGGCCAGGTAGTCGGCAATCGACAGCACGCGCGCGACGACGACGTCCTCGGGCTTGTCGCCATAAGGAGCGAAGCCGGAATCGGCGAAATACAGGAGATGTTCGTGCGGCAGCTGCGCCTGGATGTGGCGCAGCACCGAGAGGCCGCCGACGCCCGAGTCGAACACGCCGACCGGGGCGCTTTGGGGCAGGTTGGATGTCATGTTCGGCGGCGCGAAGTGGGGTTGGACGCGTGGGCGGCCAAGCCGCCCACCCTGCTTTACACGGTGGCGACCGGGATGCCTTTCAGCGACTCGATCTTCGCGGCCCACTCCTTCGGACCGGTGATGTGCACCGAGGTGCCGGTCGAATCGACGGCCACGGTCACCGGCATGTCGGTGACTTCGAACTCGTAGATCGCTTCCATGCCCAGGTCCTCGAAGCCGACCACCTTGGCCGACTTGATCGCCTTCGACACCAGGTAGGCCGAGCCGCCCACCGCCATCAGGTAGGCCGACTTGTGCTTCTGGATCGATTCGATCGCCGCCGGGCCGCGCTCCGCCTTGCCGATCATGGCGATCAGGCCGGTCTGCTCCAGCATCATGTCGGTGAACTTGTCCATGCGGGTCGCGGTGGTCGGGCCGGCCGGGCCCACGACTTCCTCGCGCACCGGATCGACCGGGCCGACGTAGTAGATCACGCGGTTGGTGAAGTCCACCGGCAGCTGCTCGCCCTTGGCCAGCATGTCCTGGATGCGCTTGTGGGCGGCGTCGCGGCCGGTCAGCATCTTGCCGTTCAGGAGCAGGGTCTGGCCCGGCTGCCACGACGCGACTTCCTCCTTGGTGAGGGTGTTCAGGTCGACGCGCTTGGACTTCTCGGTGTCCGGGGTCCAGTGCACGTCCGGCCAGGTCGACAGCGCCGGCGGTTCGATATAGGCCGGGCCCGAGCCGTCCAGCACGAAGTGGGCGTGGCGGGTGGCGGCGCAGTTCGGGATCATCGCCACCGGCTTGGAGGCCGCGTGGGTCGGGTACATGTTGATCTTCACGTCCAGCACGGTGGTCAGGCCGCCCAGGCCCTGGGCGCCGATGCCCAGCGCGTTGATCTTGTCGCACAGCTCGATGCGCAGTTCTTCCAGCTTGTTCTGCGGGCCGCGCTGCTTGAGCTCGTACATGTCGATGTCTTCCATCAGCGACTCTTTCGCCATCAGCATCGCCTTCTCGGCGGTGCCGCCGATGCCGATGCCCAGCATGCCCGGCGGGCACCAGCCGGCGCCCATCAGCGGCACGGTCTTGATGACCCAGTCGACCAGCGAGTCGGACGGGTTCAGCATCACGAACTTGGTCTTGTTCTCCGAGCCGCCGCCCTTGGCCGCCAGCTTGACGTCGACGGTGTCGCCTTCCACCAGCTCCATGTGGACCACGGCCGGGGTGTTGTCCTTGGTGTTCTTGCGCTCGAAGTGCGGGTCGGCCACGATCGAGGCGCGCAGCTTGTTGTCCGCGAAGTTGTAGGCGCGGCGCACGCCTTCGTTGACGGCGTCGGTCACCGAACCGGTGAAGCCTTCGAAGCGCACGCCCATGCCCACCTTCAGGAACACGTTGACGATGCCGGTGTCCTGGCAGATCGGGCGCTTGCCTTCCGCGCACATGCGCGAGTTGGTCAGGATCTGGGCGATCGCGTCCTTGGCGGCCGGGCTCTGCTCGGCTTCATAGGCGCGCGCCAGGTGCTGGATGTAGTCGGCCGGGTGGTAGTAGCTGATGTACTGCAGTGCGGCGGCGACCGATTCGATCAGGTCGCTCTGGGTGATGACAGTTGCCATGGAAGTTCTCGATGAGTGGAAGTTAATGCTTTGCGTGGTGGGTCGTCATGACGATGCGGTCGGTGTAGGCGATGGCCATGGCCGACAGCAGGAACGCGCAATGGATGATGGTCTGGAACATCATCGTCTCCGCGGTGTAGTTCGCGGCATTGATAAAGGTCTTGAGCAGGTGGATCGACGAGATGCCGATGATCGCCATCGCCAGCTTGGTCTTGAGCACCGAGGCGTTCACGTGCGACAGCCATTCCGGCTGGTCCGGGTGGCCCTCCAGGTGCATCCGCGAGACGAAGGTTTCGTAGCCGCCGACGATCACCATGATCAGCAGGTTCGAGATCATGACCACGTCGATCAGCCCGAGCACCACCAGCATGATGGTCGTCTCGGTCAGCTTGGTCGGGCGCGCCGCGCCGGGCACGGTGACCACGTCCAGAATGTGCTGCAGCGAGGCGACGTTGCCCATCGCGGCGCCGATCAGGTCTTTCAGTTCGACCCAGAAATGGAAAACGTAGACGCACTGCGCCAGGATCAGGCCCAGGTAGAGCGGCAGCTGCAGCCAGCGGCTGGCGAAAATCAATCGGTTGAGCGGGGTGAGCTTGGGGGCTCCGTTGTTCGGTGCAGGATGCGACATCGGGAAACAGACTCCAGGAATGCGACAAAACAGCTGAGCATTCTACACCGCCGGCTGCATTCATGTCCGCGCCCGGCGCCCGTTTCCCCGGCTTCGGAAGTTGCTTATTGCTGCTTAGCAACGCCGAGCAAGGGGCTCCCCAAGGGGGCGGCAGGGGGGGGTACGGCCGCACGATAGCGATTTGCAAACAAATCATCCTTCCAAAGCGGGAGCGCTATACTGGCTGTCACCTTCACGCAATCGACTGGCCATGGCCTCCTCGACCTCGCAGCGGATCGCGGCCATTGTGATGTTGGCAGCGGAATACTACCTGCTCGGGTGGTTGGCGCTGCTGTCGGCGGTTCCGCCCAGCTACGCGGCGTCGGTCTGGCCGTCCGCGGGGATCGCGCTTGTCGGTCTGCTGCATTTCGGCGACCGCGCCTGGCCGGGCGTCCTCCTCGGTTCTTTCCTCCTCAGCCTGCAAGTCACCGTGGGCACCACCGGCGACCTGGGGGCCGCGGCCATTGCCGCGTCCGGCATCGCGGCCGGCGCCACTGCCCAGGCGCTCGCGGGGGCGGCCCTGGTGCGCCGCTGCAGCCTGGCGGCCGGGACGGCGGGGCTGGGACGCATCGCGGCCATGCTCGCGCTCGCCGGCCCCGTGGCCTGCCTGATCGCCGCCTCGGCCGGCATCGGCACCTTGTGGCTGACCGGCGTGCTGGCACGCGGCGACGCCGGCTTCAACTGGTTCACCTGGTGGGTGGCGGACAGCATCGGCGTGCTGATCGGGCTGCCCCTGTACCTGCTCTGGACCGCCGACCCGCGTTCCATCACGCGGCGCAGCCGCGTGCTGGCGACCCTGCCGATGCTGGTGCTGCTGGCCGTGATCTCGCTGCTGTTCACACGCACCAGCGCGCTCGAGCGCGAGCAGGCCCAGGCGGAGTTCACCCGGCGCAGCGAACTGATCGCGAACAACCTCGAGCAAAAACTCACCGAATACACCGAGGCCTTGCACGCGGTGGCCGGCTTCCTCACGCTCAGCGAGGCGCCGCTCGACCGCGGCGCCTTCCGCCGCCTGGTCGGCGACCTGCTCAGGCGCCACCCGAACCTGCACGCCATTTCCTGGATTCCGCGCATCACGGCCGCCCAGCGCGCGGACTACGAAGCGGCCATGCGCGCGCAAGGCTACGCGCCGGACGGCATCCGGGTGCTCGGCGCGCAGGGCGCCCTGGTGCCGGCGGACTGGCGCGCCGAGTACACCCCGGTCACCTTCATGGAGCCGGTCCGCAACAGCGTCCTCGGTTTCGACCTGTCCTCCGACCCGGAGCGGCTGGCAGCCCTGCAACAGGCGCGCGACAGCGGACGCGCGACGGCCAGCGTCAGCGTCGGCCTGGTGGACCTGGCAAGCGAGCGCAGCGGCGTGCTGATCCTGGCGCCGGCCTACCTGGCCGGCGAGCCGCTGGCGACGGTGGAGGAGCGCCGCGCCGCGCTGCGCGGCTATGTGTGCGCGGTGCTGCGGGTCGAAGTGATGATGGGCGACCTGTTGCGCGGCATGGACATGACGGGCATCCGCATCCGCCTGACCGACCTCGGCACGCCCGGCGGCCGCTTGCTGGTGGAGGCGCCGCGCCCCTCCGCGGACGCGGCGTCCAGCTACACCCGGCATGCCGCGGAGCGCGTCGGCATGGTCCACCGCGTCACCATCGCCGTGGGCGGCCGGCCCTGGGAATTCACCTTCACCCTCGACAGCAACAATCCTCTGCCTTACCGCTCGCCGATGGCATGGAGCGCGCGGGTGGTGGCGCTGATGTTCACCGGGCTGCTCAGCACCTTCCTGCTGGTGATGGTCGGGCGCACCGTCACCATCGAACGGCAGGTGCGCGAGCGCACCGCCGAGCTACGCGACAGCAACGCCGCCCTGACAGCCTCGAACGCCGGCCTGGAGCGCAGCGAGCAGGCCCTGCGCCAGAGCGAGGACGAGGCCCGCAGTGTCCTGGAGACCGCGCGCGACGCCTATATCGCGATGGATGTGAACGGCACGGTGGTCGCCTGGAACCGCGAGGCGGAGGCGACCCTCGGCTGGCCGCGCGGCGAAGCGGCCGGCCGCAACCTGCCGGAGCTGCTGCTGCCGGCGCGCTCGCACCGGCCGCGCGCCGGCCGCCTGATCCGCCAGCTGGCGAGCGGGCGCACGCGCTTCCTCAACCGCCGCATCGAAACCATGGTGCGCCACCGCGATGGCCGGCAGCTGCCGGTGGAGCTCACGGTCTGGACCACCGGCCACGGGCAGGAGCGGCGCTTCCACGCCTTTCTGCACGACATCAGCAGCCGGCGCGCGGCAATGCGGCGCCTGGCCGCGCAGGAAGCGGCGGCGGCCGCGCTGGTCGAATCCGCCAACCTGGCCGAGGCCGGGCCGAAGGTGCTGCAGGCCATTTGCGGCGCCATCGGCTGGTGCGTGGGCGCGATCTGGATGCTCGATACCGAGCGCGAGGACCTGCATTGCTGCGAGTTCTGGAGCCGCGAGCACGAAACGGCGGCCTTCGAACAAGTCTCCCGGGTGCGCCGCATGGGCCGCGGCGAAGGGCTGCCCGGGCGGGTCTGGAACAGCCGCCAGCCCGAGTGGATCACCGACATCGCGACCGACGGCGGCTTCCCGCGCGTGCGCGAGGCCCTCGGCGCCGACCTGCACGCGGCCTTCGCCTTTCCGGTGACGGCGGGCGGCGAGCTGCTGGGCGTGGTCGAATTCTTCTCGCGCAGCGTCGTCGCGCCGGACGAGGGGCTGCTCAAGATGATGGAGACCGTCGGCAGCCTGCTCGGCCAGTTCGTGGCGCGGCGCCGTGCGGAAGCGGCGCTGTTCGAAGAGAAGGAACGGGCCCAGGTCACGCTCAACTCGATCGGCGACGGGGTGGTCGTCACCGACACCAAGGGGGGCGTCACCTGGCTCAACCCGGCCGCCGAAGCCCTGACCGGGTGGAGCCTGGCGCAGGCCGAAGGGCAGCAGGTGCCCGACGTGCTCCGGCTGGTGTCCCATTCCGACGGCGCGCCGCTGCCTTGTCCGCTGACCCTGGCGATCCAGGCCAACCGGCGGGTCGGCCTGAGCATCGACACCGAACTGGTGCGGCGCGACGGCGCGCGCCGCGCGGTGGAGGATGCCGCCGCGCCAGTGCACGACCGGGCAGGGCAGGTGGTTGGCGGCGTGGTGGTGTTCCACGACGTCAGCGAAGCGCGGGCGATGCACATGAAGATGTCGCACCTGACGCGCCACGACCACCTGACCGGCCTGCCCAACCGGGCCCTGCTGCACGAGCGCCTGGCGCACGCCATCGGGCAGGCGCGCGACCGCCATGGCGAGCTGGCCTTGCTGTACGTGGACCTCGACGGTTTCAAGCACATCAACGATTCGCTCGGCCACGAGGTCGGCGACCTGCTGCTGCAGGAAGTCACGCAGCGCCTGCTGGACAGCGTGCGCTCGGTCGACACGGTCAGCCGCCAGGGCGGCGACGAATTCACGGTGCTGCAGCCGGAAATCCGCAGCAGCAGCGACGCGGTGCGCGTGGCCGAGCACATCCTGCAGGCGGTGGGACAGCCTTTCCACATCGGGGACGCGGAACTGAACCTGACCGCCAGCGTCGGCATCGCCCTGTATCCGGCCGACGGCGGCGAAGCCGGCGTGCTGCTCAAGCATGCCGACGCCGCCATGCACCGGGCCAAGCTGAGCGGGCGCAATCACTATCACTTCTTCACCCGCGAGATCAGCGAGCGCGCCGACCGCCGCCTGGCGATCGAGAGCGCGCTGCACCAGGCGCTGCGCAACGGCGAACTGGTGCTGCATTACCAGCCCAAGGTAGCCCCTGCCACCTCCGCGCTGACCGGCATGGAAGCCCTGGTGCGCTGGCAGCAGCCGGGCGGCCGCCTGGTGATGCCGGGCGAGTTCATCGAGGTGGCGGAGGACTGCGGCCTGATCGGCCGCATCGACCGCTGGGTGCTGGAAACCGCCTGCCGCCAGAACCGCGCCTGGCAGGACGCCGGCCTGCCGGCGGTGCCGGTGGCCGTCAACCTGTCGGCGGCGAACGCCCAGATCGAACAGTTCCCGGCCTTCCTGGCGGGCGTACTGCGGCGCACCGGGCTGGCGCCGTCCTTCCTGCAGATCGAGCTGACCGAAAGCCAGATGCTGCACGATACCGAGCTGTTCGAAGCCCTGATCCGCGGCATCAACGCGCTGGGCGTCAAGGTGGCGATCGACGACTTCGGCACCGGTTATTCGAGCCTGGGCTACCTGCAGCGATTTCCCTTCGATGCGCTCAAGATCGACCAGTCCTTCGTGCGCGCGCTGAAGGAGAGCAGCACCGAGTCGGCCATCGTCGACGCGATCACGCGGCTGGCGCGCGCCTTCAATTTCTCGGTGGTGGCCGAAGGCGTGGAGACCCGGGAGCAGGCGCGCATTCTCCAGGGCTATGGCTGCGACGAGATGCAGGGTTATCTGTACAGCCGACCTGTGCCGGCCGACCAGCTCGAAGCAATGTTGCGCCGGGACATGGCGGCGGCGCGATCGTAGGACGTGTTTTGCCGGTTCCTGAGCTCCTTGCAGGCGGCGTTGGTAGAATGACAGTGGGCGAAGGCCCTGTAAGGGCTCAGTAAGCGAGCACCCCTAAGGTGTCTGATAAAACTTACTACTAACTATGGAGACTGGAATGGCTGAGCACGAGACGAATCACGAAGAATTCACTCTTCAGGAAAACCGTGTGTTCCCGCCGCCGCCGGCGTTCGCCGAGAAGGCGGCGATCAAGGGCATGGCCGAGTACGAGAAGCTGTGCGCCGAGGCAGCCAGCGACTACGAAGGCTTCTGGGGCCGCCAGGGCCGCGAGCACATCGAATGGCACAAGCCGTTCAACACCGTCCTCGACGAATCCAATGCGCCTTTCTACCAGTGGTTCCCGGACGGCCAGCTGAACGCCTCCTACAACTGCCTGGACCGCAACCTGAAGAACGGCAACGCCGACAAGACCGCCATCATCTTCGAGGCGGATGACGGCAGCGTGACCAAGGCCAGCTACCGCGAGCTGCACGAGCGCGTCTGCAAGTTCGCCAACGCGCTGAAATCGCGCGGCATCAAGAAGGGCGACCGCGTCGTCATCTACATGTCGATGTCGATCGAAGGCGTGACCGCCATGCAGGCCTGCGCCCGCATCGGCGCCACCCACTCGGTGGTGTTCGGCGGTTTCTCGGCCAAGTCGCTGCAGGAACGCATCATCGACGCCGGCGCCGTGGCCGTCATCACCGCCGACGAACAGCTGCGCGGTGGCAAGTCGCTGCCGCTGAAAGCCATCGTCGACGAAGCGCTGGCCCTGGGCGGCTGCGACACCATCAAGGACGTGATCGTCTACAAGCGCACCGGCGGCAACATCGCCTTCAAGGAAGGCCGCGACCTCTGGCTGCACGAGCTGCTGGAAGGCCAGAGCGCCGAATGCGAACCGGAATGGGTCGACGCGGAACATCCGCTGTTCATCCTCTACACCTCGGGTTCGACCGGCACGCCGAAGGGCGTGCAGCACGCGACCGGCGGCTTCCTGCTGTGGGCCGCGATGACGATGAAATGGACCTTCGACATCAAGCCGGACGACGTCTACTGGTGCACCGCCGACATCGGCTGGGTGACCGGCCACAGCTACATCGCCTACGGCCCGCTGGCCGTGGGCGCGACCCAGATCGTGTTCGAGGGCGTGCCGACCTACCCGAACGCCGGCCGCTTCTGGGAAACCATCGCCAAGCACAAGGTCTCGATCTTCTACACCGCGCCGACCGCGATCCGCTCGCTGATCAAGGCCTCGGATGCGGACGCCAAGGTGCACCCGAAGAGCTTCGACCTGTCCAGCCTGCGCCTGCTGGGATCGGTCGGCGAGCCGATCAACCCGGAAGCCTGGATGTGGTACCACAAGAACGTGGGCCAGGAGCGCTGCCCGATCGTCGACACCTTCTGGCAGACCGAGACCGGCGGCCACATGATCACCCCGCTGCCGGGCGCAACGCCGCTGGTGCCGGGTTCGTGCACCTTGCCGCTGCCGGGCATCATGGCCGCGATCGTGGACGAAGCGGGCGCCGACGTGCCGAACGGGCAGGGCGGCATCCTGGTGGTCAAGCGTCCATGGCCGTCGATGATCCGCACCATCTGGAACAACCCGGACCGCTTCCGCACCAGCTACTTCCCGGAAGAACTGGGCGGCAAGTATTACCTGGCCGGTGACGGCGCGATCCGCAACAAGGACACGGGTTACTTCACGATCACGGGCCGCATCGACGACGTGCTGAACGTGTCGGGCCACCGCATGGGCACGATGGAGATCGAGTCGGCGCTGGTGGCGAACCCGATCGTGGCGGAAGCCGCGGTGGTGGGCAAGCCGGACGAGACCACCGGCGAATCGATCTGCGCCTTCGTGGTGCTGAAGCAGGCGCGACCGAGCGGCGAGGAGGCCAAGAAGCTGGCGGCCGAGCTGCGCAACTGGGTGGCCAAGGAGATCGGTCCGATCGCCAAGCCAAAGGAGATCCGTTTCGGCGACAACCTGCCGAAGACCCGCTCGGGCAAGATCATGCGCCGCCTGCTGCGCGTGCTGGCCAAGGGCGAGGCGATCACCCAGGACGTGTCGACCCTCGAGAATCCGGCCATCCTGGAGCAGTTGAAGGAAAGCGCTTAAGCTTCATCCGCTGCATGCAGTAGAAACAATGCCCGCTCCCTCGCAAGAGGGGCGGGCATTTTATTGTGTACTCGCTTGCGCGCAAACCCAGGTTCAGCCTCCGCTCGAACGCCGAGGATGAGCTTGCCACAACCTTTAAAACCGTCCTTCCGGCGAAGTCCGGAACCCAAGTTCCTTAAATCGGCCGTAACGCCAGCAGTACCGCGCAACGCTCAAGACGACGACAGCACGAAAGTATTCCCCTCCGAATCCCTGAACTTCGCAAACGATCCCCACGGCTGCGAGGTCGGCGGCTCCAGAAACTCCACCCCTCGCTGGCTCAGCTGCCGATACGTCGCCTCCACGTTATCGCAGGCAAACGCCCCAT
>CBIHLT010000140.1:0-13749 GCA_966210615.1 uncultured Massilia sp.
AGTTGGGCCAGCATGGACCTTGCTCCGCCGCTGCCGGCGGCGAACTGGCGCGGCGCGCCCATGTGCGCTTCCAGCACGCGCAAGGCCAGCCAGTGCAGCAGCACGATCAGCGTGCCGAGCACCAGCGCCCGGCGCCGTTGGCGGAAGAACGAAGAACTCATGGCGCTAGTGTAGCGTGCCGGACGCGGGCGCGCCGTGGCCGGACTGTTAGTTATCTGCTACGCTAGGCAGACCAACCTACGGAGACCACCATGCTCAAGCCTCCCATGCCCAACGTGGCCGGAATGACCGATACGCTGGAATTCGTCAAGAATCTCTGGGGCAGCATGAACATCCCCGGCGTGACTGTGCCGGGCATGTCCGGCAGCACCCTGTCGACCGATGAGCTGGACAAGAAGATCGCCGACCTGAGGGCGGTCGAATCCTGGCTGAACCTGAATATCGGCATGCTGCGCGGCACGATCCAGGCGCTGGAAGTGCAACGCGGCACCATCGCCACCTTGAAGTCGATGGGCGAAAGCATGGCCCAGGCCATGGGCGGGGCCGGCAACGGCGACGCCGCCATGGCGCCCTTCGCCCAGTTCTTCAGCCAGGCGGCGCAATCCGCCGCGCCCGCCTCCGCTCCGCCGCAGAAACAGGAGCAGGCGCAAGCGCAACAGCCCCAGCAGCAGGCCGACGGCGCCCCCGCCGCGCCGGGCGCGGCCATGCCGGCAGCAGCCTTAGCGTGGTGGAACCTGCTCCAGGACCAATTCCGCCAGGCCGTGGCCAGCGCCATGCCGGCCGACGCTGGCGCCGGCATGGATAGCAAGGGAGGTCCGGGCGGCAAGGAAGGCGGTTCGCCGCTCGACGTGTCGGGCGGGGCGCCGGAAGCCGGCAAAGGCGGCCCTGGAAGCAGCGGCGGCGGCGCCGATGCCGCGCCGAACGGCAATCCGGCGCCGGGCCGGAGCACACGCTCCGCACGCAGCAAGGCCGACAAGGCTTGACACCAGGCTTGAAGCAGGCTTGATGCAGCGCATGTGCGCTTGACGCGCCGCTTGATATTGCCGGAGGTGCCTGCCCGCCAGGCGTGCTGAACTATCCGGGCGGACCGGTCCGCCCTGCTGCGCCCGGCCGCGCCCGGCTACTCCTCACTGCGCCCGCTTTTTCAGCTCGACTTGCAGCCCGGCTTTTCAGCAGGATCTTGCCGGAGCGCGCATGAAACCTGCCGATTTCTCCAGCCTCACACCGGCCCAGGTGGCCGACTTGCGCCGCAAGCTCGAAGCGGCCGGCTGCCGTCCTCCCGCCCAGGCGGCCTCGCTGGCCGAGCTGGGCGACGCCATCGCCCGCCTGCGGCGCCGCCACGGCCTGCTGCCCGGCGAAGGCCTCGACGCCGCCACCCTGCGCTGCCTCGACGGCTGCGCCGGCGCCGTGTTCGGCCAGGTCTTCGAGGACGAACTCGACCTGCTCCGCCCGGGTGCGCGGCAGCCCTCGTCCCCGCCCCATCTCGCCCCGCTTCCTCCCGACACCGGGCAGCTGCTGGGCCGCGCCCACGGCAGCCAGCTGGTGGGGCTGGCCCTGTCCGGCGGCGGAGTGCGCAGCGCCACCTTCGGGCTGGGCGTGCTGCAGGCCCTGGCCGGCCAACAGCTGCTGCGCCGCGTCGACTACCTGTCCACCGTTTCGGGCGGCGGCTTCATCGGCGGCTGGCTGTCGCGCTGCATCCATGCGCACGGCGGCGACGTCGCGGCGGCCGAGGCCATGCTCGCGCCCGGCGCGGGCGGGGCGGAGGCGCCGGCGGTGCGCTTCCTGCGCCAGTACAGCAATTACCTGTCGCCGCGCGGCGGCATGTTCAGCGCCGACACCTGGACCCTGATCGGCACCTACGTGCGCAACACGGGCCTGAACCTGGCCATGCTGGTGGCCTGGCTGTGCGCCCTGCTGTTGCTGCCGCGCGCCTGCGTGTGGGCCGTGCACCGCGTGGTCGCGCCGGACGGCCCATGGGCGCACCTGGCCGATGCCGCCTGGGTGCTCGGCGTGCTGCTGTTTCTCGTCGCGGTGTTCTGCATCGCGCTGTCGATCTCCAGCAAGCCCGAAAGCTCGCGCGGACTGCGTCGCTTTCCCCTGTCGCAGGGCGCGGTCCTGTGGTGCATCAACCTGCCGCTGCTGCTGGCCGGCTTCCTGGGCAGCGTGGGGCTGTGGCCGCACGGCGGCGAGCTGCACGCCTGGCACGGCATGCTGCCGGCCGCCCTGCGCGAGCGCTGGGGATGGCTGCTGGCGCCAGGCCTGGTCTACTTCATCGTCTGGGCCTGCGGCTGGTACCTGGCGCACGACCGCGCCAGCGCCTACCGGCGCGCCGGCTACGCGCTGTGCGCGGCCGGGGCCTGCGTGGTGGCGCTGCTGCTGCTGGAGGCGGGACGCAGCTTCGCGCCCGGGGTGCCGCTGTTCGCCGGCGCCGCGCTGGAACGGATGCTGCAGGCGCTGTGGGGGCTGGCGACCCTGCTGCCGCTGGCCGCCGCCGTGCTGGCGCTGGACGCGCGCCTGAGCAGCGAGCGGCCGCTGCGCGACCTGACCCGCGCCGAGCTGGGCGAAGGCTTGTCGCACTTCCTGTGCGCGATGGGCGCCCTCACCCTCGGCACCCTGCTGCTGCTCGGCGGCCTGTCGCTGCTGCCCGATCCGGCCACGCATCCGGTGCTGAACAACGCCATCGCCCTCGCCAGCTTCGGCATGCCGCTGATGATGGCCCTGTTCGCGGGCACCATGACGCTGATGATCGGCCTGATCGGCCGCCTGTACAGCGACGCCAGCCGCGAATGGTGGAGCCGCCAGGGCGCCTGGTCCGCGATCTTCGCGCTCACCTGGCTGGCGGCCTTCGGCGTGAGCTTCTTCTTTGCGCCGCTGCTGCACTGGGCCTGGCTCACCTACGAGCCCTGGTCCAACCTCGGCACGCTGCTCGGCTGGCTGGCGATGACGGCCTTCGGCCTGAAGGCCGGCAGCGGCACATGGACAGGAACCGGCGCCGGCATGCGCGCCCTGGGCCCATCGCGGCTGGAGCTGGCGGCGCGCCTGGCGCCCTATGTGTTCACGGTGGGGATCTTCGCCCTGCTGAGCGCCCTGGTCCAGGCCGTCGTCGCCTACCCCAGCGTGGATTGCGCGCACGCCCAGCTCGCGTGCGTGTACGCCGCCCATGCACGCGCCACCCTGGCCACCGGCGGCGACACCCTGGCTTTCGCCTTTGCCATATTCATGGGCGCCGCGCTGCTGCTCGGCTGGCGGGTCGACATCAACAAGTTCTCGCTCTATATGCTGTACCGCAACCGCGTGGTGCGCGCCTACTTCGGCGCCAGCAACCGCGCGCGCCGCCCGCATCCCTTCACCGGCTTCGATCCCAGCGACGACCTGCTGCTGGCGGAGCTGCGCGCCCAGCGTCCCTACCCCATCATCAACACCTCGCTCAGCCTGGTGAGCGGGGAGGAACTGGCCTGGCGCACGCGGCGCGCGGCCTCGTTCGCGTTCACGCCGCGCTGGTGCGGCTTCGAACTGCCGCCGCTGCCGGAGGGCGTCCAGGGGCAACATGGTGCCCAGGGCGGTGAATCGGCGCGCGGCTGCTACCGTCCCACCGCCCTGTACGGCTCGCGTTCGGGTGTGGGCACCGACGACGACGCCGGCGTGCGGCTCGGGATGGCGGTGGCGCTGTCGGGTGCGGCGGCCAGTCCCAACATGGGCGCGCACTCCTCGCCGCCGCTGAACTTCCTGATGACCATGTTTAACGTGCGGCTCGGGC
Organism: uncultured Massilia sp.; assembly: GCA_966210615.1. Classification (GTDB taxonomy): domain Bacteria; phylum Pseudomonadota; class Gammaproteobacteria; order Burkholderiales; family Burkholderiaceae_D; genus Telluria. The sequence continues at coordinate 3,758 of CBIHLT010000140.1, forward strand.
GCTGGTGCCCCAATCCGCGTCGCTCCACCTGGACCAGTTCCTCGCCGCGCATCGGGCTGTTCAGCCTCCTGGCCGAGCTGTTCGGCATGACCAACACCAACGCCCGCTACGTCCACCTGTCCGACGGCGGCCACTTCGACAACCTCGGCATCCATGAACTGGTGCGGCGCCGCTGCCGCCTGGTGGTCGCGGTCGACGTGGCGAGCGACCGCGAGCTGGCCTTCGAGGACCTGGGCAACGCGATCCGGCGCTGCGCCACCGACCTGCACGTGCGCATCGACCTCGACGTCTCGCGCCTGGACCCGAGGAAGGACAGCGGCTTGTGCGGCGCCAGCTGCGCGGCGGGCGTGATCCGCTACAGCCAGGCCGACCGCGGCGGCGTGGATGGCGTGCTCCTGTACATCAAGCCCGCCATCGTCGGCAACGAGAACGCCGACCTGCTCAACTACCGGCGCCTGCACCCGGATTATCCGCACCAGAGCACGGCGGACCAATGGTTCGACGATGCGCAGTTCGAGAGCTACCGCGCGCTCGGCCAGCACGTGGCGGAATGCGCGCTGCGCGATGCGGCGCATGCCGCGCGGCGCCGCGACGGCAGCCACGACATCGAGGTCTTGTGCGCGCAGCTGCTGCGGCGCCATGGGGCGGGGGAAGCCCGCGGCGCCGGCGTGCAGGCGGGCCAGGTGCGCGAATGTTGCCGCTAATTTGCCGCTAATTTGCCGCTGATTTGCGCTAGGCCGGCGCCTCGGTCGCGCTTTCTTCCGCCGCGGGGGCGCCGGCACTTTCTTCCGCCGCCGGCGCCTCGGGTTCCGCCGGTTTCGGCAGCAGCTGCGTGAGCTGCTCCATCAGCTGCGCGAAGCGCTGCTGGCCCGGCTGCAGGTAGTCGACGCGCTCCAGGATGTCGTGCGCCTCGGCGTCCAGGTCGGGATCGTAGCCGCGCTGCTGCATGTGCGAGATCAGGATCTGCACCGCGTTGAACAGGATGCGCACGTTGTTCGGCAGCGCCTTGCGCGCATTGCGCATCCACTCCACCGCTTCCGGCAGCTTGCCGGTCTTCCACAGCAGCACGCCCTGGTTCATCAGGTCCACCGCTTCCTTGCGCGCGCCGCGTACCAGCACCTCGCCTTCCTCGCCCATGCGCGCCTTGTCGAAGATGTTCTGCACTTCGTCCAGCAGCAGGGTGTTGTCGTGGTTGTTGCGCACCACGTAGCACAGCAGCTCCACCGGGGCGTCCTTGACGCCGACCGCGAACAGCAGGGTCGCCATCTCCAGGCAGGTGGCGGTGTCGGGCCGCGTCGGGTTGTTCTGCAACAGCTCTTCCAGCTCGTCGCCGGCCTTGCGCGCGCGGCGGTAGTCGCCGCTCTCGTGGTAGACCAGGCCCTCGGTGATCTTGGCGCGCAGCTGCAGGTCTTCCTGGTCCGCGCCGAACTCGCGCTGGGCCGTGAGCAGCAGCTGCAGCGCCTCTTTCGGATCGTTCTTCAGGCCGCACACGCGCGCCAGGCCCAGGTAGGCGTCCGGCGTCTTGAGGATCGAGTATTCGCCGATCGCGATGCACTTGCGGAAGGCCTTCTCGGCCAGCGGCACGTTCCCGAGGCGCAGGCAGGCCTGGCCCAGCTTGCGCTGGCGCGGCACCGAGTTCGGCGACAGCTTGGCCGCGCGCTCCAGGATCGCGGCCGCTTCCTCGTGCATGCCCAGGCCCTTGTAGCAGCCGGCCAACTGGTCGTAGGCGTCGATGTAGTAGCGGTTCTCGGCGATCACGGTCTGGAACATCTGGCGCGCCTGCTCGAACTCGCCGTCCGCCATGCGGATCTTGGCCAGGCCGGCGCGCGCCCACTGGTATTCGCGCTGGGCCAGCACGCGCTCGTAGGCTTCACGCGCCTTGCCCGGCTCGCCGCTCTTTTCCATCAGGCGCGCCTTCATGCGCAGCAGTTCGATCTCGTGCACGCGGCTGGCGGCGATCTGCTCGTCGCACAGGCGCGCCGCGCGCAGGTAGTCCTTCTCGGCATAGGCCTGGTCGATCAGGCGGAACACCTGCTTCTTGCGCCACACGCGGTTCAGGCGCGTGAGCAGCACGCCTTCGGTGATCGGCTTGACCAGGTAGGCGTCCGGCTGGTGCTCGGCCGCGCCCATCACCGACTCGACGCTCTTCTCTGCCGACACCATCAGGAACACGCTCGAGGGCAGCAGCAGGTTGCGGATGCGGACTTCCTCCAGCACCTGCTGGCCGTTCTTGCCCTCGCCCAGGTTGTAGTCGCACAGGACCACGTCGTAGCGCAGCTTGTTCAGCAGGCCCATCGCCTCGCCGCCGCTGGAGGCCTGGTCGATGTTCCTGGCGCCCAGGCTGCGCAGGCTTTCGCGCAGCAGCTGGCGCACGCCGACGAAGTCGTCGACCACGAGGTAGTGCTTGCCGGCCCAGTCGACCTGGTCCATGGCCACATTGGCCGCGGCGGGGGATGTGAGAACGACGCTCATGGCAGGGTCAGGACGAAGCAGCCGCCGCCGAGCACACCGCCGTTCTCCAGGGCCACGCGGCCGTGGCGCTCGCGGTGGCGGTGCATCTTCGCCACCTCGCCGGAGAAGTACAGGCCCAGGCCGGCGCTGTTGGTCAGGAAGTTCACGCCACTGGCTTCGCTGGCGGGTGCGCCGCCGGCGGCCAGGAGCGCCTTGGGGAAGCCCGTGCCATTGTCCTCGACGCGGATCTCGAGCATGCCGTCCACCTCGCGCACCGCCAGGCGGATGCGGTCGCGCGTGTAGTGCACGGCGTTGTTGATGGCGTGCGAGACCACGCCGACGATCAAGTCTTCGTCGAAGTGCCAGATCAGGTGGGGATCATAGTCGAGTTCGAGCGCGATCGAGCGCGACTCCAGCAGCACGCGCTCCAGCGCCACCACCTGCTCGACCAGCTGGCCGATGTCGAGCGGCTGCACGTCGAAGGGATATTCCGGCTTGCCGACCCGCTTGTACAGGGCCAGCAGCTGCATCAGGTTGTCGTTCAGGCGGCGCGTCTGGTACAGCATCTGCGCCATCTGCGGGTAAGCCTTTTCGGTATCGGGCGAGGCCGCGTCGAGCAGGCGCTCGAGCGTGCCGGACAAGACACTGATCGAGTTCTTCATGTCGTGCGCGGTGGACGCGAGAAACATGAACAGCTCGTTTGAATGTTGTGTTTCTTCCATTCCTGCAGCCCAAGAAAAGTTACCAGCAGTAAATTATACCTCCGTAAAGTTGACAATTCCGCGCGCGGAGTTTTCTATTGCGACAAAGCAACGAAATGTTGATCAGTCTTCAACTCAGTCGCCGACTGCGCGCGGAGCGTAGCTGTTGCGGCGGGCGCGCAGGACGAAGCGTGCCGGGTCGAGCGCATCGACCAGGGCCATTTCGAGCGGCAGGGGTTCGCCTTCCAGCTGGGCAGCCAGCAGTTCGGCCGCCAGCGGCGCCCAGATCAGGCCGCGCGAGGCATAGCCCAGCAGCGAGTACAGGCCGGGATGGCGCGGCACGTCGCGCAGGCGCTCGGTGCTGCCGGCGGCCTCGAAATCCGGCAGGCGGCCGACCAGCGGCAGGCGGTCCGGGGCCACGCAGCGGAAGCCCACGCGGCCGGCCAGCGGCGCATCCAGGGCCGCCCGCGGGTCGGACACCAGGGCGCGCATGCGGTCCAGGTTCTCCTCGTGGCTGGCCGCGCGCAGCTGCGGGTCGCCATCGGGGTCGTAGGTCGCGCCGGCGCAGACGATGCCGTTCGCAGCCGGCGTGAGGTAGGCTTCGCGGCACAGCACCACGGGCAGCGCCGGCGCCTGGCCGGCGTCGAGATGGCTCACCTGGCCGCGCAGCAGCGAGATCGGCAGCGCCGCCGCCTGCGGCAGCTGGAGCGCGCCGGCGCCGTTGGCCAGCACCACGGTGGGCGCCCGGCCCAGCTCCACGCCGTCCTTCCCGCGCGCGATCCATGCCTCGCCGGCGCGTTCGAGCGTCACGCTGCCCACGCCGAAGCGCTGGGTCAGGCGCCCGTTGCAGGCGGCCAGCATGGTCTCGCAGACGCTGCCCGGCCGCGCCCATCCGCCCTGCGGGAACAGCCAGCCGCCATCCGGCGCGGGCAGTCCGAGCAGGCGTACGGCTTCCTCCGGCTCCAGCCAGCGCGCGAATTCGGGCGGCAGGAGGCCTTCGGCCGCGATCGCGCGCGACACGGCGGCATGTTCGGGATCGCGCGCCAGCTGCAGCACGCCGCAGGCCTGCCCTTCGATCGCAGCACCGATGCCGCCCAGCTGCTGCCACAGGCGCAGCGCGTACAGGTAGGCGGCGCGGGTCAGGCGCGTCGGGATATTGTCGTCGCGCGAGAGCAGCGGCATGAAGATGCCGGCCAGGTTGCCCGAGGCTTCCATCGCCGGGCGCGCATGGCGTTCCAGCAGCGTCACCTGCCAGCCGCGCGCGCACAGGCGGTAGGCGGCGCCCGATCCCGCCAGCCCGGCGCCGATCACCAGTGCGCGGCGCTCGGGCGTGGGCGTCGCCGGCAGGCGCGGCTTGCGGCTTGCGAACACGGCCTGGTCGCCGTCGAATACGAAGCCCTGCTGCCGGAGCGCGCTGCGCTGCTCCCCGTCCAGGCCGAAAGCGGCAAGGCGTGCACCGAGCGCGGTGAGCCGCGCCAGCGGACGCGCGAACGCGGCGCCAGGCATGGTCACGCGATGCAGGCGGATGGCGTCCAGGCTGGCCGACAGCTGGGCCAGGGCCGCATCCAGCGGCGCCGCCAGCAAGTCCAGGCTCAGGCCGGGTTCGTCCTGCGGGACGCGGTGAAAGCCCGGCATCAGGCCGTCGGCCAGGGCCACCACGTGCAGCCTGGCCGGCCGCTGCGGATCGGCGCGCCAGGCATCGAACAGCGCGCGCACGGCGGCGCCGTCGCCATAGGCGGCATCGAAGACGGTGTAGCGTTCGCGCCCGCGCCAGTGATCGTGCAGCTTCACCTCAGCGCCCGGTCCTGCAGAAGCAGCGCGGATCGTGGTCGTCCACCATGCCGATCCCCTGCATGTAGGCGTAGATGATGGTCGAGCCGACGAACTTGAAGCCGCGCTTGCCCAGGTCTTTCGAGATGCGGTCCGACAGCTCGGTGCGCGCGGGACGCTGGCCGTCGGCGAAGTCGTTGACGATGGGCTGGCCGCCGACGAAGCCCCACAGGTAGCTGTCGAGGCTCAAGCCCTGCTCGCGCATGGCGAGATAAGCCCTGGCGTTGGTGATCGCCGCCGCCACCTTGAGGCGGTTGCGCACGATCCCGGGATTGGCCAGCAGCTCGGCCACCTTGTCGTCGCCGTAGGCGGCAATCTTGACGGCGTCCCAGTTGTCGAAGGCCGCGCGGTAGTTGTCGCGCTTGTTCAGGATGGTCTCCCACGACAGTCCGGCCTGGGCGCCCTCGAGGTTGAGCATCTCGAACAAGGTGGTCTCGTCGTGCAGGGGCACGCCCCACTCGTGGTCGTGGTAGGCGAGGTAGCGGGGGTTGGCCGGATTGGCCCAGGAGCAGCGGATTGTGGTCATTGCGCAAGTATATGTGAGGCCCATGCATGCGTGTTGCGGCTTGCAGCGGCCAAGCAAGCGAGCATGCCTGGCGAAGATGCGCTAACCGGACTTGCCAATAGTCTGCCTGTTTTTGAAGGGGATAAGCCTAGGCGCATCGATGAATTCACAATTGATGAATCCCACCATTTATAGCTTTCGAGAATTAAATTTCTTTAAATAAATTCTTATACATACACTAAATATTTTGGCAGAGAGAAACATTTATTCCAATAAGAAAGAATATGGAGCGACTTGTATAGATTATTTTCTCTGTCGTTTTCTATATTGAAATTTTCTGTATTCAATGGTCTGACCACATGTGCGACAGATAACAACATCTGCTAACAAATCCTGTTATGTCATCCAAATGTAAGCAACTTCCTCTAAGGTCGCTTCAACACTGGGCGGAATGGCTTCGAGACACCTTAATGTCCAGCAGCAAATTATGCACAATGATTATTATCAAGCGGACTGTCTCATATGCACACAGAATGATGTTGTTAACTTTATATTTCCGTTTCCTCATCAACTATAAAGATGGTATATTTTTTATGACAATAGTTTGTAGATTCTTTCGGTCCTCCAATGTGTGAAATGTTATTTGTGACGCCGTTACATTCGCCCGGCGTAGTGCTTTCCGTCACTGGTTTGGACCTAAGAACATAGCCCGATTCATCCTGCTTAAACATACTAATACTTGCGCGGGGGCCGACGTGGGCAATGCATTTCGTGGTGACACGTTCATCTGTGCGAACGTGGATGTCGACGTGGATGACCTGATGTTGATTGCCAAGATGCGGGTCGTGCTCGCGCTGGCGACTTTGCTGACCATCATGGTGGATCCAGTTGATCTGGGCAAGCCGCCTCCGGTCACCATGCTGGTCCTTTCCGGCTATGCCCTTCACAGTCTTGCCATTCTGATGCTCTGGCAAAGCCGACGGGCGGTTCACCATCCGAGGCTGATCCACTGGCTCGACGTATGCTGGTTCACCCTGCTGCTGGCGCTCACCGGCCCGCTTGCCGGTATCTTCCTCCTGTTTTTCTTTGCTATCGCTACGGCGGCATTTCGCTGGGGTTACGACGAGGGTGCCCGCGTCACGCTTGCCTGTACCTTTCTTTACCTGCTGTCCTGCACTGGCTGGGCCGATCAGTCCCAGCTGGCCAATGTGCTGCTGCGCGCCGCCTTCCTGCTCGCCTTGGGACGGATGGTGTCCCACTGGGGCGGCGCCCTGCTCGACAGCCGGCGCCGGATCGCGCTCCTGCGCGATGTCAGCCGGATGTCGAACCCGCGCTTCGGCGTCGACCACACGATCGGTTCCGTGCTCGAGCAGACACGCGGCTTTTTCGACGCGACCAGTTGCCTGATGCTGATCCGCGACCGGGACATGGGGACCTGGCGCTTGCGCGCCACGGGCGGCGCCAGGGGATTGTCGGCCTCCGGCCAGGAGCTGGACGAACAGATGGCGAGCCTGCTCGCCAGCGTGGCGCCGCGTTCCACCACTGTTTACCAGTCCGCATGGAACCACTTCGCCCAATGGGGAGAAAGCCTCCATTCGCGTGACGAGGGCGCGGGCAAATGGCAGCGTATGCCGGCCGAGGCCGGCCGCCAGTTGGCCGACCTGATCGGCGCGCGCAGCTTCATCTGCGCTCCCATTCCTTTGCGCGACGGCGAAGGCAGGCTCTTCGTCCTGTCTTCGAGGCGCGACCTGCGTACGGCCGACGCGGCCTTCCTTGCGCAGATCGCGGCCCAGGCTTTCCCCGTGATCGAGAACATTGCGCTGCTGGACCGCATGGCGTCCGAGGCCGGCCGGCGCGAACGCCAGAAGTTTTCGAATGACCTGCACGACAGCACCGTGCAGCCGTACATCGGCCTGTCGTACGCCTTGCAGGCGCTGCTGCGCGAGACCGGCCAGGACAACCCCGTGTCCCCGCAGCTGCGCCGGGTCGCCGAGATGGCGGATAACGTCGTGCGCGACCTGCGCCGCTTCGCCAGCGTCACGCGCAGCGCCCCGGTCTCCGGCGAATCCGCCTTCCTGCAAGCCCTGCGCTCCCAGGCGGACCATTTCAAGACCTACCACAACCTCGACATCGACCTGAGCGGCGACGAGGTGCTCGACATCAACGACCGACTCGGAGCCGAAGTCGTCCAGCTGGTGCGCGAAGGGATCAGCAACATCCGGCGCCATACGGCCGCCACCCGCGCCGCCGTCAGGCTGCGCCGCTCCAATGGCTGGCTGCAAATCCGTATCGAGAACGAATGCCCGTCCGGCCCGGCGGCCCCGTTCACGCCGCGCTCGATCACGGAGCGCGCGGCTGCGCTTGGCGGCTTCGCCTACGTCGGCAGTTCGGACAATGCCACCGCGGTCCATGTCGATATTCCACTCTGACCAACGATGACACTCCCCCCACCCCGCGACCGCATTTCGATCCTTCTCGTCGACGACCACAGGACCTTGCTGTGGGGCCTGGAACGCCTGATCGAAAGCGAACGCAACGGCATGCGCGTGCTGGCGTGCGCCACCAATCGCGAGGAAGCGCTCGAACTCGCGGCCCGGCTGTCGCCCGACGTCATCCTGCTCGACCTCGACCTGGACGGTGACTGCTCGCTCGACTTCCTTCCCGCCCTGCTCTTGAGCGGGGTTTCGCGCGCACTCGTGTTCACGGGCATGCGCGACCAGGCCACGCTCGACCGCGCCGTGCTGGCCGGAGCGCGCGGCGTGCTGCGCAAGGACGCGCCGGCCGAGGTGGTCCTGCGCGCCATCGAAAAGGTGCATCAAGGTGAAATGTGGCTGGCGCACGACATGATGGCGCGCATCTTCGGGGAACTGACCCGGCCGCGCACGCCGCCGCCGCCCGATCCGCACATGCAGAAACTCGATTCGCTGACGGCAAAGGAACGCAAGGTCGTCGATGCGATCGTGGGCGGGCACGGCTTGACCAACAAGGCGCTGGCCGAGAGCCTGTTCATCTCCGAGCACACGCTGCGCAATTACCTGGTCACCATCTACAAGAAGCTGGGCGTGGCGAACCGGCTCGAACTCTACGTCTTCGCCGCCAAGCACGGCAAGCTTGCCCGCTCGTCCTGAGCCCTCGCCGTTTGTCCTTCCGCAGCCGTGACTTTTGTCACGGATCCTCCCCTGAAAAAAAGCGCATAAGTACTACCCCGAAAGGGGCGGATGTTGGATGTCGCGCCGTCAGAAAAAACCTACAGTTACTACATCAGCGCTGACGTTGAGGCCTGAAGAAATCCGAACGATGTGCGGCAGAAAAAGGAAGGACAGACATGTGCTTTCTCGATCATCTACCGCCAGCGCTCACCGATTTCCTACAGGCCGGGACCGGCAGTTCGCAGTATGAACATGCATTGGTCTGGTCGCTCGTGGCTGTCATCTGCATCCTCGTGTGCATCACCTTGATGTAGGACGGCTCGGCGGCTCGACAAGGCGCTGAGGCTGCAACTAACCAACCCTCCACTACTGACGGACAACCTGGGAGAAATATCATGGAAATGATCAAGAACTTCATCAAGCAAGAAGACGGTGTCACCGCCATCGAATACGGCCTGATCGCTGCGCTGATCGCAGTCGTGATCATCGCATCGGTCGAGCTGGTGGGCGATAACCTCGTTCTCGTCTTCACCGAGGTCTCCACCGAACTGGCCGCGGCCCTGGCCAAGAATCCGTAATGCTTCGGTCCCGCCCCTGACCCCAGGGGCGGGATTCAAAACGTTTTGACACGGCACGCCATGTACATCCAGATCATCGACGGTAAGCTGCAGCTGCTCGGCGCCTACGCCATTCCCCTGCATCTCCTCGCCCTTCTTATCCTGCTACTGATCGCCACCGCAGTCGACGTGCGCGAACGCCGTATTCCGAACTGGCTTGTTGCTACCGGCATGGTCATCGGTACCGCTTTCCATGCGCTGGCGCCGCAAGGTGAAGGCATTGGATTCGCCTTCTACGGCCTGATCGTCGGAATCGTCGCCCTGTTCCCGCTGTATGCGCTGCACGCGATGGGCGCGGGCGACGTCAAGCTGATGGGAATGATCGGCGCATTCCTCGGCACGACCGGCATTCTTGGGGTGATCTTCGCGACCATGATTGCTGGCGGAGTGCTGGCGCTCGGCATGGCCGCGTGCAAACGGATGCTGCCCCAACTGCTCGCCAACCTGCACAACATGCTCTTCCAGCGCCACAGCAGGCAGACCGGCGCTGCCATCGTCGGCACCATCGCCGCCGTTCCTTCCGTGGGCAAGATGCCATACGCGCTAGCCATCAGCGTCGGCACCCTGATCCAGCTCCTGGTCCTGCGTTACTGAGTGCCCGCCGCCATGAACACCATTGAGATGACCAAAGGCTCCACCCGTCCTCTGGACGCATTCGCGTCAGGAGCCGGGACAAGCCAGCGTGCGCTGCCGCCCGCGCCGCGCACAGTACAGGACACCGGCTTGCCATTCATCTTCC
>CBIHLT010000141.1:0-13642 GCA_966210615.1 uncultured Massilia sp.
TAATCTTCGAAGCTGTCGCGCGGCAGCGCTTTCGCGTAGTACCAGCCCTGGATGTAGTCGCAGCCGAAGGCTGCCAGCATATCGCGCTGGTCGCCGTGCTCGACGCCCTCGGCGATCACCTGGATGCCGAGGCGGTGCGCAAGCCCGATGATCGCTTCGGTCAGGGCCCTGTCGCTGCCGTCCTCGGACAGGTGCTGGATGAAGGACTTGTCGATCTTCAGGTAGTCGACGTCGAAATGCTTGAGGTAGGCCAGCGATGAAAAGCCGGTGCCGAAGTCGTCGATCGACACCTTGGCGCCGGCCTCGCGCAGCGCGCCCAGGCAGCGCGAGACCTGCTCTGCGTCGCTCACCAGGATGCCTTCCGTAATCTCCACGGCAATGCAAGTGCTTCGCGCGCCCATGTGCAGGATGCGCTCCAGCCACGCCAGCCTGCCCTGGCGTGCGAACTGCATCGGCGAAATATTCACGCTGACCTCGATGGCGCAGTCGTACTTCTCGTGCCAGCGCTCGATGCTGGCGATGGCTTCGCTCAGCACCCAGTCGCCGATATCGTCGATCAGGCCGGTCTCTTCGGCCAATGGGATGAAGCTGGCCGGGCTGATCGGGCCCAGTTCGGCGTGATTCCAGCGCAGCAGTGCCTCGGCCTTGAGCAGGCGTCCAGTGGCGGTCTCGATGATGGGCTGGTAGAACACCTGCAGCTCGCGCCGCGCAAGCGCGCTACGCAGGTCGTCGGCCAGCCTCAGCTTGAGGTGGGCCTGCTGCTGGAGCGAGGCGGTGAAGTACTGGAACTGGCCGCGCCCGGCGCGCTTGGCCAGGTACATTGCGTGCTCGGCGTTGGCAAGCAGGGCGACCGCATCGGCGGCGTCGTCCGGATAGACGCTGATGCCGATCGTCGCGGACGGGTAGACCTGCCCTTCGGCGCCGAGCCGCAGCGGGGCCGCCACCGCCTCGATCAGCGCGCCGGCGATCGTCTCCAGGTGCAAAGCCTGTTCGCCTTCGCCGATGGCAAGGGCGAACATGCCGCCGCCCAGCCGTGCGGTGGTCGCGTCGGCCGGAACGCAGCGCACCAGGCGCTGGGTCAGTTCGACCAGGGCTTCGTCGCCGCGGGCGTAGCCATAGCCGTCGTTGATGTCCTTGAAGCGGTCGATGTCGAGCAGCAGCACGCCGAGCCGGCGTCCGGCGCCCTGGGCCTTCTTCAAGTCCTGCTGCAGGCGGTCGAGGAACAGGCGGCGGTTCGGCAGCCCGGTCAGCGGATCGAAATTGGTCTGGCGCCAGATGACTTCGTCCTTCTCCTTCTGAGCGCTGATGTCCTGGAATTGGATCACGTGGCGGAAGGGGCGGCCGTCCGGATGGCGGATCACGCGGATGTTGACGAACTTCGCCGTGAAGCGCCCGTCCTTGTTGCGGTCCTGGATCTCGCCCTGCCAGTGGTCGTGCTCCGCCACAGCCTCGCGCAGGCGCGCATAGAAGCAACTGTCGTGCATGATCGAGTCGAACAAGGGTGGCTCGCGGCCGGCCACCTCGTCCAGCGTGTAGCCGGTCTGCGCCGTAAAGGCCGGGTTGGCGTCGACGATCCGGTTGGCCTCGTCGGTGACCACCACGGCTTCCGAACTGGTCTGGTAGATCAGGTTCGCCATGCGCATCGATTCCTCGAGGTCGCGGCGGTGGGTCACGTCCTGCACCGTGCCGCTGAGTACCGTGCGCTGGTCCAGCGTGAGCGGATTGCAAAGCATCCGGATCCACTTGCGCCGGCCGGAAAGGGTGGTGACCTGGACTTCCAGGTCGAAGGATTCGCCGCAGGTCTCGGCGGCTCGCAGCGCGGTTTCGGCATGGGTCCGGTCGTCCTCGCTGCGGCAGGCCAGGCAGTCGGCCAGGCTCAGCTGCCGGCCGGAGGGAAGGTCGTAGATCCGGCCCACCTCGTCGGTCCATTCGAAGCGGCCGCTGGCGCAGTCCAGTTCCCATGCGCCGATCTCTGCCATCGCGCTCATCTCCCTGAGCATTCGGGCTTGCTTGCGGATCGTGCGTTCGTCCTCGATGCGCGCGGTCATGTCGCGGGCGACGCCGAGCACCCCCAGCACAGCGCCGTCGGGTTCGGTGAGCGGAGTCTTGATCGATTCATATACCCGCATGGTCGCGTCGGCCGGCGCCGTCAGGCGTTGCTCGCGGGCGAGCGGCGCGCCGCGGCGCAGGGCGGCGCAATCGGTGTCGCGCATCTGCGCGGCCGTGACGGGCTCGAACAGGTCGCCGTCGCTCTTACCGATGATTTCCTGGCGCGGCTTGCCCACCAGCTCTTCCATCCGCTTGTTACAGGCCAGATAGATGCCGCCGGGATCCTTCAGCCAAATGATGTCCGGGCTGCCTTCGACCAGGGTGCGCAGCTGCGCCTTTTCACGCTCCAGCTCGATGGTGCGCGTGCGCACCGCCTTGCGTACCGACGCCAGCCAGACCGCCAGCAGCAGGACCAGGCCGCCCAGTGCCAGCAGGGCGTCGATCAGCCGCTCGGTGTAGCGGAAGAAGGGCAGGGGGCGGCCCATCCACTTCTCGCGCAGATCCTGGAGCTCGGCCGGCGTGATGTGCGCGATGCCGTCTTCGACCAGGGCGAGGGTCGCGGTGTCGCCCTTGCGCACCGCGCGCCGCAACTCGTTGTGGGTAACCTCGAACGCCTTCACGTACTGGCGGTGCAGGCCGAGCCGGTAGAGACGGTAGTCGGCCGAGTACTGGTCCATGCACAGCAGCTTGATGGTCTGGCTCGCCGCGGCGTCGACCAGGGCCTGGTAGGTCGGGAAGATCCGCAGGCCGCTGATGCCTGCGCGCTGCAATTCCTCGGCGCAGGCGTCGGCGGCCTGCACACCGACTTCGAAGCCTTTCAGGTTGGTCATGTTGTGGATGCCGCCAATCGAGGCGTCGGCATAGATGGCGGTCGTGATCGACGCGTAGGGCTTCGAAAAATCGAGCGAGGCGGTGCGTCCCGCGGTACGGAAGATGGGATCGATCACATCGGCCCGGCCACTGGCCAGCATCGGCTGGACCTCGGCCCAGTTGACCGGGATGAGCTCGACCGGCCTGCCGGTTTTTCGCTCCCAGAGGCGCCACAGGTCGACCGTATAACCCTCCAGTTCGCCGTCCGGGTTCCGGTAGGCGAAGGGCGGGTAGTTCTCGTCCACGACGACACGCAGCGGCGCGGCGCCGGCAAGCAAAGGGACGAAAAGCAACGCAAGCGCCAGGGTGCGAACGTCGGGCATGGAGGGCTCCGGGTGACCAGCCTTGACGAAGATTACACGAAGTGTCCACGAAGCTTCGCGCAGATCAGGCACAGCACAGCGCGCGATGATGATGGTCAGCCATGCCGCTGAAGCGGATTTCTCCGCGGACCCGCTGCACGATATGGATCTGATATTGACTTGATTAAACGATGCTGAATAATCGGGGGGCGGCAATCCCACCCCCAGCCTGGAGGACTCGCAATGAGCCCATATCCCGCCCAATCGACCATCGCCCCGGTTGCCGATCCCCTCGAACAAAGACGCGACCTGCGCCAGCGCGACATCGTCGCGCACGGCATCGCGCTGATGCGCGAGTCCGGGATGCGGTGCGCCCTGGAATTCCTCAAGCGTCACGCGGTCAGGCCCCAGGTGATCGAGCGCGTGCTGCTCGACCCGGCGCGCAGGATGGCGTGAACGGCGCGGCCTGAACCGCCGGATTCACGCAGTTTCCGCCACGCTGGTTATGCACAATAATTGTGCGCCCGTAAGTTTTTTCGATTCGCTACAAAAATTAGTACGGGCTCACGTAAACCCTTGATTTTCGTGGTTAACCACACTGCCTTCCCAATAGGCAAATTGTTGAAACCCGCATGTTTGGCCGTGTTTGGCGTGTCAAGCCCCCGTTTTTCCACAGTGTTTTCCACAGACTTTGTGGATATCCGGAAAACTTGAGATTTTTCCAATACTTAGGCGGTGTTGTGCATGTAAATCTTCACGACACATGGGCGCCGAATCGTGCCACGCTGAAATTCCCGCTTGCTGAACAGGACTGGATAAATGTACAGTATGGCATTTTCCAGCCCTGCCCATCATGTCCGCCGTTCTCACGCCCAGCCAAGACGATCCTTTTGCCGCGCTCAACCCCGAGCAGCGGGCGGCCGTCGAGCATGACATTGGCGTCGCGACGCCGCGTCCGCTGCTGGTGGTGGCGGGCGCCGGCTCGGGCAAGACGAATACGCTGGCGCACCGCGTCGCGCGCCTGATCCAGGCCGGCGCCGATCCGCAGCGCATCCTGCTGCTGAGCTTTTCGCGCCGCGCCGCCAATGAGATGACGCGGCGCGCCGGCGGCGTGCTGCAGCGCCTGCTCGGGAAATCCGGGGCCCAGACCAAGATCGATCTGCCCTGGTCCGGCACCTTCCATGCCGTGGGCGCGCGCCTGCTGCGCGAATTCGCGGGCCGGATCGGCCTGGACGAGTCGTTCACCATCCACGACCGCGGCGATTCCGAAGACCTGATGGGCCTGGTGCGCCACGAGATCGGCCTGTCGCAAACGGAGAAGCGTTTTCCGCTGAAGGGCACCTGTTTGTCGATCTATTCGCGCGTGGTCAACAGCCGCGCGCCGCTGGACGAGGTGCTGCAGGCCTTCTTCCCCTGGTGCGGCGAATGGGAGACCCAGCTCAAGACCCTGTTCGGCGCCTACGTCGACGCCAAGCAGGAGCAGAACGTGCTGGATTACGACGACCTGCTGCTGTTCTGGGCCGAGATGGCGGCCGACCCGGAACTCGGCCCCGAACTGGGCGCCCTGTTCGACCACGTGCTGGTCGACGAATACCAGGACACCAACCGCCTGCAGGCGTCCATCCTGACCGGCATGAAGCCGGGCGGGCAGGGGGTCATGGTAGTCGGCGACGACGCCCAGTCGATCTATGCCTTCCGCGGGGCGACGGTGCGCAACATCCTCGACTTCCCGCAGCAGTTCAGCCAGCCGGCCCAGCTGATCACGCTGGAGCGCAACTACCGCTCCACCCAGCCCATCCTGGACGCCTCGAACGCCGTGATCGCGGGCGCGCTGGAACGCCATGCCAAGACCCTGTGGACCGACAAGGCATCCAGCATGAAGCCGCGGCTGGTCCTGATTCCCGACGAAGCCGAGCAGGCGCGCTGGGTCTGCAAGCGCATCCTGGAGCAGCGCGAGGCCGGCGTCGCCCTGACCCAGCAGGCGGTGCTGTTCCGCGCCGCCAGCCACAGCGCGGCGCTGGAATTGGAGCTCATGCGCTGCAATATCCCCTTCGTGAAATTCGGCGGGCTGAAGTTCCTGGAAGCGGCACACATCAAGGACGTGCTGGCCGTGCTGCGCTTCGCCCAGAACCCCAGCGGGCGCCTGGCGGGCTTCCGGGTGGCGCAGCTGATTCCGGGCATCGGCCCGGCGACCGCCAGCCGCCTGCTGGACGCGGTGGGCGAGAGCACCGATCCGGCCGCGGCCTGCGAAGCCTTCGCGGTGCCGGCGCGCAGCAAGGAGGACTGGGACGCCTTCGTGGCCCTTTACCGCCGCTTGCGCACGCCGGGACTGCGCTGGCCGGCCGACATCGAGCTGGTCAAGCAATGGTATCTGCCGCACCTGGAGCGCATGCACGACGACGCCCAGGTGCGCGCAGCCGACGTCGAACAGCTGGCGGCGCTGGCCGGCGGGCATGGCAGCCGGGAAGCCTTCCTGGCCGAGATCACGCTCGACCCGCCGGAAGCGACCAGCGACCGCGCCGGCCCGCCGCTGCTGGACGAGGATTACGTGATCCTGTCGACCATCCATTCGGCCAAGGGGCAGGAATGGAAGTCGGTGCACGTGCTGAACGTGGTGGACGGCTGCATTCCCTCGGACATGAGCACCGGCAGCCAGGACGATATCGAAGAAGAGCGCCGCCTGCTCTACGTGGCGATGACGCGCGCCAAGGAACACCTGCACCTGGTGGTGCCGAACCGCTTCTTCATCAAGCAGCAGTCGCAGATGGGCGACCGCCATGTGTACGCGGCGCGCACCCGCTTCATCACCCCGGCCATGCTCAAGCATTTCGAGGAATGTGCCTGGCTCGATGCGGAGCAGCGCGAGCAGCGCAGGCCGGTTCCCGAGAGTGTGCGCATGCTGGTGCGCGAGCGGGCCAGGAACGCGTGGAAATGACGAAAGTTGACAGCAGATTGGCGACTTATCCCCGATTCATCATTTCTGTAGGACTGCGCCGCATACGGATGTGCTGCTCATAACTAGTGCATGTGCAAGTGATTGATTTCACTAGGGTTTATTTTTGCCTGTAGAACGGGCATTTTGTTGAAACCCGCATCAGTAGTGCCCTTGCGGCTTGTCAAGTGGCGCTTTTCCACATACTTATCCACATTTCTTGTGGATAGACTAAAAGGCTGAACAAAATCAGTCACTTAGCGTTCAGTGTTGCGCTAGATCAAGTCCGGCCGCCATGGCCAGGGCTTGCATGGCCGCGAGTGCGCCCATCTCCAGTGCAATGCCATTGCCTACCTGTGCCTCGCGCGGATTGACGCGGATGACCGGTACGCCCTGCGATTCGGCGAAACGCCGTACCGAGGGGATGTCCGTTCCCGCTCCCAGTTCGATCACGGCCGGTCGGGTGACGCCTGCGCGCCAGGACGCCAGGCGCTCGAACTGCCGCGCGGTGCGCGCGTCGATCCAGGCGCCGTCGTGGAACATCAGGATGTTCGGCCGCGCCAGCGCCCCGCAGCGCGGGCAATGCGGCAACGCCGACACCAGCCGGCACTGCGCCGCATCGACCTCGGGCTGGAAGCCCTCGGCGGGCCAGATCGCGTCGCAGCAGGACCGGGTGCACTGCAGGTAGTGGATCGAGCCGTGGCATTCGGCGACCTGTCCGTCCGCGAATCCGGCCCGCTGGAACTGGCCGTCCACATTGCTGGTGAAGACGAAGCTGCCGTGGACCATGCGTTCGCCCAAGGCGCGCAACAGCGCGAAGCCGGCATGCGGCAGGGTGCGCCGGTACAGGGCCAGCCGGTGGCCGTAGAAGCCCCAGGCCAGGCGCGGATCGCTGTCGAAGCTGTCCGGACAGGCGATCTCGTGGAAGGACATGCGGCGCCGGGCCAGCGCGGGATAGGCGCGCCAGAAGCCGGCTGCGCCGCGGAAGTCGGGCAGGCCGGAATCGACGCCGATGCCGGCGCCGGCCGCGACCAGGAGGCCGTCGGCGTCGAGGAGGAGCGCGGCGGCGCGCGCGATGGCCTCAGGCGGCGTGGACGGCATGCTTGAGGCGCTCCAGTTCGGCCAGGAAGCGTTCGCTCGCCAGGGCGGGCGGCCAGGGTTCCCACGGGCGGCAGCCGTAGCGTCCGGCCAGGGGGTCCTCGGTGAGCACGGCGGCGCGGATCTTGAGGGTGCGGCGCACTTCGTCCATCGACCAGCCTGCCACGTGGACGGCCTCGGTGGCCGCCGCCAGCCGGTCGGCGCGCTTGTGGGCGGCGTGCGAGCGCGCATCCCAGGCCGGCAGGCCGTAGCGCAGGAAGACCGCGTGCTCCAGGCGCCGGGTCAGGTCGCGGAAGGCATCGCCCAGGAAGGGCTTGATGACCGAGATCGCATCGAAGCCGAGCAGGCCTTCCTCGGCGTCGTGCAGCAGTTCGCGCAGTTCCTCCAGCGGCGACACCGGCCCGGCGGCGCGGCGCAGCAGCATCACCGTGATCGAATGCTGGGCCACCGACAGCGGCAGCGGCCAGGCCGAGTGGCCACCCCAGCGGTAGGTGCGGGCCAGGCCCAGGGCCAGGTCGGCGTCATCCCAGTCGAAGGGCGTGGGATCGAGCAGGTCCAGCCGGCGCCCGGAGGGCATGCGGACCCAGGCACGCGTCGTAGCAAGGGCGGCCGGGTGGGAGGGGTTGTGCATGTCGCGATTTTACACACGGCGGCGCACATTCTCCGCATAATTGATCCATGCAAACACCGTTCTTGCGCGGCCCCCTACAATGGACCGGATGAGCTGGACCGGATGAGCGCGGCGGCGCGTGGCATGGAGGCGGCGATGAAAGAAGCGATCGAATGCGACCTGCTGGTCGTGGGAGGCGGCATCAACGGCGTGGGGATTGCCCGCGACGCCGCCGGGCGCGGACTGCGCGTGCTGCTGTGCGAAAAGGACGACCTGGGCGCACACACGTCCTCCTCGTCCAGCAAGCTGATCCACGGCGGCCTGCGCTACCTGGAACACCGCAAGTTCGGCCTGGTGCGCAAGGCGCTGCTGGAGCGCGAGACCCTGCTGCGCAGCGCGCCCCATATCATGCGGCCGCTGCGCTTCGTCATGCCCCAGCTCAGTGGCCAGCGCGGCCAGCGGCCCGCCTGGCTGATCCGGGCCGGCCTGTTCCTCTACGACCGGCTGGCGCCGCGCGAATTCCTGCCCGCCTCGGAAACCGTCGAGCTGGGTGCGCACCGCGCCGGCCAGCCCCTGAAACCCGAGTTCACGCGCGCTTTCGTGTATTCCGACGGCTGGGTGGACGATGCGCGCCTGGTGGTGCTCAACGCCGTCGATGCGCGCGAGCGCGGCGCCACCATCCTGCCGCGCACCCTGTGCAGCGGGCTGGTGCGCCGGGCCGATCACTGGGAGGCCACGCTGGCCGCGGAAGGCCGTGCACTGACGGTGAAGGCGCGCGGGCTGGTGAATGCGGCCGGGCCGTGGGCGGGGAAGCTGGCGCGCCAGGCCAACGCCGTGGCGCCGCACCGGAAGCTGCGCCTGATCAAGGGCAGCCACATCGTGGTGCCGCGCCTGTTCGACCATGCCTGCGCCTACCTGTTCCAGCATCCGGATGGGCGGGTGGTGTTCGCGATTCCCTACGAGGGCGCCTTCACCCTGATCGGCACCACCGACGTCGACTACGAAGGCGACCCGGGCGATGCGGCGATCGGCGCGCAGGAAAAGCGCTACCTGTGCGAGCTGGCCAACCGCTACTTCCGGCGCCAGCTCGAACCCGAGGACGTGGTGTGGAGTTATTCGGGCGTGCGGCCGATCCTGGAGGACGAAGCCGAGAACGCGGCGGCGGCCTCGCGCGACTACTACCTGGAGCAGGACGCGGACGGGCCGCCGCTGCTCTCGGTGCTGGGCGGGAAGATCACCACCTACCGCAAGCTGGCCGAGCAGGCGTTGGACTGGATGGGACCGGCGCTTGGCTGCAGCGCGCCGGCCTGGACCGCGGCGGCGGTGCTGCCGGGCGGGGACCTGTTCGGGCCGGTGCCGGACAGCCGCGGCGTGCTGGAATTCGACCGCTGGGTGGCGGCCTTGCAGCGCCGCCTTGCCTGGCTGCCGGCGCCGCTGGTGCTGCGCTACGCGCGCGCCTACGGGACCCGGGTGGAGCGGCTGATCGGGGCGGCGTCCTGCCTGGACGACCTGGGGGCGGAAGTGGTAACGGGCTTGTACGAGGCGGAGCTGCGCTACCTGATGCGGGAGGAATGGGCGCAGACGGCGGTGGATGTGCTGTGGCGGCGAACCAAGCTGGGCTTGCACCTGGCGCCGCGGTGCGCGGAAAAGGTGGAGGCGTGGATGGCGGAGCAGGGGAGTGCGGCGCTGGCGCCCGCGTGACCCGCACCCTCAAACCGTCGTTCCGGGACGTCTAGTCCCGGAACGACGTGGAAAGGGAGCGGGCCCTGAGTACTTCGCTAGCTCACCCGCTTGTACCAGGCCGCATCCTCGAACAGCCTTTGGTAATCCTCCACGAACACATCGCTCGCCCCCAGCTCCCGGTCGATCCCCATCACCCCGAACAGCGCCAGGCTGTCGTGGAACAGGCGCAGCACGCGCTGGCGCAGCAGCGGGCCGAAGTCGGCCAGCGCCTGGCGGCAGACGATGGCGTGGAACTCGTTGAACGAGGCGTCCGTCACCAGGCTGTACTGCGCCCAGGTGATGCGCTCGCGCAGGCGCGGCAGCAGGCGGGCTTCGCCGCTGGACACTTCGAAGTAGTCCGCCAGCCTCCCCGTCCCGCCGCTCTCCTCGTACTGCGCCTGGAACTCGGCCAGCTGGCCGGCCGGCAGCGTGGCGTCGCGCAGCTCGGCCAGCAGCTCGTCGCTGGCCAGGGTGGCGAACACCTGGGTACGCGCGTACAGCTTTTCCTCCGCCAGCAGGATCGCCAGGGTCCAGGCCTCGCCCACGCCGGCCGGCTCGGCCAGCCAGACGCGGGGCAGTGCGGTGGGACGCAGGCTGTCGCCCAGGGCGATGCGCTGGCGCCGCACCCAGTCGGGACGGTCGAACAAGGGCGCGCTGGGGACCGCCAGCGTGCGCACCACGGCCAGCGCGGCGCCCGATTCGTGCAGCAGCTTTTCCTGCAGGGCCGACACCGTGGCCAGCCCGCGCTGGCGCAGCAGGGCCAGCAGCTTCCGGCGCAGCAGATTCCTGTCATACCCGCGGAAATCGAAACCGAAGCGCTGGAACAGGGCTTCCAGCAGCAGTTCGATCTCGAGGTCCTCGGTCGCCTGGAGGGTGGCGAACCCGGTCATCGCATCCAAGATGGCTCCGTGTAAGCGGCCATCAGTGCAGCCAGACGCGCATCATCGACAGCAGCTGGGCCACATCCACCGGCTTGGTGATGTAGTCCGAGGCGCCGGCGGCGATGCACTTGTCGCGGTCGCCCTTCATCGCCTTGGCGGTCAGGGTGATGATCGGCAGCGAACGGAACTTCGGGATGCGGCGGATCGCCCGCATCGTGTCGTAGCCGTCCATCTCCGGCATCATGATGTCCATCAGGACGATCTCGATGGTCGGGTCCTTCTCCAGCACCTCGATGCCGTCGCGGCCGTTCTCGGCGAACAGCACCTGCATCTGCTGGCGCTCCAGCAGGGTGGACAGCGCGAAGATGTTGCGCAGGTCGTCGTCGACGATCAGCACCTTGCGGCCGGCCAGGCCGCCGTCCAGCGCGTGGATCTCTTCCAGCATGCGGCGCTGGGTCTCCGGCAGGGAGGCCTGCGAACGGTGCAGGAACAGGGCCGTCTCGTCCAGCAGGCGCTCGGGCGAGCGGGCGTCCTTGATCACGATGGTCTTGGCGTAGCGCTTGAGCTTGGTGACCTCGGCGCGCGACAGTTCCTTCGCCGTGTAGATCACGATCGGCAGGTCGCGCAGGCGCTCGTTCTTGCTGATCTTGTCCATCAGCTCGAAGCCCGAGATGTCCGGCAGGGTCAGGTCCAGCACCATGCAGTCGAAGTGCGAGCTCTCCAGCGCTTCCAGCGCGCCCTTGCCGTCTTCCACGGTGACGATGTGGATGTCGGTGTTGCCGATCAGGGACACGATCGACTCGCGCTGGGCCATGTCGTCTTCCACCACCAGCAGCGAACGCTTGCCGCCCATCAGGAACTTCTGGATGCGCTTGAATTCCTCCTGCAGCTGCTCGCGGCCGACCGGCTTGTTGATGTACGAGATCGCGCCCTGGCGCAGCGCGCGCTCGCGCTCGCGCAGCGAGGACATCACGTGCACCGGGATGTGGCGGGTGTTCGGATCGCGCTTGAGGCGGTCGAGCACCGTGAAGCCGTCGATGTCCGGCAGGTCGATGTCGAGCAGGATCGCCGACGGCAGGTAGTCGCGCGCCAGCGACAGCGCCGAGTCGCCGCGATGGGTGACGATGCCCTTGAAGTTCTTCTCGCGGGCGAAGTCGAGCAGCACCTTGGCGAAGCGGTCGTCGTCTTCCACGATCAGCACCGAGGGGTCACCCGGGGTCACCAGGCCGCGGTCGTCCGCCGTCGACGCGTATTCGATCACGGCGCCCGAGGCATCGAGGACTTCGATCGTTGCGGTGTCGCTATGTTCCTGCGCGGCAGGCAGCTGCGGCGCCGGCTGCTGCTGGACCGGCGGCGCCAGGCGGGCCGGCTGGGCCTGGCGGGTCTGTTCGTAGTTGATGAAACCGGCGCGGTTGTAAGGCAGGTAGAGGGTGAAGGTCGAGCCGACGTTGACGGTCGATTCGACGCGGATTTCGCCGCCCAGCAGGCGCGCCAGTTCGCGCGAGATCGACAGGCCCAGGCCGGTGCCGCCGTATTTGCGCGCGGTCGAGCCGTCGGCCTGCTGGAATGCCTCGAAGATCAGCTGCAGCTTGTCGGACGGGATGCCGACGCCGGTGTCGCGCACCGAGAAGGCCAGCACCGCGTCGGCGTGCACCAGGTTCGGGTGGTCGGCGGTCCAGCCGCTCTGCACCAGGCTGATCTCGAGCGAGACGTTGCCGTGGCTGGTGAACTTGAACGCGTTCGACAGCAGGTTCTTCAGGACCTGCTGCAGGCGCGTGGTGTCGGTCATCAATGCGGTCGGCAGGTTGTCCGCCAGGTCGACCTGGAAGCCGAGGTGCTTGGCTTCCGCCATGTGGCGGAAGGTGCGGTCCACGTAGTTGCGCAGGTTCGAGAAGCGGTATTCCGACACGTCCAGCGTGACGGTACCGGATTCGATCTTCGACAGGTCGAGAATGTCGTTAATCAGGGTCAGCAGGTCGGAACCGGAGCCGTGGATGGTCTTGGCGAATTCCACCTGGCGGCCCGACAGGTTGCCCTCGGGGTTATCCGACAGCTGCTGCGCCAGGATCAGGAGCGAGTTCAGCGGGGTGCGGAGCTCGTGCGACATATTGGCCAGGAACTCGGACTTGTACTTGGAGGACAGGGCCAGCTGGGTCGCCTTTTCTTCCAGCGCCAGCTTGGCCTGTTCCACCTCGCGGTTCTTGCGTTCCACCTCGATGTTCTGCTCGGACAGCAGACGCGCCTTTTCCGCCAGTTCCTGGTTGGTCTGCTGCAGTTCCTGCGCCAGCGACTGCGACTGGGTCAGCAGCGACTCGGTACGGCTGTTCGCTTCGATGGTGTTCAGCACCACGCCGATCGATTCCATCAGCTGGTCGAGGAAGGACAGGTGGGTTTCGGTGAAGCGGTCCAGCGAGGCGATCTCGATGACCGCCTTGACCTGCTGTTCGAACAGGATAGGCAGCACCACGATGTTGTTCGGCGGCGCCGAGCCCAGGCCCGAGGACACCACGATGTAGTCGCGCGGCACGTCGGTCAGCCAGATGCGGGTCTTCTCCAGCGCGCACTGGCCCACCAGGCCTTCGCCCGGCAGGAAGGAGGTCGGCAGCTTGCGGCTGGAACGGTAGCCGTAGCTGGCGATCATGCGCAGGCGCGCGTCGGATTCCTGCGAATCCATCATGTAGAACACGCCGTGGTGGGCCGAGACCAGCGGCGCCAGTTCCGACAGGATCAGCTTGGTCACGGCCTGCAGGTCGCGCTGGCCCTGGAGCAGGCGGGTGAAGCGCGCCAGGTTGGTCTTCAGCCAGTCCTGCTGCGCGTTCTTCTGCGTGGTTTCCTTCAGGTTGCGGATCATCTCGTTGATGTTGTCCTTCAGGTAGGACACCTCGCCGCGCGCTTCCACCTGAATGGAGCGCGACAGGTCGCCGCGGGTCACCGCGGTCGCCACCTCGCCGATCGCGCGCATCTGGTTGGTCAGGTTCGCCGCCAGCTGGTTCACGTTCTCCGTCAAGTCCTTCCAGGTGCCCGCCACGCCCGACACGTTCGCCTGTCCACCGAGTTTACCTTCGGTACCCACTTCACGCGCCACACGGGTCACCTCGGAAGCGAAGGAGGACAGCTGGTCCACCATGACGTTGATGGTGTCCTTCAGTTCGAGAATCTCGCCCTTCACGTCCACGGT
>CBIHLT010000142.1:0-13584 GCA_966210615.1 uncultured Massilia sp.
GCCGACACCAAGTCCGGCACGCGCCCGTCGTTTTCTCCGGCCGCCGCGCCGGAAGACGGCCGGCGCCTGTTCGAACATGTCGTGCGCCAGGCGCGGGCCCGTCATGGCATCGTCGAAACCGGCCGTTTTGGAGCCGACATGAAGGTGTCTTTGACAAACGACGGCCCGGTGACGTTCTGGCTGCAGGTTGATCCGGTCGGGACTTCGCGCTGAAACAAGCGGCGCCGGACATGGTCAATAGCATCAGGGGTCTGGGAGGACGTATGAGAATCTGGAGCGAGTCATTTAGCGATGGCGGGGAGATCCCGCCCGAGTGCGCATTCGCGGTCATCGACCCGACGTCGCACGTCAAGCTGTCGAGCAACCGCAATCCGCATATCGCCTGGGACGAAGTGCCGGCCGGCACCCAGTCGCTGGTGCTGATCTGTCACGACCCGGACGTGCCGTCCGTGGGCACCGACGTCAATAAGGAGGGGCGCACCGTGCCGGCCTCGCTGCCGCGGGTGGATTTCTTCCACTGGACCCTGGTCGACATTCCGGTCTGCCTCAAGTCGCTGGCCGAGGGCATGTTTTCGGACATGGTCACGCCGCACGGCAAGCCCGGTCCGCTGGTGCCGTTCACCATCAAGAACGGCACCGAGCACCAGCTGCGCCACGGCCTGAACGACTATACCGGCTGGTTTGCCAGCGATCCCGACATGGCCGGCGAGTTCTACGGCTACGATGGACCGTGCCCGCCCTGGAACGACGAGCGCGTGCACACGTATCTCTTCACGCTGTACGCACTCGACATCGCGCACCTGCCCCTGGAAGGGCAGTTCGGCGGCGCCGAGGTGCGGCTGGCGATCCAGGGACATATCCTGGACGAGGCGCGGATGTTCGGCGTGTATTCGCTGAATCCGGAAGTCGCGTCCGACGTGCTGAAATAGCACGCCCGCATAACAACCAATCACAATGCCCCGAGGTTCGGGTGCAGGAACCTCATGTTTTCGACTGATGCCGAAGCGTCCGTGGGCGCGACCACGATTTTATTGATCCGCCACGGCGAAACGGCCTGGAATGCCGAGCGCCGCCTGCAAGGCCACCTCGATATCGCCCTGAATGCGGAGGGGGAACGCCAGGCCGCGGCGCTGGCGGCGGCCCTGGCCGGCGAACGCATCGACCGCCTGGTGTCGAGCGACTTGATGCGCGCGCGGCAGACGGCCGAGGCCATTGCCCGCGGGCGAGGAGCCGGGGTGGCATTAGAGCTCGTGCAGGACCGGGCGCTGCGCGAGCGCTGCTACGGCGGTTTCGAAGGCTTGCTGTACAGCGAGATCGCAGACCGCTTTCCGCTCGAGTTCGCGGCCTGGCAGGCGCGGCATGTGGACGCGGAGGTGCCGCCCGGAGAGAACCGGGGGGAAACCTTCCGGCAGTTTTTCGAGCGCGTGACCGGGGCGATCGCGCGGCATGCGGCTGCGCATCCGGGCAAGACGCTGGCGCTGGTGGCGCATGGCGGGGTGCTGGAGTGTGCCTACCGGGCGGCGCTTGGATTGCCGCTGGAAACGCCGCGCGACTTCAAGGTGCATAACGCAAGCGTCAACCGGTTTGTGGTGGAAGAGGGCAGGTTGAGGCTTGTCAGCTGGGGTGAGGTGGAGCATCTGCGGCGGGCGGTGCTGGATGATCTGACCTAACGGCTTCGGTGAGGAACTTGGGTCCCCGCCTTCGCGGGGATGACGTGCTAAAGGACGTGTCCGAGGTGACTCCGCTGATTTCCACGCGCCTAAACCAACGTCATCCCCGCGCAGGCGGGGACCGAAGTTCGCACCGCCGCGTTAGCTCATCTTGTTAGCGATACCCCGAGCACACCCTGACGAACGCCCCCAATTCCCTTTTTTACACCTTGCCAATATCGCACACGCAACAATCCCAATAAATTTGCTGATAATTTGAGCAGCGCTTGGGGTAAAATACTAGGTTCCCAAGAAACTTCTGTCATTTTCCGCTGTGCAAATCGGTCCTTACACGCTGCGTAACAATGTCTTCGTCGCCCCCATGGCCGGGGTGACCGACCGCCCCTTCCGCCAGCTGTGCAAGCAGCTCGGCGCCGGCTATGCAGTGTCCGAAATGGCCGCCTCCAACCCGCGCCTGTGGGCCAGCGAAAAGACCTCGCGCCGCACCGACCACGCGGGCGAGATGGAACCGAAAGCCGTCCAGATCGCCGGCGCCGACCCGCAAGACCTGGCCGACTGCGCCAGGTTCAACGTCGAGCGCGGCGCCCAGATCATCGACATCAACATGGGTTGCCCGGTGAAAAAGGTCTGCAACAGCTGGTGCGGTTCCGCCCTGCTGCAGCACGAAGACCTGGTCGAGCGCATCCTGCACGCCGTGGTGGGCGCCGTCGACGTTCCGGTCACCCTGAAGTTCCGCACCGGCTGGGACCGCCAAAACAAGAACGCCCTGCGCATCGCCCGCCTGGCCGAGGAAGCCGGCATCCGGATGCTGACCCTGCACGGCCGCACCCGCGCCGACGGCTACAAGGGCGAGGCCGAATACGACACCATCCGCGCCGTCAAGGCTGCGGTGGGCATTCCGGTGGTCGCCAACGGCGACATCACCACCCCCGAAAAAGCGAAGTTCGTGCTCGACTACACCGGCGCGGACGCGGTCATGATCGGCCGCGCCGCCCAGGGCCGCCCCTGGATCTGCCGCGAGATCGACCACTACCTGCGCACCGGTGCACACCTGCCGCCACCCGAAGTGGAAGAAGTGCGCGCCCTCATGAACGAACACCTGCCGGCCCACTACGCCTTCTACGGCGAATACGTGGGCGTGCGCACCGCGCGCAAGCACATCGGCTGGTACGTGCAGGATCTGCCGGGCGGGGAAGAATTCCGCCAGCGCATGAACCTGATGGAATCGACTGCCGAGCAACTTGCGGCCGTCGACGAGTTTTTCAAATCGCAACACCGGTACGGCGAGCGGTTACAATACCGCCCCGCGCGTCCTGCCGATGAAGCGATCGCGGCATAAGCAGTTATCACAATAAGAATTATTACGGGGACACGCTGCTATGCAGCGGAGCAATCATTAACCAGGATGAAGCAGCAGACATGAGCAAAGAAAGTATCCAGGAAGTCGTCCAGAAGAGCCTCGAGGACTATTTCAACGATCTGGGCGAGCAGAAACCGACCAATATCTACGACATGATGGTGTTGACCGTTGAAAAGCCAGTGCTCGAAGTCGTGATGTCGCGTGCCGACGGCAACCAGTCGCATGCGGCCCAGATGCTGGGCATCAACCGGAATACTTTGCGAAAGAAACTGCAAGAGCACGGACTGCTCTGATCCAGCGCGGAATGGGTGGCCGCGTGTTGGGCGTGGCCGCTATCGGTCCTCCGTCCGACCGCAAGAATTCTTAACCACAGGCCACACCATGATCAAACAAGCCCTCATTTCCGTTTCCGACAAGACCGGCGTGCTCGACTTCGCGCGCGCCCTCAGCGCACTCGGCGTCAATATCCTGTCCACTGGCGGCACCGCCAAGCTGCTGCAGGATAACGGCGTCCAGGTGACCGAGGTTGCCGATTACACCGGTTTCCCGGAAATGCTCGACGGCCGCGTCAAGACCCTGCACCCGAAAGTGCACGGCGGCATCCTGGCGCGCCGCGACCTGCCTGAGCACGTCGCCAAGCTGGACGAGCACGGCATTCCGCAGATCGACATGGTCGTGGTCAACCTGTACCCGTTCCAGCAGACCGTCGCCAAGGAAGAGTGCTCGCTGGAAGACGCGATCGAGAACATCGACATCGGCGGCCCGACCATGCTGCGCTCGGCGGCCAAGAACCACCGCGATGTGGTCGTGATCGTCGATCCGGCCGACTACGGCGTGGTGCTGGCGGAAATGAAAGGCACCGGCGAAGCGGCCGGCCCGGTCAGCTACGAGACCAAGTTCCGCCTGGCCAAGAAAGTGTTCGCCCACACCGCCCAGTACGACGGCGCGATCACCAACTACCTGACCAGCCTGGGCGAAGACCGCCTGCACGCGACCCGCTCGGGCTACCCGCAGACCCTGAACATGAGTTTCGAGAAGGTCCAGGACATGCGCTACGGCGAGAACCCGCACCAGGGCGCCGCCTTCTACCGCGACATCGCCGCTGTCGACGGCGCGCTGGCCAACTACCGCCAGCTGCAGGGCAAGGAATTGTCGTACAACAACATCGCCGACGCCGACGCGGCCTGGGAATGCGTCAAGTCGCTGGGCGGCCTGGGCCAGCCAGCCGGCTGCGTGATCGTCAAGCACGCCAACCCGTGCGGCGTGGCGATCGGCGTGGACGCGCTGGACGCCTACAACCGCGCCCTGCAGACCGACCCGACCTCGGCTTTCGGCGGCATCATCGCCTTCAACGTGGAAGTCGACGGCAAGGCGGCCGAAGCACTGGCCAAGCTGTTCGTCGAAGTGCTGATCGCCCCGTCCTTCACCGCCGAAGCGCGCCAGATCATGTCGGCCAAGCAGAACGTGCGCCTGCTGGAAATTCCGCTGGGCGCGGGCCAGAACCCCTACGACGTCAAGCGCGTCGGCGGCGGCCTGCTGGTGCAGTCGCCGGACGCCAAGAACGTGGGGCTGGGCGACCTGCGCGTGGTCACCAAGAAGCAGCCGACCCAGCAGCAGCTGCAGGACATGATGTTCGCGTGGCGCGTGGCCAAGTTCGTCAAGTCGAACGCCATCGTGTTCTGCGGTAACGGCATGACCCTGGGCGTGGGTGCTGGCCAGATGAGCCGCATCGATTCGGCGCGCATCGCCTCGATCAAGGCCCAGAACGCCGGCCTGTCCCTGAGTGGTTCGGCCGTGGCCTCGGACGCCTTCTTCCCGTTCCGCGACGGCCTGGACGTGGTCGTCGATGCGGGCGCGACCTGCGTCATCCACCCGGGCGGCTCGATGCGCGACCAGGAAGTGATCGATGCGGCCGATGAGCGCGGCGTCGTCATGCTGTACACCGGCACCCGCCACTTCCGCCACTAATCTGCCTGCCGGCGGGATCCTTTCTGCGGATCCCGCCATCCAAGTGGTGTGATCAAATCCACCACTTACTGTGTTTTTCTACAGTATTTTTCCCACGAACATCCGCAGCCGCTATATCATTCCACAATGATTATTCTCGGCATCGACCCGGGCCTGCGCACGACGGGGTTCGGCGTCATTGAAAAACACGGCGCCAAGCTGCGCTACATCGCCTCGGGCACCATCAAGACGGGCCTGGAAGGAGCGCTGCCGCCGCGCCTGAAGATCATCCTGGACGGCGTGAGCGAAGTGGTCGCCACCTATGGCCCCGTCTGCGCGGCCATCGAAAAAGTCTTCGTCAACGTCAATCCGCAGTCGACCCTGCTGCTGGGCCAGGCGCGCGGCGCCGCGATCACGGCACTGGTCGGCGCCGACCTGGACGTGGCGGAATACACGGCGGTCCAGGTGAAGCAGGCCGTGGTCGGCACCGGCAAGGCCGCCAAGGCCCAGGTCCAGGACATGGTCTCGCGCCTGCTCAAGCTGCCGGGCCTGCCGGGCAGCGACGCCGCCGACGCGCTCGGCGTGGCGATCTGCCATGCCAACACGATGGATGCGCTGGCCATGGTCCATGCGGCCGCGCCCGCCATGCAGGGCTTGCGCATGAAACGCAATCGTCTCGTCTAAAACGAAGGAAGAACAACGATGATCGGACGCCTTTCCGGAATCCTGCTCGAGAAAACGCCACCCCAGGTGCTGGTGGACTGCAACGGTGTCGGCTACGAAGTCGACGTGCCGATGAGCACCTTCTACAACCTGCCGCATACCGGCGAGAAGGTGGTCCTGTTCACCCACCTGGCCGTGCGCGAGGACGCCCACCTGCTGTTCGGCTTCGGTTCCGCCAGCGAGCGCGCGCTGTTCCGCCAGCTGGTCAAGATCACCGGCATCGGCGCGCGCACCGCGCTGGCCATCCTGTCCGGCATGACGGTGGCCGACCTGTCGCAGGCCGTCACCTTGCAGGAAGCCGGCCGCCTGGTGAAGATCCCGGGCATCGGCAAGAAGACCGCCGAGCGCCTGCTGCTGGAACTGAAGGGCAAGCTGGGCGCCGACATCGGCGCGGTCGCAGGCAGCCCGCGCGACGACGCCCAGGCGGACGTGCTCAATGCGCTGGTCGCTTTGGGGTATTCTGACAAGGAAGCGCTCCTCGCGATCAAGAACATGCCGGCCGGATCGACCGTGTCCGACGGCATCAAGTTCGCCCTGAAAGCCCTGTCCAAACCCTGACGATCGATGAGCATCCAGACCGACAACTTCACCGAACAGCGCATCATCGACTCCGCGCCGGCCTCGCCGAACGAGGAGGCGATCGAACGCGCCTTGCGTCCGAAACACCTGGAAGAATACGTCGGCCAGGAAAAGATCCGCGACCAGCTGGAGATCTTCATCCACGCCGCGCGCAAGCGGCGCGAAGCGCTCGACCATACCTTGCTGTTCGGCCCGCCGGGCCTGGGCAAGACCACCCTGGCGCACATCATCGCGCGCGAAATGGGCGTCAACCTGCGCCAGACTTCGGGCCCGGTGCTGGAGCGCCCGGGCGACCTGGCCGCGCTGCTGACCAACCTCGAGCCGAACGACGTGCTGTTCATCGACGAGATCCACCGCCTGTCGCCGGTGGTCGAGGAGATCCTGTATCCCGCGCTCGAGGACTACCAGATCGACATCATGATCGGCGAAGGCCCGGCCGCGCGCTCGGTCAAGCTCGACCTGCAGCCGTTCACCTTGGTCGGGGCGACCACGCGCGCCGGCATGCTGACCAATCCGCTGCGCGACCGCTTCGGCATCGTGGCGCGCCTGGAGTTCTATAACGTCGACGAGCTGACCAAGATCGTGGCGCGCAGCGCCGCGCTGCTGGAAGCGCCGATCAACGAGGAGGGCGCGCGCGAAGTGGCCAAGCGCGCCCGCGGCACGCCGCGTATCGCCAACCGCCTGCTGCGCCGCGTGCGCGACTATGCGGAAGTGAAGGGCAACGGCGAGATCACCAAGGACATGGCCGACCGCGCCCTGAAGATGCTCGACGTCGATACCGTCGGCTTCGACGTGATGGACCGCAAGCTATTGGAAGCGGTGCTGTTCAAGTTCGCCGGCGGCCCGGTGGGTATCGGCAACCTGGCGGCGGCGATCGGCGAGGCGGCCGACACCATCGAGGACGTGCTGGAACCCTACCTGATCCAGCAGGGCTACCTGCAGCGCACCCCGCGCGGGCGCATCGCCACGCCGCTGGCCTACCAGCACTTCGGCGTCACCGCGCCGCGCATCAGCCCGACGGGCGACCTCTGGGACAATCTGCCCCTGGCTTAAAAGTGCGGCTCGCAGGCCTCGCGCTCGCGCATGCGGCGGTGGCCTTGCGCGCTCACCACCGGCACCACGAAAGTCGCATACAGCACGACCGTCAGGCTCAGCATCAGGCTGCACATCCATAGCATCGTCGGCGCGCCGCCGCGCCACATCATGCCCAGGCTGCCCAGCAGCGGCGCGGCCAGCAGCACGCCCGCCAGCGAGCGCAGCGCGGGCGAGCGGCGTATGCGGTGGCCGGCCATCCCGATCAGGAAGAAGCCGGACGAGGCCAGCACCAGGCCGGCCAGGATGCCGGCCGCCTTGACCGCATCCGGCGTCGCGCCGCCGTTCGGGTAGAGCACGACGGGCGGCGCCACCAGGATCATGATCCCTGCGAGCATGCACAGCAGGCGCACGAAAATCATGGCCGCTCCTTTTCCTGCATTAAAGCAATAAATTCGATGAGGTTCATGGGATGGTGAAGAAGATGATAAGCCTGCCCGATTGGCAGGTGTGCGGAAGATAGCATAAAGACAATATTCGATTTCAGATGTTCTGTCGTCCGTGCGCCACGGTTTGATTGCGCATATGTTGACTAAATATTAATTTCATGAATGCGGATGAGCAACGCCGTCATGACAATTGTCATTCCACATCGATGGCAAGCGCTTCTGTCGCGGCCATCCCGGTTTTCGCATACTGGCTTCACTATCCACCCTGCGAGGAACCCATGAACACCACTTCCCTGAAAGCTGTACTGGCTGCCGCCGCTGCCGCCAATCTCCTGCTGAGCGGCGCCGCGCTGGCCGCCGCCACCCTGGTCCAGGATGTCCGCGTTTTCGACGGCAAGGGCGCGCATGCGCGCCGCTCGGTGTTGTTCGAGGGCGGCATGGTCGTCGACGCCGATTTCCGCGGCCCGGTCCCGCCGGGGGCGCGCGTGGTCGCCGGGGCGGGGCGCACCCTGCTGCCCGGCCTGATCGACGCCCACACCCACGCTTTCCGCGACCATGAGCTGCCGCTGATGTTCGGCGTCACGACCCAGGTCGACATGTTCACCGGCGTGCCCCTGATGCAGGAGATGCACGCCGCCATGAAGGCCGGCAGGAACAAGCAGCGCGCCGACATGTTCTCGGCCGGCACCCTGGTCACCGCGCCCGGCGGCCACGGCACCCAGTTCGGCATGGCGATCCCGACCCTGGCCCGCGCCGAGGACGCCCAGGCCTTCGTCGATGCGCGCATCGCCGAAGGCTCGGACTTCATCAAGATCGTGATGGAGGCGGGCGGCCACGGCATGCGCAAGCTGGACACGCTCGACCTGCCCACCGTGAAGGCGGCGATCGCGGCCGCGCACCGGCGCGGCAAGCTGGCGGTGGTCCATGTCAGCACCGAGCAGGATGCGCGCGCCGTGCTGGAGGCAGGCGCCGACGGCCTGGTGCACCTGTTCCCCGGCGCGGCCGTGCCGCAGGCGCGCGCAGACAGCCTGGCCGCGCTGGCGCGATCGAAAGGCGCCTTCGTCATCCCGACCTTCACGGTCCTGGAGAGCATGGCCGGCACCCGCGAGGACGACCTGCTGCGCGATCCCCAGATGGCCGGCCTGATGGACGGCGAAGCCCAAAGCCAGCTGAAGGCGCGCTATGGCGCCAAGCCGCAGCCGGCGCTGCTCGAGGCGCCGCGCATGGTCACCGCCGCTCTGCGCCGCGCGGGCGTGCCGCTGCTGGCCGGCAGCGACGCCGGCAACGCGGGCACCCAGTACGGCATCAGCATGCACCGCGAACTGGCCGCGCTGGTCGAAGCCGGCCTGAGCCCGGTTGAAGCGCTCGCCTCGGCGACCGGTGTGCCTGCGAAGGCCTTCAAGCTGGGCCGGCGCGGCTGCATCGCCAAAGGCTGCAAGGCCGACCTGCTGCTGGTGGACGGCGACCCGACCACGGACATCACGGCCACGCGCCGCATCGTCGAGGTGTGGAAGGATGGCGAGAGCGTGAACCCGATGCGCGATGCGCGGCGCGAGAAGATCGCCCAGGCGGCGGCAGGCAAGGGCGGCAGGCCGCTGGCGCTGCCGGCGGACGGCCGCATCAGCCTGTTCAGCGAGGCAAAGCTGGGCAGCCCCTTCGGATCCGGCTGGATGCCGACGGTGGACGCCATCGCCGGCGGCAAGTCGACCACCACCCTCGCGGCGCAGCCGGCGCTGGGCGACGGCCAGGTGCCGCTGGCGATCTCCGGCACGATCTCGCCCGAGCTTCCCTATGCCTGGGCCGGCGCGGCCTTCATGCCGGGCGAGCGCCCGATGCAGGCGGCCGACCTGAGCGCGGCCAGGCTGGTGCGCTTCAAGGTGCGCGGCGACGGCGGCAGCTACCGCGCGATGATGATGTCGCAGGGCGTGAACATGCCCGGCTATGCCTTCTTCACGGCGGGGCCGGAGTGGGCCGAGGTGAGCATCCCCTTCAGCGCCTTCGCCGGGGTCGATCCGTCCAAGGCGACCATGATAGGATTTGCCGCCGGGCCGAAGGCTGGGGCCTACCGCTTCGAGATCGCCGACGTGCGCCTGCTCGAACGCTGACGACAACAGGAAAGAGAGACGAGCATGGAACGAATCAGGCGCGTGCTGGCCGGCCCCTGGACCCCGCCGGAACTGGGCAAGCTGCCCTACCTGTGGATCCTGAGCCTGGGCTACCTGGGCTGGAAGTACGCCTACGTCACGCCCCCGCTGCTGGAATCGCTGCTGCTGGCGCTCACCATCCTCGTCTTCCTGCCGCTGTACTGTTTCGGCTTCTGGGCGCGCGGCTGGCAGTCGCTGGCCTGCATCCTGGCCTCCAGCCTTCTCGGCGCGCTGTGGGCGCCGCACAACCCGGGCGCGGCCAGTTTCTTCATCTTCGCTTGCGCCATGTGCGCCGGCCTGCCGGGCGCGCGCCATGCGGTGCCGGCGGCGCTCGCCGTCCTTGGCTTCGCCTCGCTGGTCTCGCTGCGCCTGGAGTCGATGCGCATGACCTTCCTGCTGCCGGTGCTGACCATCGGCCTGCCGGTCGCCATCTCCGCCGTCATGGACCGCAGCCTGCGCCAGTCGCGCGCCCAGCTGCTGCGCAAGCAGGAAGAGGTCGAGCACTTCGCGCGCATCGCCGAACGCGAGCGCATCTCGCGCGACCTGCACGACCTGCTGGGCCACTCGCTGTCCCTGATCGCGCTCAAGGCCGAACTGGCCGGCAAGCTGGCGCACCGCGACGCGCAGGCTTGCGCGCGCGAGATCGCCGACATCGAATCCAGCGCGCGCCAGGCCCTGGCTGAAGTGCGCGCCGCCGTCACGGGGTTTCGCCAGAGCGGCCTGGCGCAAGCCCTGGCCAGCGCCCGCGCCAGCCTGGCTGCGGCCGATGTCGCGCTCACCGAGCGGGTCGAACGCTTCCCGCTGGCGCCGAACACCGAACACGTGGTGGCGCTGGCCGTGCGCGAAGCCGTCACCAATATCGTCCGCCACGCGGGCGCGCGCCGCTGCACCTTGTCGCTGGCGCAGGAAGGCGCGCACGCCGTGCTGCGCGTGGCCGACGACGGGCAGTTGCGCAGCGAGGCCGGACTCCAGCGCGGCAATGGCCTGGATGGCATGCGCGAGCGCGTCTCCGCCGCCGGCGGCCGGCTCGCGCTGCATGTGCGCGACGGACTCGAACTCGAACTGCACATGCCGAATGGGGTAGCCAATTGATCCGCATCCTGATTGCCGAAGACCAGAAGATGGTGCTGGGCGCGCTGTGCGCGCTGCTGCGCCTCGAGCCCGATGTCGAGGTGGTCGGCAGCGCCGACAACGGCCGCGACGCACTCGCCCTGTGCCTCGAGAAGGCGCCGGACATCGTCCTGACCGACATCGAAATGCCGTACCTGACCGGCCTGGAACTGGCCGCGCGCCTGCGCGAGGCGAAGTCGCCGGCGAAGGTGATCGTGGTGACGACCTTCGGGCGCAGCGGCTACCTGCGGCGCGCGCTGGAAGCGGGCGTGCGCGGCTACCTGCTGAAGGACGCGCCGGTGGACGCGCTGGCCGAGGCGATCCGCACCGTGCATGCGGGCGGGCGCGCCATCGCGCCCGAGCTGGCGCTGGAAAGCTGGAGCGGCGGCAGCGACCCGCTGACCGAGCGCGAACGCCAGGTGCTGCGCCTGGCCGGAGAAGGGCGCAGCAGCGCCGACATCGCGCGCCAGGTGCACCTGTCGGAGGGCACGGTGAGGAACTACCTGTCGGAAGCGATCAGCAAGCTAGGGGCGGGCAACCGCGTGGAGGCTTACCGGATGGCGCGCGACGCCGGCTGGCTGTAGCGGCGGCCGGCGCCGGCGCCGGCGCGTTTTGGCGGCATCTTGCGCGGCGTGGGAACGACCATCAAGGGATGGATGAAGCTCAGGTAGAGCAGGATGGTCAGCACCAGCAGGTAGGCGCAGATGAAGACCATCATCAGGTTGTCGCCATGCCAGATCACGATCGCGCTGGCGCCGAAGGGCACCAGCAGCATCAGGGCCGCGAAGGAACGCAGCGTGGGGGAGCGGCTCATGCGGTGGCCGGCCATGGCGACCAGGAAGAAACCGGTCGAGGCCAGCGCCAGCCCCAGCAGGCAGACATAGGGTTCGGCCGCGTCGGGAATGCCGTGCGCGGTGGAGGCCAGCAGCGCCGCCGGCAGCAGGATGCCAAACACCCCGCCGGCCAGGCTAAGGAGGCGCAGCACACGCATGGCCCGGCCACGGAAGAAGGGCCGCGCGGTGTGCGTGATCGGAGTCGGGTTCATGCGTGCTGGCTCAGGATGACGTCGTCTTGACGATAGCATAGCCGCAATCCAGCGGCGGCGGAAAGCTCTTGCGTGCACGACATTTCAGTGGGCGGCGCTTTTCGAAAACAGGTTGATCACCGCCACCCCCGCAATGATGAGCGCCAGGCCGGCGATGGCCGCCAGGTCCAGGCTCTGGCGGTAGACGATCCAGCTCACCAGCGAAATCAGGATGATGCCGACGCCAGACCAGATGGCGTAGGCGATGCCGGTCGGAAGCACGCGCAGGCTGAAAGTCAGCAGGTAAAAGGAGAGGGCGTAGCAGGCCACGGTCACGAGGCTGGGAAGCGGCCGGGTGAAGCTGTCCGAGGCCTTCAGGGCGGTGGTGCCGATTACTTCGGAAACGATGGCGAGGCCGAGGTAAATGTAGGCCTGGGTCGGGGTCATGAAAGGCGGACCGTCGGAATCGTATGTTGGACAGTTAGCAGGGAAACCGTCACCCCGGGACTCGGCGTCCCCCTCGGCCGGGGCCCAGGTTCAGCGTCCCGATAGCGCACGCAAACTTGGGTTCCGGCCTCCGCCGGAACGACGGTCATGCGCTAACTGGAAAACATGGTTAGCGGACTGCTTGGTGAGATTTACTGCTCGCGCACCCAGGTCTGGGAACGCCCGAACATCGGCGCCCCGATGTAGCCGCGCACTTCCAGCTTGTTGCCGTTGTCCTTCAGGGTCGCCTTGCTCTTGTAGGTCTTGCCCTTGCTCGGGTCGAGGATCTCGCCGCCGGTATACTCGTCGCCGTCCTTCTTCAGGCCCGAGAGGATGGTCAGGCCGATCATCGGCTGGTCCTTGCGCGCGCCTTCGCACTTCACGCATTTCGGGTTCTGGTCTTCGGTCGGTGCGCGGAACAGCTTTTCGATGCGGCCGGTCAGGACGCCCTGTTCCTCGGTGATGCGGACCAGCGCCTTCGGCTTGCCGGTCTCGTCGTCGATCGTCTTCCAGGCGCCGACCGGCGAGGCGTTTTGCGCCCACGCGGCAGGCATCGCGAACATGGCGGCAATCAGGCTAACTCGCATCAGGTGTCGCATCTTGGGTCTCCAGTGTTGTTGTGGTGCTGCCCAGTGTAGCAAACCCGATCCGCAGCGGGTATGCGCGAAACCGAGGAAACCCTCCAATTCATGCAGGGCGTGCGCTTCAGGGAGCAGGGGGAAGCTCCAGTGTCGGCAGCTGGTTGCGCCGTTCGGTGGGGCGGGTCAGCACGCGCAGCGTGACTTCGAGCGGAACGCCCATGTCGGCCAGCTCGCGCGCCACGCCGGTGCGGCCCTGGTCCGCAGCCTCGTGGATCACATTCTCGATGAGCAGGGCGGTCTTGTAGTCGGTTCGTCGGTCCATGCCGCGATCCTATCACGGCTGCGTCAATACAGCTTCTTGCAGGTAAGCATTTCATGCGATCCCCATGGCTTGCCGTCACGCCGCACGGGCTTTCGGTCCCACCCCTGTTGAGACAGTCCCCGTCCAGGCATATCATGGCCGTTGACCATTGCTTTCA
>CBIHLT010000143.1:0-13574 GCA_966210615.1 uncultured Massilia sp.
GTGCCGATGTAGATCCAGCTGCCGGCGGTCATCTGGCCGTACATGAACAGGCCCTTGCGGTCCAGTTCATTGAAGTGTTCCCAGGTGGCCCATTTCGGCACCAGGTTGGAGTTCGCCAGCAGCACGCGCGGGGCGTCCGGGTGGGTCTGGAACACGCCGACCGGCTTGCCGGACTGGATCAGGAGGGTCTGGTCGTCTTCCAGCGCGCGCAGGGAGGCGAGGATCTGGTCGTAGCACTCCCAGTTGCGGGCCGCGCGGCCGATGCCGCCGTAGACCACCAGGCTTTGCGGGTTTTCCGCGACCTCGGCGTCGAGGTTGTTCTGGATCATGCGGTAGGCGGCTTCGGTGAGCCAGCTCTTGCAAGCCAGTTCGGTGCCGCGCGGGGCGCGGATCACGCGGGACGGGTCGACGCGGGGGTCGTCGAGGCGGTTCGATTCAGTGGTCATGGCGGCTCCTTCGTGAAAGGTCGGGGCGTGCGTGGGGGCACGCTAGGTGCTGCACTGAAGTCTAGGTTGTCTATACAACTAAGTCAAATCATTTTGGCAGCTTGCTTTTTTTGCCAGAAGCTGACTGTGCGGTGTGCTTGCAAACTTGGATCCCCGCCAAGGAGGACGCCGAGTCCGGGGATGACGTGCAAAGAGCGCACCCGAAATTGCGGTATCTAATCTCTCGCTCCATAAACCAACGTCATCCCCGCGAAGGCGGGGACCCAAGTTCGCCGCGCGCCGCCAGCTTATTTTTTGAACACCTGCTTCCCCGCCACCCAGGTTTCCAGCACACCCGTCTTATGGATGTCATAGGTAGGCATCCTGAACAAATCCCGGTCGATCACGATAAAGTCCGCCTGCTTCCCCGCCTCCAGCGACCCCAGCGTATTCTCCTGGTGCCCCGCATACGCCGCATCCAGGGTGAAGCACCTGAACGCCTCCTTGAGCGACATCGCCTGGTTCGGATACCACCCGGCCACCGGCTGCCCCTGTGCATCCTGGCGCGTCACGGCCGCATGGATGCCGAAGAAGGGATTCGGCGCCTCCACCGGGAAATCCGACCCGCAGGCGATCCTCGACCCCTGGTGCAGGAAGCTGCGCCACGCATACGCCCCCTTGATGCGCTCCGGCCCCACGCGGGTCTCGGCCATGTTCTTGTCCGAGGTCGCATGCGTCGGCTGCATCGACGGAATAATGCCCAAGGTCTTGAAGCGCGGGATGTCTTCCAGCGTCACGACCTGTGCGTGCTCGATGCGGTGGCGCGCATTTGCCCCCCCTTTCCCACTTTTCGTCACGCCCAGCTCTTTCTTGTAGATGTCCAGGATCTGGCGATTGCCCGCATCGCCGATGGCGTGCACGTTGACCTGGTAGCCCTTGCGCATGGCCTTGGCCATCTTCGCATCCATCTGCGCCATGTTAAAGAACAGCAGCCCGTGCGAATGCGGCTCGTCGCTGTATGGCTTGATCAGGGCCGCGCCGCGGCTGCCCAGCGCGCCGTCCGAATACAGCTTCACCGAACGCAGCGCATACATGCCCTTGCCGTACTCTTTCAAAGGCCCGTTCTTCGACAACTCGTCGAAATCCTTGTCGGTGCCGCCGATCATGGCGTACACGCGCGCCGTCAGCTTGCCCTGGTCGGCATAGGCACGGTACAGGCGGTCTTCGCCCACGCCGATGCCGGCATCGTGGACGCTGGTCAGGCCCACGCGTGCGATCTCCTGCAGCGCGCGGTCCAGCATCACGCGGCCTTCGGCCTCGGTCTGCTGCGGCAGCACCTTGGCCACGAGTTCCTGGGCCGCGTCGACCAGCACGCCGGTGGCTTCGCCGTTCGCATCGCGCACGATCTTGCCGCCCACCGGATCGGGCGTGGTTTTGGTGATGCCGGCCAGCGCCAGCGCGCGGCGGTTGGCCCAGCCGGCATGGCCGTCGACCCGCTCCAGCCACACCGGGCGGTCGCTGACGACGGCATCCAGCTCGGCGGCAGTGGGGAAGCGGCCCAGCTTCCAGTTCTCCTGGTTCCAGCCGCGGCCGCGGATCCAGGCGTGGTTCGGATTGGCGCGCGCGTAATCGCCGATGAACTTGAGCGCCTGCTCGAGCGAGGTGGTGCTGAACAGGTCGAGCTGGGTCAGCTGCTGGCCCAGGCCGAACACGTGGCCGTGGGCGTCGATCAGGCCCGGCAGCACGGTGCGGCCCTGCATGTCGATGCGGCGCGCGTTCTTCGCCTTGCCCGCCACGTCGGCGCTGCCGCCCACCGCGATGATCCTGCCCTGGTCGTCGAAAGCCATTGCGGTGAACTGCACCAGGTCGCCCTTGGCGTTCAGGGTATAGCCGTTGGCGTTGTCGATGACGGTGTCGGCCATGGCCGGCAGGCTGCCGAGGGCAGCGAGGACGAGCAAGGAAATCTGGCGGATGCGCATGCTTTTTCTTCTCCGTGAAATAGGTATACCGCGCCTCGTGGGCACGGTACGGAGAAGTATATGGCAAAGCTAGGCCGCGTCGTGAAAGATGATGCCCAAAGTATGGCGGCTGCCGCGCCGCAGCCGGCTCACGCCGTGGCGCATGGCCACGCGGTAGATACCGCGCATGCCCTGGACCGGGCGATGGTTGACCGGGAAGACCACGGCATCGCCCTGCCTGAGCGCCACGACCTCGGCGCGCGACTGCATGCGCGGGCGCTGCTCCGTCAATACGAACTCGCCGCCGTCGAAGTCTTCACCCGGCTGCGACAGCAGCACCGCCACCTGCAGCGGAAACACGTGCTCGCCGTACAGGTCCTGGTGCAGGCAGTTGTAGTCGCCTTCGCGGTAGCGCAGCAGCAGCGGGGTCGGACGCAGCTGGCCGGCGCCGTGGCAGCGCGCCAGGAAGTCCTCGTGCGCTTCCGGGAAGCGCACCTCCAGCCCGAGCGCTGCCTGCCAGCGGTTGGCGATGCGCGCCAGCGGCGGATACAGCTGCGTGCGCAGCCAGCCCAGCGCTCCCGGCAGCGGGTACGCGAAGTACTGGTACTCGCCGCGTCCGAAGCCGTGGCGCTCCATCACCACCCGGCTGCGGAACTGGCCGGCGCCATCGTACAGCGCCGCATACCAGCCGCATTCGTCGCCCGAGAGCAGGCCGGGAATGAGGGCGCAGCCGTGGTCGTCGAGCTGCGCGGCGACGCCATCCCAATCCACCTGCATCATTGGCCCGCCTCGCGATCCAGCAGGACGCGCTTGCGCTCGATGCCCCAGCGGTAGCCGGACAGCGAACCGTCGGTGCGCACCACCCGGTGGCAGGGAATCGCCACCGCCACCGGGTTGGCGGCGCAAGCCCCGGCCACGGCGCGCGCGCCGTCCTTCAGGCCCACGCGCTCGGCCAGTTCGGCATAGCTGACGGTCCGGCCGGGCGGAATCTCGCGCAGCGCCTGCCACACGCGCTGCTGGAAGGCGGTGCCGCGCACGTCGAGGGGCAGCTCCAGGCCGACGCGCGGCGCCTCGACCAGGCCGATCACCTGCGCCACGGTCCGCTCGAATCCGGGTTCGGCGCCGATCAGCTCGGCGCGCGGAAAGCGCCCCTGCAGGTCGTGCACCAGGGGCTCGGGTTCGTCGCCGATCAGCACCGCGCAGATGCCGCGCTCCGTCGCCGCCACCAGGATCGCACCCAGCGAGCATTGGGCCACCGCGAAGCGGATGGTCTCGCCCTGCCCGCCCGTCCGGTAGCTGGCGGGCTTCATGCCGAGCAGGCCGCTTGAAGCCGCGTAGAAGCGCCCGCTCGATCCGAAGCCGGCGTCGTAGATGGCGTCGGTGACGCTGGACGCTTCCGGCAGCTGGGCGCGCACCCGCGCCGCGCGCTGGGCCGCCGCATAGGCCTTGGGCGTGATGCCGGTATGGGCCTTGAACACGCGGTGGAAGTGAAAGCGGCTCATGCCGGCCGCCTGCGCCAGGCTGTCGAGATCGGGTTCTTCTTCCGATGCCTCGATCAGGCGGCAGGCGTGCGCCACGGCTTCCGCCTGGCGTTCGGCCAGCGGGGCCTGGTCCGGCTTGCAGCGCAGGCAGGCGCGGAAGCCCGCGGCCTCGGCCTCCGCGCAGCCGGCGTGGAAGGCGACGTTGGCGCGCAGCGCCCCGCGCGAGGGGCAGGACGGGCGGCAGTAGACGCCGGTGCTGCGCACCGAATAGACGAAACGGCCGTCGGCGGCCGGGTCGCGGCGCTGCACGGCGTCCCAGCGGGCTTCGTCCGTATCGAACGCTTGAGTGGGGATGGCGGCGGTCATGGCATGCTCCGGATATCGAATGGCTCCATCCTAGCCCCTGGAGCCCGGGGAGGCACTCCGGGTCTTGCTTTTGAATCCCGGGTAGAATCCCGGGTGACGGCAGCGCCGCCCCGGCCTGTCATTATCGGCTCCCGGGAGAGTAGTTTGGAAGAACAGACCGCGCAAGACAAACCGCCCATTTTCCAGCAGATCAAGGATTACCTGGTGAGCGAGATCGCCGCCGGACGCTGGAAGGAAGGCGACCTCGTGCCCTCCGAGCAGGCCCTGGTGCGCCAGTTCGGCGTATCGCGCATGACCGTCAACCGCGCCGTGCGCGAGCTCACCGCCGAGCAGGTGCTGGTGCGGCGCCAGGGTTCGGGCACCTATGTGGCCCCGCAGAAGTACCAGGCCACCCTGGTCGAGATCCGCAACATCGCCGACGAGATCCGCGAGCGCGGCAAGCTGCACCGCGCCAGCGTGCGCCTGCTGCGCCAGGAGGAAGCCGGCGACGAGCTGGCCGCCGAGTTCGAGCTGGAGCCGGGCGCGCCCCTGTTCCACTCGCTGATCGTGCACTTCGAGAACGACGTGCCGATCCAGCTGGAAGACCGCTGGGTCAACCCGGACTGCGCGCCCGCCTACCTGGAGCAGGACTTCACCGTCATCACCCCGAACGAGCACTTGATGCAGGCCGCGCCGCTGCAGGGCGCCACCTACACCATCGAAGCCCATCCGGCCCAGCCGGACGTGGCCGCGGTGCTGGCGGTGCCGGTGGACAGCTGCTGCCTGGTGCTGCACCGGCGCACCACCTCGGCCGGAAGGGTGGCCTCGGTCGCCACGATGTGGCATCCAGGCCACTTGTCGCGCTTTACCGGCAGCGTTTAACGCCCGATTACGCCCGCTTGCGGCGAAAAA
This sequence comes from uncultured Massilia sp., assembly GCA_966210615.1. GTDB lineage: Bacteria > Pseudomonadota > Gammaproteobacteria > Burkholderiales > Burkholderiaceae_D > Telluria. The sequence goes on from CBIHLT010000143.1 coordinate 5,122, forward strand.
ATGCGGTAAGACTGGCCATTTGTTCAAAATCTTGGCCATAATGGCCGTCCTTTCTCACCCGGTACCTTGTCCATGAGCCGAACCGACGCCCTTGCACCGAGCGACGCGCCCAAGCGCGTGCTGGTGCTCGACGACGACCGCTTCATGCTGGGCGTCCTGGAAGAGTTGCTGGGCGAGGTCGGCCGCTACCACGTCGCCACCGAGGCCGACGCCCGGAACGCGCTGGCGCGGCTTGGCGAACACCGGCCCGACGTGGTGATCTGCGACCTGGTGCTACCCGACATGGATGGCATCGAGTTCCTGCAGGCCGCCGTCGGCCAGGGTTTCCGCGGCAAGGTGGTGCTCCTGACCGGCTATGCCGAGCTGTGCGAGCCTGCCAGCGGGCTGGCGCGCGCCCTGGGATTGCAGGTGGCCGGGGCCTTCCGCAAGCCGATCGGCGCCGAGCAATTGCGGCGCGCCGTGGAATGTTGAGATTTTGTACAAACTGATAAACACTTTTTAAAAAAATGGGGTATTATTCGCCTCATTCCCCGCCTGACATCCTCTAGCCGTTTCTCCTTATTGAAATATGCACACAGTGTCTCCACCATTGTGTAGCAGCAATACGGTAATACTAAGCAGTGCACGGCAGCCGGCTGAGACATCGTTCTGTCTCCAGGCGTTAATTGATCCTTACCTCATCTGAGGAAAACATGAGCGAAAACATCAAACATATCAGCGACGCATCCTTCGACACCGACGTGCTCAAGTCCGAGCGCCCGGTCCTGGTGGACTTCTGGGCCGAGTGGTGCGGCCCGTGCAAGATGATTGCACCGATCCTGGAAGAAGTCGCCAAGGAATACGAAGGCAAGGTCACGATTGCCAAGCTGGACGTCGACGCGAACCAGGCCGTGCCGGCCAAGTTCGGCATCCGCGGCATTCCGACGCTGATCCTGTTCAAGAATGGTGTTGCCGCTGCCCAGAAAGTGGGCGCCATGGCCAAAGGCCAGCTGACCGCATTCATCGACAGCAATATTTAAGAAAAAAGAGACAAGCGGCGGCGGCGCGCCCGCGCCACCGTCATCCTGGACGGAAGGACTACCTGGTCCTTCCGGCTTGATTAAACCAGCCACGCAGCTCCCTCCCCTACCTTTATTTCCCATCACGGGACACCCATACAAACATGCATTTATCTGAACTGAAGGCAATGCACGTCTCCGCCCTGCTGGAGATGGCTATCGGCCTCGACATCGACAACGCAGCACGCCTGCGCAAACAGGAATTGATGTTCGCGATCCTGAAGAAGCGCGCAAAAGGCGGCGAACAGATCTTCGGCGACGGCGCGCTAGAGGTGCTGCCGGACGGCTTCGGATTCCTGCGCTCGCCGGACGCGAGCTACATGGCATCGACCGACGACATCTACATCTCGCCGTCGCAGATCCGCCGCTTCAACTTGCATACGGGTGACTCGATCGAAGGGGAAGTGCGTACGCCGAAGGACGGCGAGCGCTACTTTGCACTGGTCAAGGTCGACAAGGTCAACGGCGAATCGCCGGAAGCGTCGAAGCACCGCATCCTGTTCGAGAACCTGACCCCGCTGCACCCGCAGGAGCCGCTGCGCCTGGAGCGCGACATGAACGGCGCCGAGAACATCACCGGCCGCATCGTCGACCTGATCTCGCCGATCGGCAAGGGCCAGCGCGGCCTGCTGGTCGCCTCGCCGAAATCGGGCAAGTCGGTCATGCTGCAGCACATCGCGCACGCCATCACCGCTAACCACCCGGACGTGACCCTGATCGTGCTGCTGATCGACGAGCGTCCCGAGGAAGTGACCGAGATGCAGCGTTCGGTGCGCGGCGAAGTGGTTGCCTCGACCTTCGACGAACCGGCCACCCGCCACGTGCAGGTCGCCGAGATGGTGCTGGAAAAAGCCAAGCGCCTGGTCGAGATGAAGAAGGACGTCGTGATCCTGCTGGACTCGATCACCCGCCTGGCCCGCGCCTACAACACCGTGATCCCGGCATCGGGCAAGGTCCTGACCGGCGGTGTGGACGCCAACGCGCTGCAGCGTCCGAAGCGCTTCTTCGGCGCCGCCCGTAACGTCGAAGAAGGCGGCTCGCTGACCATTGTCGCGACCGCGCTGATCGAAACCGGCTCGCGCATGGACGACGTGATCTACGAAGAATTCAAGGGCACCGGCAACATGGAAGTGCACCTGGAGCGCCGCCTGGCCGAGAAGCGCGTCTACCCGGCGATCAACCTGAACAAGTCGGGTACCCGCCGCGAAGAGCTGCTGATCAAGCCGGACCAGCTGCAAAAAATCTGGATCCTGCGCAAGCTGCTGTACTCGATGGACGAGATCGAGGCGATGGAGTTCATCCTCGACAAGATGCGCGCGACCAAGAACAATGTCGAGTTCTTCGACATGATGCGCCGCGGCGGTTAAATGCCGGCGTAGCGATCGCGTGAGGGCGGCCCGGGGCCGCCCTTTTCATTTGTGCGCGACTGAAGAATGCGCCGCGGCGGCAAACCTGGATCCCGGCCTGGCGTCGGGCACCCTGCGTTGCCGAAGATCTGAAGGATGGACAGCTGTCGTGGAAATCGGTGCGGTACGGCCGCTCTGGGCGACATTTACCCTGCAACCGGCCGCGCGCTTAGCCAAGCTGCTCTCCGCCACCGAGATGCGTCAGGAGATTCCTCATCGGTGCAGACAGCGTGTGCCATTGCTTGAAACAGAGACAGAGCTGTCTGCTGGCCCAGCCATCGCTGATCGCAAGGGTCGCGACCGGGTAGCTGCGTCGAAAGCGCTTTGCGACCCCTTCAGGGATGATCGCCACGCCTACCCCCTGCGACACCATCTGGCACGCCCCCTCGAAGCTCTTCATGCGGATTCGGAATGCCAAGGTCTTGCGCAGATCCGCAGCGCGCTCGTCGAGATGCTCCTGGAGCGCACTGCCGGCCTCCAGTCCAACGAACTGCTCACCTGTAAGGTCCGCAAAGCGGACCGTCTTCGATCCAGCGAGCCGGTGCGCAGCGGGAACAATCAGGACCAGATGGTCGTTGATGACCGGCTGGATAACGAGGCCTGAAGCGGGTACTGCATCCGAAACGACACCGGCCTCGGCCAACCCTGCGCCAATCATCTTGACGATTTCGGAACTCGTACGCTCTCTTAGATCAATGTTCAAGCGCGGACGCTGCGCTAGCCACGGCGCAAGCCTGTGCGGCAGAAAACTGGTCAACGCTGCCGTATTCGCATACAACAGCAACGTACCTCGTGCGCCGGCGCCGAATTCACGTAGCTCTCCCTGCAAGAGGCTGTGCTGTCTGAGTATCAGACGGGCATGATGCGCTAGCGCTTCTCCAGCCTCGGTGGTCACCACCCCCGTGCGGCTTCTATCAAGCAGAGCGACGCCGGCGTCCAGTTCGATGTTAGTGATGCGCTCGCTTGCCGACGCCAATGCGAGATTCGCCTGGCGGGCCCCGGCGGTAATGCTGCCCGCATCGACCACGCAAAGGAATAAACGCAGGTCCGTGATATCGAATCTCATACCCCCTCCAACAACCCAGCTCCTTCGGCAAATCCGAAGGTGCCATCGGGAAAGCCGCATTGTGCCAGCTTCTGCCTGGGTATGTAATACGCGTCATGAACACGCTCACCATCGAATTGATCTGCCTGCTCTTTGCCACGTTTCTCGGCGCCGGTGTCGTCAAAGGCGTCACCGGCATGGGCCTACCTACAGTTGCCATGGGCGTGCTTGGGGCGACCATGTCACCCCTGACAGCGGCAGCGCTGTTGATCATTCCCTCGTTCGTGACCAACGTCTGGCAAATGCTGGCTGGCCGGGAAACATGGCGCCTCATGCGACGCTTGTGGGCAATGATGCTCTGTATCGTGATCGGCACCTTTCTGGGGACGCGCCTGCTGGTCATTGTCGATCCCTCCTGGTCGGGACGTGCGCTCGGACTGGCCTTGATCGCCTATGCGGCCTACGCATTCTGCTTGCCGACGCTCTCGGTCCCGGAACGACTCGAACCCAGGCTGTCGCCCCTCATCGGCATGGTGACCGGGTTGCTGACTGGCGCGACAGGAATCTTCACTATTCCTGCCGTGCCTTATGTGCAGTCATTGGGTCTTCAGAAAGACGAACTCGTACAAGCCCTGGGCCTGTCATTTACCGTTTCCACGATCGCGCTCGCAGGCGGGCTGTTCGTTCAAGGCGCATTCCGGCTCGACGAGCTCGGGCTGTCGCTGATGGCTGTCCTTCCCGCTCTCGCCGGGATGTGGCTGGGCTCGATCGTGCGGCACAAGATCAGCCCGAAAACCTTCCGCTGCTGCTTTTTGCTCTTCCTCGTGATCCTGGGGATCGAACTGACGCTACGTTCCTTTTCATGACGCCTGGCGCCTGATTGCGCGTTTCGGGCTTGGTTCAAAAACTGGGATCGCGCGCATGGACACATTGATTCTGGTTTTTTTTGCGGGGATGCTAGCTGGCGCCATGAACGCGCTGGCGGGTGGCGGCTCACTCGTCGGCTTGCCGGTTCTGATCGCTGCGGGCGTACCGCCGATGGAGGCGAATGCGTCCAGTACGGTCGCCCTGTTTCCAGGTGGGCTGGTCAGTGCGTGGGTCTATCGCGAAGGATTAGCATCGATTGGCAAGGCGCCATTGGGCGCCCTCCTGGTGTCGACCTTGTGCGGCGGCTGGGTCGGAGCGATCTTTTTTCTGTGGAAGCCGTCTGCAATGTCGACGGTCGTGCTGCCATGGCTCCTGCTTCTGGCGTTCGTTGCGCTTGCGTTCGGAAGACGTCTCAACCAAGCACTGCGCGCACGCTGGAATGTTCACGCGTATGCGGTTCTGGCTACCCAATTCGCGCTTGGCGCCTACGGCGGCTATTTTAGTGGCGCGGTCGGAATTCTGATGATTGCTGTCTGGGGACTGCTCGACAACCATGATCTGAAGCACCTTAGCTCGCCGCGCACGCTCTTGGCAAGCGCGGCAAATGTGGCGGTGGTGCTCGCGTTGATCGGGACCAGCGCGGTGCACTGGCCCGTAACACTGACCATGCTGGTCGGTGCGATTATTGGCGGATACGGTGGCGCGCATATCGGACGATGCGCGCGACCCGGCGTTGTCCATGCCATCACGATGCTCGGCGCCTTCTGCGTCACACTGGCATTCTTCGTCAATACCTATGTTCCCGCACTGCTGCGCCACTGATTGAAGGTAGCCCCCCGGATTGTGTCGGCTTGCTTCCCGCAACAGTCGCAATAGCCTGCCGGCTCCTTCCAGAAATTCGCCCGTACGATATCTGCGCTATGCATGGATATTCCCTATTGATCAGGTTGCGCGAACGTCCTCTTAAAACGGCCTCTAAGGCGCTTCCTCAAGCGAGGAGTGGCCAGGAGACCCCTGAAAACACGCCGATCCGGCGTTTTTACACAGCCTCGACCGATTGCGGACATTGATCAGCGAACGGTGTACGCGTGAAGTTGTCGCTATAGCAAGTGACATTTTTCACTATCGCAACGCTAAGCCGCCCCTCGGTTGCCCCGATCCCCAAACCACCTTATAATCGCCGGTTCAGTCCAACCCCTGGCAAGTGATCGGCAATCGGGTCAAGAAGCAGTACGACCGACGAAGTGCCTTTTGGCTACCAACCTAATCAGAGGCAATACTATGAAGACCGATATCCATCCGGATTACCGCGAAGTCGTGTTCCACGATCTGTCGTGCGATTTCAAGTTCATCACCCGTTCGACCATCGCTACCCGCGAAACCATCAACTTCGAAGGTAAAGACTACCCGCTGATCAAGATCGAGGTGTCGGCTGAGTCGCACCCGTTCTACACCGGTAAGCACAAGATCGTCGACACCGCTGGCCGCGTCGAGAAGTTCCGCCAGAAGTTCGGTTCGGTCGGCTCGAAGACCTCGGTCGCCAACGGCTAATCTGCCGGGCACCGGCCCGGAGCGATCCGGGTTACCAGAAAAGAAGCCGGCATCCCCGGCTTCTTTTTTTTCGCGGCTATACTACGCGCTTATTTCCCAAACATCAGACTTATCGATGAAACCAGTCCGCCTTCCCGCCGCCGCCACCCTGGCGCTGCCCCGCTGGGCCCTGCTCGCGCTGGGCATGCTGTACATCCTGCCCGGGCTGATCGGCCGCGATCTGTGGAAGGAGGACGCCGGCAGCTTCGGCATCATGTGGACCATGGCGCGCGGCGGCATCGACGACTGGCTGTATCCGAACGTCGCCGGCCTGGCCAGCCCCGAGGAAGGCCCGCTGGCCTTCTGGCTGGGCGCGCTGTGCATCAAGCTGTTCGGCTGGATCCTGGGCGACGTGCTGGCCGCGCGCGTCTCGACCATCGGCATCTTCGTGATGGGCGCCATGTCGCTCTGGTACACCGCCTTCCACCTGGGCCGCCGCGCCGAAGCGCAGCCGCTGCGCCTGGCCTTCGGCGGCCAGCCCGAACCGGACGACTACGGCCGCACCCTGGGCGACACCGCGGTCCTGATCTACCTCGGCTCCCTCGGCCTGCTGCTGCAAAGCCACCTGACCCTGGCGCCCACCCTGCAGGGCGCCCTGCTCGCCTATTTCCTGTACCGCGCGGTGCGCTATGTCGAGCACACCAGCACCCGCAATGCCGTGCTGGTCGGCTTGTCGCTGGGCGCCCTGACCCTGACGCGCGGCTTCCTGGCGCCGCTGGCCCTGGTGCTGGCGCTGTTCGCCTGCACCCGCTACCTCAAGCTGCCGGTCGCGGCCACCCTGCGCCACCTGGCGATCGCGCTCGGCGTCGGCTTTGGCCTGACCCTGGTGTGGATCCTGCCCGCGCTGCTGGCCCAGCCCTACGGCCTCTCGCCGGTGGGCGACTGGCTGGCCTGGAACAGCGAGCAGATCGGCCTGCCCAGCCTGGTCTCCTTGAAGGGCTTCTTCCGCATCGGCGTCTGGTACTTCTGGCCGGCCTGGCCGTTCGCGCTGTGGGCCGTGTGGGCCTGGCGCCGCCAGCAGAAACTCCTGCACATCGTGCTGCCGGTATTCTTCTTCGCCACCCTGGCCGCCCTGCAGCTGTGCGACCCGGCGCCGGAGAACGGCGACTTCCTCAAGATGCTGCCGCCGCTGGCCCTGATGGCCGCCTTCGGTCTGCCGACCATGAAGCGCGGCGCGATCAACGCCATCGACTGGTTCTCGGTGATGGTGCTGACCATCCTGGGCGCCTTCGTCTGGCTGTTCTGGATCGCCAAGCTGACCGGCTGGCCGGCCCAGCTGGCCAAGAACGCGCTCAAGCTGGTCCCGGGCTTCAAGCCGGAAGTCGGCATCGTCGCCTTCGTGGTGGCCACCGCCGCCAGCATCGGCTGGATCATGCTGGTGCAGTGGCGCCTGTCGCGCCAGCCATCGGTGCTGTGGCGCGCCGTGGTGCTGTCCTCGGGCGGCCTGATCCTGCTGTGGGTGCTGCTGATGACGCTGTTCCTGCCGGACCTTAATTACAGCAAGAGCTACGCCGGCGTGGCCCAGCAGATCGCCGCGCGCCTGCCGGCCGATGCGGGCAACGGCGGCGGCAACGGCAGCGCCTGCATCGACACCAATGTCACCCCGGCCCAGCGCGCCTCGCTGGCCTTCTACGGCCGCCTGCCCTTCGCCACCATGGCCAGCGGCGAGTGCGATTACGTGCTGCTGCGCGACAGCGTCAAGACGCGCGACGACCGCGAGATGATGCGCAAGTACGAGGTGCGCAACCCGGTCGCCCTGTGGGAAGGCCGGCGCGCCTCGGACCGCGACGAACGCTTCCGCCTGTTCCGCCGCGACCGCTGAGCGCCCTCATCCATACCCCAGGCCGCACGGCTCATCCGTGCGGCTTTTTTTTCGCCTGTACATGTTGAATGACGCCACCAGTGCGCGCCCCCATGGCGCGATATGAGAACCTATATGTAACAGAAAGCGCGTTTGAGCGGACTCAATCCGGGCCCGGCGGCGATGGTCACAATGGTTTGGTCGTACCCGCCGGATGATCCCGACCGGGCCCTGTCCCGGGTCCTCAAGCACGCAGCAAGGAGACGATCATGAAAAGCGTTACGTTTTCTGAAATTGTGCGCGTTCACCAACGGCCGGGTTACCTGCGCCGCCTGGCCACCTGGCGGCAATCCCTGCCCTGGGCCCTGACCTTGCTGGCCGGGCTGCCCCTGCTGATGCTCGTGCTGCACCTGATCGACCCCGGCACGCCCCTGGCCTACATCGTGCTGCCGGCCCTGTTCGGCGGCGTGCTGCCGGTCTGCATGCTGGGGCCGGGCCGCTTCGAGATGCAGACCCGCTTCGACGCCCGCTACATGATCAACACGCTCGACGAAGCCATGGCCGCCCTGGGCTACCGCAAGAGCGGCGACGACAGCGAGCGCATCAGCTACTACCGCCCGCGCCCCTGGCTGCGCCGCCAGGAAGGCGCCATCACGGTAGCTGTGCTGCCGCATGCGCTGGAAGTC
>CBIHLT010000144.1:0-13540 GCA_966210615.1 uncultured Massilia sp.
AGCGGACTTCGGTGGCGAGCTTGGGTCCCCGCCTTCGCGGGGATGACGGGGTATGCCGCGCTAAATGGGTCAGCGGGTGGGTGAAGCGTGGGTGCAACAGTTGGGTTTCTTCAGCTGTTTGCTATTTGTTAATGAGCGGACTTCGGTGGCGAGCTTGGGTCCCCGCCTTCGCGGGGATGACGGGGTATGAACAGTGGTGCAATCGAACTTCGCCGCTACCCTAAAAACCGTCATCCCCGCGAAGGCGGGGACCCAAGTTAAGCGCTCCTGTTCCCGCGCAGCGGGAACCTCGATCAAGCAGTGGTGGTCGGATCCGGACTAACAGCCGCCACAACCCCTTCGGCCTCGACGACTTCGGCCACCGCAGCCTCGCCCGTATCCTCTTCCTCCTCGAGCACCAGCTCCGCATCCGCCGCCGGCGCCGCCGCGACTTCCAGCAGGCGCGCCTCCAGGGTCAGGTCGACCTCATCCCAGCGCACGATGTCGAGCCTCACCTGCGCCCCGCGCGCCACCTGCGGCATGCCCGGCAGGCGCACCACCAGCGGAATCTCGACCAGGCGCACGATCTCGTCCTTCAACACCACGGCATCCACATGCTTGGCCTGTTCCTGCCCCAGCCAGCGCAGGCACCAGTAACGCTCCATGTTCTGCTGGAAGTCGTTGTACGCCGAATAAGCCGCGTCAAACGCGGACACGATCGAGAACAGGGTCGCATCGCGGTGCTTGAACGGCGCCACCAGGGGCGCGGTCACGCCATGCTCGGCGCAAGCCAGGATCTGCCACTGGTTCACCAGGTCGGTATAGCGGCGCAGCGGCGAGGTGCTCCACGCGTACTGGTCCACGCCCAGGCCCTGGTGCGGCGCCGCGTGGGTCACCATGCGCACCTGCATCTTGGACGCCCAGCCGCCGGCGCCCGGCGTCTGCGAGCGGTAGATGCCCGGCACGCCCGAGTCGTGCAGCAGCTTGCCCCAGGTGCTGTTGGCGAAGATCATCAGCTCGGCCACGATCTTGTCCAGCGGCGCGCCGCGCTTGCGGCGCACGATGCTGACCACGTCGTTTTCCACGTAGAAGTTGAAGTCCACGCGGTTGGCCTGCTCCGGCTTGAGGCCGAAGGCCTCGCGCTTCTTCATGCGGCCCGCCTCCAGCTGCAGCGCCCACTGCCACAGGAAACCCAGCTCCTCCTTGTGCGGGTACTCCCCTTCCCCGTTGGACAGGGTCTCTTCGTTGACCACCGCGTCCAGGTCGTTGTGGCGCAGGTTGCTCTTGATGGGCACGCGCTCGGCGCGGGTCACGGTCGAGACCACGGTCCAGTCCTGGGGATTCAGCACCGCGTACAGCGACAGCGCCGGACAGTCGTTTCCTTCGGCCAGGGTAAAGGCGTCGACGACTTCGTCCGGCAGCATGGTGATCTTATCGCCCGGCATATACACGGTCGACATGCGGCCGCGCGCGATCTTGTCGATGGCGTCGTCCGGGCGGATGCCCAGGCCCGGCGCGGCGATGTGGATACCCACGCGCACCGTGCCGTCGTCCAGCTTGACCACCGAGAAGGCGTCGTCGATCTCGGTCGTGGTCACGTCGTCGATCGAGAACGCGGCCACCTCGGCCAGCGGCAGGTCGCCAGGGGCCTTCGGCACCTCGACCGCCTGGAAGCCGGCGCCGCGCGGGAAGTGCTCGAACAGGAAGCGCGCCATGTGCAGTTCCTTCGGCGAAGCCAGGCCGCCGTTGCCCAGCATGAGGCGCTGGGCGGTGGTCTGCAGCTCGTCGGCGGCCGCTTCCAGCGCCTTGTATTCGATGGTGTTCTTGTCCGGCTTGAACAGCAGCTGGTGCACCAGGGCCTGCATGGCCTGCGGCAGCTTGCCGGCCTTGAGTTCCTCGACATATGCAGCCTGGATGAGGGCTTGCTGCTTCTTCTTCTCGATGCCGGCCAGCGCCGCCTTCAGCGACTGTTCCGGCGCCGCCTTGTAGCGCCCGCGGCCCTTCTTGTAGAAATAGATGGGCGCGTTGTGCAGCGCCAGCACCAGGCCGGCGGCTTCCGGCGGCAGCGGCGCGTGGCCGAAGTACTCGAGACCCAGCTCGGCGAAGCCGAACTCCTCCTGGCCCGCCACTTCCCACAGGAAGTCGAGGTCGACCTCGGCGGCGATGCCCCTGGCGGCGTCCATCAGGGCTTCCGGCTCGGGCTTGTCGAACTGGAGCAGCACGTCCTTGGCCTTGACCTTGCTGCGCTTCCCGCTCGGCAGTTCGACCTGGTAGGCCTCGCCCGCGGTCGACAAAACGGTGCCGGCCTTGAAATCGCCCGACTCTTCGAAAAATAGATTCATGTTATTTCGTGTTCTTTAATGGTGCGGACGCCACCAGCTCCAGCACCTCGGGCAAGAATACCTCGGTGACCAGCAGCAGTCCTTGACGGCGGCGGTAGACGCAGCGCCGCGCATAGTAAACAGTCTCTTCCAGCCCGCCGGCCGCCGCGCGCACGCGCTCGACCAGCGGATGGCCCGCGCGCAGGCGCGCGAATTCCAGTTGTCCCCGCTCGACCTTGGGGTCGTAGAACAGGGTCGTTCCCAGCGAGCGCTCGCCCAGCGCCGAAAACAGCGGCCAGTCGCTCGCGGTGCAGCGGCGCGGCACGACCGTGTGGCCGAACACCACCGGCCGGCCATCGCACTCCAGCAGCACTTCGCGCTCCCACACCCGCTCGGGACGCGGCAGGCCGATCGCCCTCGCCTCGTCCGCCAGGCACAGGGCGCTGTTCTGGTGCAGCTTGTGCACGCGGAAGCGCCCGCTGTGCGCGACCAGGCGCGCGGTCAGCGAGCCCGGTGTGGTCAGCCAGTCGTGCATGCGCGCAGGCGCGCGCACGGCCAGCGGGTGCGGCTGCCAGGCCGCCAGGCGCAGAGAACCCGCCCTCACTGCGCCATGCCTTTGGTACAGAAGGCCAATACCTCGTCCACATACTGCGGGAATTCCGAAATCGCGTGGTCGCTGCCCTCGATCACATGCTGGCGCGCGCCCGCATAGTGGGCGACCATGTCGCGGTAATCGAGCACTTCGTCGCCGGTCGCGGCCAGCAGGAAGTAGCGTTCCGGCCGCGTGATCCGCTGCACGCGCAGGTCGGCCAGTTCGCCGATGTATTCCTGCTTGAATTCGAAAGGCTCATCGGAATGCCAGGCCGTGGTCATGCCGACGTGCTTTTCCAGGTTCTTGAGCGGGTTCACCGAAGGGTTGATCACGACCGCCTTCACGTCCAGGCGCTCGGCCAGCCAGGTGGCATAGAAGCCGCCCAGCGAGGAGCCGATGATCGACAGGTCGTGCGGCGCATGGCGCTCCGCCAGCCGCAGGGCCAGTTCCATCGCCGCCTTCGGCGAGGCCGGCAGCTGGGGGCAGATCAGCTCATGCGCCCGTCCCAGCTCTTCCAGTCTTTTCTGCACCACGCGCGCCTTGAAGGAACGCGGCGACGAACGGAATCCGTGCAAATACAAAACGTGCGCGTGTGCGATCATGGAGCCAGGGCGTCGAGCAGTTTCTGGTGCACGCCGCCGAAGCCGCCATTGCTCATCACGAGGATGTGGTCGCCCGGCTGGGCCGCCTGCACCACCGCCTGGACCAGGTAGTCGAGCTGGTCGAAGCTGTGGGCGATCGCACCCAGGGGCTTCAATGCATCCGCCAGCGACCAGCCCAGCGCCTGCTGGCTGCCGAAGCCGAACACCAGGTCGGCGTCCTTCAGGCTGCCCGGCAGCGCATCCTTCATCGCGCCCAGCTTCATGGTGTTCGAGCGCGGCTCGAGCACGGCCAGGATGCGGCCGCTGGTGCCGATCTTCTGGCGCAGGCCGCCCACGGTGGTGGCGATCGCGGTCGGGTGGTGGGCGAAGTCGTCGTACACGGTGACCTGGTTCACCACGCCGCGCACCTCCATGCGCCGCTTGACACTCTGGAAGCGCGACAGCGAATCGATGGCCTGGGCGGCCGGCACGCCGACGTGGCGCGCGGCGGCGATCGCCGCCATCGCGTTGGAGCGGTTATGGTGGCCGGTCAGTTCCCAGTGCACGGTGCCCTGGTGCTCGCCCGGTCCGCCGCCGCGGTTGAATAGCACGTCGAAGCTGGAGCCGCCCGGATGCTCGATCAGGCTCCAGTCCACGCCCTCGGCCGCGCCGAAGGTCTCCTTCTCGCTCCAGCAGCCGCGCTTGATGACGCGGCCCAGCGAGGCTTCGTCGCCGTTGACGATCAGGCGGCCCACGCCCGGCACGGTGCGCACCAGGTGGTGGAACTGGGTTTCGATGGCGCCGATGTCCGGGAAGATGTCGGCGTGGTCGTATTCGAGGTTGTTCAGCACCGCGGTCTTGGCGTGGTAGTGCACGAACTTGCTGCGCTTGTCGAAAAAGGCGGTGTCGTACTCGTCCGCCTCGATCACGAAGAAGTCGCTCGGCTTGTCGCCGTGCAGGCGCGCCGAGATGCCGAAGTTCATCGGCACGCCGCCGATCAGGAAGCCCGGCGCATAGCCCGCGTCTTCCAGGATCCAGGCCAGCATCGAGGTGGTCGTGGTCTTGCCGTGCGTGCCGGCCACGGCCAGCACCCATTTATTACGCAGGATGTGCTCGCCGATCCACTGCGGGCCGGAGACATAGGGCAGGCCGCGGTTCAGGATCTCTTCGATCAGCGGATTGCCACGGGTCATGACGTTACCGATCACATACAGGTCGGGATTCAGCGAGACCTGTTCCGGGCCATAGCCCTGGATCAATTCAATGCCCTGGGCTTCCAGCTGGGTGCTCATCGGCGGGTAGACGTTGGCGTCGCAGCCCGTCACGCGGTGGCCGGCTTCCTTGGCCAGCACCGCCAGGCCGCCCATGAAAGTTCCGCAAATACCTAGAATATGAATGTGCATGGCAAGTAATGTCCAAATGGCGAATACGGGATTCTACCCGAGCCGCCCAAGTTTTCCGTTCAGAGTATGATTTGCCTCATGATGATGCCGACCCAGAACAACGATCTCCTCCAGTTGCGCGCCGAGATCGCCCTCACGGCTGCGCGCATGATTGCCCAGGACGGCGCCGACTACGCGACGGCGCGGCGCAAGGCGGCGCGCCAGGTGCTCGGCGTCGACGATCCCAAGCCCAACATGATGCCGGACGACGCCCAGATCGAGGACGAGGTGCGCAAGTACCTGGCCCTGTTCGGCGGCCCCGAGCATGGCGAGCGCCTGGCCTCCTTGCGCGCCACCGCCCTGCAGGTGATGGACGCCCTGGCCGAATTCCGCCCCTACCTCACCGGCGCGGTGCTCAACGGCACGGCCGGCGAGCACGACGCCGTTCACCTGCAATTGTTCGCGGACAGCGCCAAGGAAGTGGAAATCTACCTGCTGAACCGCAATGTTAATATTGAGATCTCGGAAACCCCGCATTTCAAGGGTGGCCGCCATGCGCCGGTCGAGACCGTGAGCTTCACGTGGGGCAAGGAAGACGTCCACGCGGAGCTCTACGAGTTCCACGACTTGCGCGGCGCCCTCAAGCCGCGCGGCGACGGCCGCCTGCAGCGGGTCGACGCGGCCGGCCTGCGCGCTCTCTTGAACACCGACGAGACTCTGGAACAGGACGAATGAACAAGAAACACGTGGCCGCCTACGCGGCCGTTGCCGCCATGTTCGGCGTGATGGGCGCGCTCGTGGCCATCAACAAGAAAGACCCTTCCCCGCAGACCACGGCCTATGCCCCGACCGGCGGCAAGCCGCACACGGCGGTGGGCCAGCTGTTCGCGCAATCGCTCAACGACCTCGAGGGCAAGCCGCAGGCGCTGTCCCAATGGCAGGGCAAGCCGCTGCTGGTGAACTTCTGGGCCACCTGGTGCGCGCCCTGCGTGCAGGAAATGCCGGAACTTTCGGCCCTGGCCGGCGAGGATGGCGGCAAGCGCTTCAATGTGATCGGCATCGGCATCGATTCGCCGTCGAACATGGCCGAATTCGCCGCGAAACTGAAGATTTCCTATCCTTTATATGTAGGCGGCATGGGCGGCACCGAGCTCTCCCGCGGTTTCGGCAATACCGCGGGCGGCCTGCCCTATACCGTGCTGATCGGCGCGGATGGCCAGGTACGCAAGACTTACCTGGGCAAACTGAAGTTCGACGAATTGCGCGCCGATCTCGCCAAACTGAACGGATAATCCTGGAAGACGCTGCGGAAAACGCCGTCAATACAAGAACTTATCGAACGGTCGTACGATTCCATTTTCGGCGAACTTGCGTTTATCCACGGATAATTTTACCGCTTGCCAATAGCTGAGCTTGGCGGCACAATGCCTGACTTTCGGGCAACCAGACTCCTTATGATGGCAAAAAAGCTACTGCTGCTTAACGGCCCCAACCTCAATTTATTGGGGACCCGGGAGCCGGCGGTGTACGGCGCGACGACCCTCGCCGACATCGAACAGGCAGCGGCGCAGCAGGCCCAGGCGGCAGGCGCGAGCATCGCCTGTTTCCAGAGCAATCATGAAGGAGCCCTGATCGACCGCATCCATGCCGCCCGCGAGGAAGGTGTGGACGCCATCGTCATCAACCCTGGCGGCCTGACCCATACCAGCGTAGCGTTGCGCGATGCGTTAGCTGCGGTGGCGATCCCGTTCGTGGAGGTGCATATTTCGAATATCCATCAACGCGAAGCCTTCCGGCACCATTCGTATTTGTCGGCCATCGCGCGCGGCGTGATTTGCGGACTGGGGCCGGACGGATATCGGTTTGCCATCGACTTCGCACTTAAATAGCGTTAATCTACGTCAACTTCATGTATCAGCGGCCGCGCGGCCACCACCTTCGCGCCGGACTGCTCTCTTAAAACGAATAATTCCAAGGGGTTTCACATGGATCTACGAAAACTCAAGACTTTGATCGACCTGGTCGCTGAATCGGACATCGCCGAACTGGAAGTGACCGAAGGCGAAAGCAAGGTTCGCATCGTCAAGTCGTCCGCAATCCCGCAGAATCAAATGGTGGTCATGCCGCCGCAGGGCGTGCAGCACTACGCCGCCCCGGCCCATCACGCAGCAGCGCCGGCCCCGGCAGCAGCCCCGGCCGCGCCGGCCGTCGCCGCCGAACCGAGCGGCCACGTGGTCAAGTCGCCGATGGTCGGCACCTTCTACCGTTCTTCCGCTCCGGGCGCTCCGGCCTTCGTCGAAGTCGGCCAGAACATCAAGGAAGGCGACACCCTGTGCATCATCGAAGCGATGAAGCTCCTGAATGAAATCGACGCCGACGTCGCTGGCGTTGTCACCAAGATCCTCGTGGAAAACGGCCAACCGGTCGAATTCGGCCAGCCGCTGTTCGTGATCGGCTAATCCAGCCCGGCCCGGCGGCATTCCCGGCCGCCAGCTCATCCATGTCGTGTCCGGCGCTTGCTGTACTGCTGCGCCGGTTTTCACTGAAACACCGAACCTACCATGTTTGAAAAAATCCTCATCGCCAACCGTGGTGAAATCGCGCTGCGTATCCAGCGCGCCTGCCGCGAGCTGGGCATCAAGACGGTTGTCGTTCACTCCGAGGCGGACAAGGACGCCAAGTACGTGAAGCTGGCGGATGAATCCGTCTGCATCGGTCCGGCCCAGTCGACGCTCAGCTACCTCAACATGCCGGCGATCATCAGCGCGGCCGAAGTCACCGACGCCGAAGCGATCCACCCGGGCTACGGCTTCCTGTCGGAGAACGCCGACTTCGCCGAGCGCGTGGAAAAATCGGGCTTCGTCTTCATCGGCCCGCGTCCGGAATCGATCCGCCTGATGGGCGACAAGGTGTCGGCGAAGCAGGCCATGATCAAGGCCGGCGTGCCCTGCGTGCCGGGTTCGGACGGCGCCCTGCCGGACGATCCGAAGGAAATCGTGCAGACCGCGCGCAAGATCGGCTACCCGGTCATCATCAAGGCGGCTGGCGGCGGCGGCGGTCGCGGCATGCGCGTGGTGCATACCGAAGCGGCCCTGCTGAACGCGGTCCAGATGACCAAGACCGAAGCCGGCACCGCCTTCGGCAATCCGGAAGTCTATATGGAGAAGTTCCTGGAAAATCCGCGCCACGTGGAAATCCAGATCCTCGCCGACGAACACAAGAACGCCGTCTGGCTGGGCGAGCGCGACTGCTCGATGCAGCGCCGCCACCAGAAGGTCATCGAAGAAGCGCCGGCGCCGGGCATCCCGCGCAAGCTGATCGAGAAGATCGGCGACCGCTGCGCCGAAGCCTGCCGCAAGATCGGCTACCGCGGCGCGGGCACCTTCGAATTCCTGTACGAGAACGGCGAGTTCTACTTCATCGAGATGAACACCCGCGTCCAGGTCGAGCACCCGGTCACCGAGATGATCACGGGCGTCGACATCGTCCAGGAACAGATCCGCATCGCCTGCGGCGAGAAGCTGCGCTTCCGCCAGCGCGACATCATGCTGTCGGGCCACGCGATCGAGTGCCGCATCAACGCGGAAGACCCGTTCAAGTTCACCCCGTCGCCTGGCCGCATCACCGGCTGGCACCCGCCGGGCGGCCCTGGCATCCGCGTCGATTCGCACTCGTATGCGGGTTACTATGTGCCACCTCATTACGACTCGATGATCGGCAAGGTAATTTCTTACGGCGCCACCCGTGAGCAGGCGATCCGCCGCATGCAAATCGCGCTCTCCGAAATGGTGGTCGAAGGTATTCTTACCAACATCCCGCTGCACCGCGAGCTGATGGTGGACGCGCGCTTCATCGAAGGCGGCACCAACATCCACTACCTGGAGCACAAGCTGGCATCCAAGCCGGACCTGCCGAAGGAAACCGCGATCGGCGCCAAATCGGAAAGCAAGGCATAAGCATGAGCTGGACTGAAGTCGTCATCGAGATCGCACGCGAGCACGCGGAGGCCTTGTCCGACGCCCTGATGGAGGCGGGCGCGCTGTCGGTCTCGGTCGAGGACGCCGACGAAGGCACGGAGGCCGAGAAGCCCCTGTTCGGCGAGCCGGGCATGGAGCCGAAGGAAGCCGCCTGGGACCGCAGCCGCGTGGTGGCGCTCACCGATACCGACGCGGACCAGTTCGCGATCGTCCAGGAAGCCGCCAACGCGATCCAGCTGCCGGTCGTGCCGTCCTTCACCACCCGCGCGGTGGCGGACGCCGACTGGGTGCGCCTGACCCAATCGCAGTTCGAGCCCATCCACATCGGCAAGAACATCTGGGTCGTGCCGAGCTGGCACGAGGCGCCGGACCCGGACGGGCTCATTCTCGAGCTCGATCCGGGCCTGGCCTTCGGCACCGGCAGCCACCCGACCACCCGCCTGTGCATGGAATGGCTGGAAGCCCATCCGGCGCCGGGCAAGTCGGTACTGGACTACGGCTGCGGCTCGGGCATCCTGGCGATGGTCGCCAAGAAGCTCGGCGCGGACGACGTGGCGGGGGTCGACATCGACCCGCAGGCGATCGAATCGGCGCGCGCCAATGCCGAGCGCAACAACTGCACGATCGATTTCTACGTGCCGGACGACCTCGCCGTGGCGCCGAACCAGCGCCATGCCAAGGGCCAGTTCGACATCGTGGTGGCCAACATCCTGTCGAGCCCATTGAAGCTGATGGCGCCGATGCTGTCCGGCCGCGTGGCGCCGGGCGGATCGCTGATCCTGTCGGGCGTGCTGGCGCGCCAGGCCGAGGAAGTGGCCGCCGCCTACGCACCTTTCATCAAGCTGGGCGTCTGGGCCGAGCAGGACGGCTGGGTCGCCCTTCACGGGACGCTCGGCCAGGACACTCTACCCGCGCCGCGCTCCGCCACAGCCGGCTGACGCATGGCGCTGGCCACCCAATGCCCCCACTGCGGCACGATGTTCCGTGTCGCCGCGGACCAGCTCAAGCTGCGTGGGGGCATCGTGCGCTGCGGCGCCTGCCAGCAAGTCTTCGACGGTAACAAGGGGCTGGTCGATCTCTCGGCCGCCCCACCCGCTCCTCCTGTTATACCAGTGCCTCCTTCCGCTCCGGCGGAAGAGATTCCCGAGACGTCTCTCCCTGCACCGGCCCTGGAAGCCGGGGAGCAGCCTGCGCCCGCCGAGACCCGGGACGAGGACGGGGTGCCCATCTACACGCTCGAATTCGACCGCACCTTCTCGCCCTTCGGCATCATTCCGCAGGTGAGCGAGGAAGCGCAGGCGCATCACGTCGCGCATCACGTCGCGCATCACGTCGACGATGAGCCACCGGAGCCCGAACGCGAAACCCCGCCTGCCGAGACGCCGGCGGAAGAACCCGAGCGTCCGGCGGAGCCAGGTATTCCCGAGACGCCCGAGACACCCGCGTCCGAGCCCGCCCCGGTCGAGACCGCCGTTGCGGCGGCGCCGCTCGCCGCGCAGGCGGCCGCCGAGGCCGACGGCGGCGACACGGCCGTGCTCGACCTGCCGGTGGACGAAGAACTGGAGGCCGCGCCGCCGCCGGACGTCCACGAAGAACCCGTCGAGGCGCCCAAGCCGGCGCGCCGCGCCCCTGCGCCCGACGCGCCGCCCCTGCTGCTGCGCGAATCCTCCGGCGGCCAGGCGCCGATCCAGCCGCCGCCGCCGCCGCCCAAGACCCCGCGCGCCCGCGCCGCCGAGAGCCGCGCGCGCCGTTCCAAGCTCACGCCGACCAAGATCGAGCCGCCCAAGCTGCGGGTACCCGAGTCCGACGAGCCGGAATTCGTGCGCCGCAGCCGCCAGCGCGCCCAGTCCGGCAAGGCCGTGCGCATCGCCATGGCGGCGGGCAGCGCCCTCCTGCTGCTGGCGCTGGCCACGCAGGCCGCCTATTCCTTCCGCGACACGCTGGCGGCCCGCTATCCGGGCATGCGCCCCGCCCTCACCTCGCTCTGCGGCGTGCTGGGCTGCCGTGTCGGCCTGCCGGCCAACATCGAGAAGCTCGTCATCGAGACGGGCGAACTGACCACCCTGGGCGGCAACGCCTACAGCTACACCACCCTGCTGCGCAACGAAGGCGCGCTGGTGCAGGCCTGGCCGAGCATCGAGCTGACCCTGTCAAGCGCGGACGACAAGCCGCTGGTGCGGCGCGTATTCGGCCCCAAGGACTATCTGCCGGCCAGCGTGCCGCAGGCGGCCGGCATCGCCGCGCGCGCCGAGCAGCCGGTCAGGCTCCACTTCCGGCTGGAGGGCGTGGAGCCGTCCGGCTACCATATCGCCGTTTTCTACCCCTGAAAGTCTTCACACCATGACTCACACC
The DNA here is from genome assembly GCA_966210615.1 of uncultured Massilia sp. Taxonomy (GTDB): domain Bacteria; phylum Pseudomonadota; class Gammaproteobacteria; order Burkholderiales; family Burkholderiaceae_D; genus Telluria. Next base: position 11,185 of record CBIHLT010000144.1, read on the forward strand.
GCCCTGATCTGCGGATCGATCGCGTTCGACAAGATCATGCAGTACCACGGCCGTTTCGCCGAAACCCTGCTGGCCGACCAGCTGCACCGCGTGAACGTTTCCTTCCTGGTGCCGACCCTGCGCACCGAATACGGCGGCTGCTCGGTCAATATCGCCTACACACTCAAGCTGCTGGGCGGCGACCCGCTGATCATGGGCACCATCGGCCAGGACGGCGGCGACTACCTCGAGCGCCTGGGCAAGCAGGGCATCGCCACCCGCGGCATCCGCACCATCGCCGACGCCTACACCGCGCAGTGCTTCGTGACCGCCGACCAGGACAACAACCAGATCAACGCCTTCCACCCGGGCGCGATGCAGTTCTCGCACGAGAACAGCGTAGCCGAGCAGGGCCCGCTGCGCGTGGCGATCATCTCGCCGGACGGCCGCGACGGCATGATCAAGCACGCCGCGGATTGCGCCTCGCTGGGCGTGCCCTTCATGTTCGATCCGGGCCAGCAGCTGCCGATGTTCTCGGGCGAAGAGCTGATCCGTTTCATCGACCAGGCCAGCTACCTGGCGTGCAACGACTACGAATTCGAGATGGTGATGGACCGCACCGGCATGACCCTGGCGGACATCGCGGCGCGCCTGGACGCCTTGATCGTCACGCGCGGCGGCGAAGGTTCGGACATCTACGCGGGCGGCGAGCACCACCGCATTCCAGCGGTGCCGGCGGCCGAGGTGCTGGATCCGACCGGCTGCGGCGACGCCTACCGCGCGGGGCTGCTGTACGGGATCGTCAATGGCCTGGATTGGCCGACCAGCGGGCGCATCGCCAGCCTGCTGGGTTCGATCAAGATCGCGCGCCAGGGGGCGCAGAACCACAGCTTTACGAAGGAAGAGTTCGATCAGCAGTTTGAAGCGGCGTTTGGCTATAAGTTCCGCTGATCTGTTTGGCGCGCGCTGCGCTTGCGGCGCGCGTGATCGCTGTTCATAAAAACTTGGGTTCCCGCCTTCGCGGGAATGACGTGCTAAAGATGCGGGCCAGTAGAGATTGCGATGGCCTGCAACTTAAAAACGTCATTCCCGCGAAGGCGGGAACCCAAGTTACTTTGCGCTCCCGCGCAGCCTACATGAACACCTGGCGCAAAATGAACTGAATAATCTGGATCAGCACCAGCGCCACCAGCACCGACAGATCGATCCCCCCGATCGGCGGCACCACACGCCGGATCGGCCGCAGGATCGGCGTATTCAGCGCGTGCACGAACGGCGCCAGCGGCGCATTCGGATTCACCCAGCTGAAGATCGCATCGATGATCAAGAGCGCCATGAAGCCGTACAGGATCCAGTTCAGGAAGCGGTAGAGCGCCCCCAGCAGCACCATCTCACCCGTCGCCCCCGCCAGCAGCATCACCGAGCTCGCGATCAGCACCATCAGGAAGGCCCCGATCAGGCTGGCCCAGTCATACCCGCCCATCCCCGGCACCAGGCGCCGCAGCGGCAATACCAGCCAGTCGGTCAGGGTGAAGGTGAACTGGCCGATCTGCATCGGCGGACGCACGCGGATCGCCTGCATCCAGAAACGCAGCAGCAGCAGTCCGCCGAGCAGACCGGCGGCGGTATCGACGAGAAACTGAAGAATAGACAGCACAAACACTCCTCAAAAAAAAACCGCTGTGCGAACGATCACACAGCGGTATTTTGCCTGAACCAGGCAGGACTGGCTATGACGCGCGGAACAGCCTGGCTGCCACGCGCCTCATGCCGGCCGGCCTTACGGACGGCTGCTGGTCGGGAACGGCCATGCGGCCGGAGCCAGCACGGTCTTCGCGGCCGGAGCTGCCGGCTTCGACTCTGCCTTGCTTTCAGCTTTGCCGTCGGTCTTCGCTTCCGGCTTGGCTTCTGCCTTGGCTTCCGGCTTGGCTTCTGCCTTGGCTTCCGACTTGGCTTCTGCCTTCACTTCCGGCTTGGCTTCAGCTTTCTTGGCGGCCGGCTTGACTGCAGGCTTGGCAGCGGTCTTGGCGGCTGCAGGCTTGGCAGCTGCGGTCTTGGTAGCTGCGGTCTTGGTAGCAGCGGTCTTGGCCGGAGCAGCGGCTTTCTTGGCAGCCGGTTGAGCAGCTGCCTAGGTAGCGGTTGCTTTCTTTGCTGCCGGCTTTGCTGCCGGTTTAGCTGCAGCTTTCTTTGCAGCCGGTTTAGCAGTTGCTTTCTTTGCAGCAGGTTTTGCTGCCGGCTTAGCAGCGGCTTTCTTCGCTGCCGGCTTGGCCGCTGCCTTGGTGGCGGTGGTCTTGCTTGCTGCAGTCTTGGTCGCTGCGGCTTTCTTTGCAGCAGGCTTGGCGGCCGGCTCGGTCGCTGCCTTGGCGGCCGGTTTGGC
>CBIHLT010000145.1:0-13410 GCA_966210615.1 uncultured Massilia sp.
TGCTGCCGTCCTTGCTGTACCGTGAACAGCGGTATCGCCAGCCGAAGTAGTCAGCCGTAAGGCCGTCATCCCCGCGTAGGCGGGGATGACGGCCTTTGGTGCGGAGGCAAGCCCAGCGCCTACTTCTTGCACTCACAGAAATCCGACCCACGGTCGAACACGACCTTCCACTTCCCCGGCGCTTCCAGCCGCCAGATCGAATTGAAGCGCCCGATCTTCTTGCCGCTGCGGTCATAGATCGGTCCGCCGCTATACGCCAGCGTCCCCGACTCCACCACCTCGACCTCTTCCGGCTCCCAGGAGAACGGCGCCTCGGGCTTGTCGTAATACTTGCGCCAGGCCTGCGCCACCGCCGGCTTGCCGCGCAGCGCGCCTTCTCCCGAGATGAAGATGGCCTCATCCGCCACGAAACGGGTGAAGCCTTCAAAATCGCGTGCTTTCATGGTCGCGGCGAATGCGCGTTCGCTATCCGCCACTTGCTTCTTCAGGTCCTCGTGGGACACCCGCGCACTGCTGGCCGTGGCCGCCAGCATGAGGCAGGCGGTCAACAGGGAAATCGTACGTAGACGCATGGACAAATCCTTTTCGATTTGGCAAGTTTGCGATTCTGTCACGGTAGCACGCACTTGACAACCATCGGTTGCAAATCCTCCAAAAACGGAGTATAAAGGCTCCATATTCGGAGGAACCATGAGCCTAGCCTATTCATACCCCAAGAGCCGATTCGAGCCGGCCGTACTGGTCGACCTGAATTCGAAGGCCGAGCGCGAGCGGCTGTCGCGCTCGGCGCTGAAAGGCTTCTTCAAGCTGGCCGGGGCCTGGCAGTTGCGCGAGGACGATGCCCGCGAACTGCTCGGCGGCCTGTCCTCGTCCTCGTACTACGACTGGAAAAAGAACCCGGACCGGGTGCTCGAGGTCGACCGCATCACCCGCATTTCCTACCTGCTGGGCGTCTACAAGGCCCTGCACATTCTCTACGGCGACAAACTCGCCGACGAGTGGATCCACCTGCCCAACACCAACCCGGTCTTCGCCGGACGCACCCCGCTCGCCTACATGCTGGCCGGCGGCCTGATCGCCATGCAAACGGTACGCAAGCTGCTGGACGCGCGCCGCGGAGGCTTGTGAGTGAGCTTGATTCCCAAACTGACTCCGCTGCGCCAGTTCGATACCTGCCGCCTGATTCCCTCCCGCTTCGCCGACCTCGAAGATTCCGTCCTCGCCCCGCTGGCCGAGGACGACGACATGCTGCGCGACCTGTTCGACCTCGACAACGCCACCAACGAGCGGCTGCGCGGCGAATCCGGCCTGCTGCCGGGGATAGGCATGGACGAGCTGGTGTTCGGCGTGCCGAACTTCCGCATCATCAACGCCGCCTTCACCTATGCGCGCCCGGAGGGCAGCCGCTTCAACGACGGCGAGCGCGGCGCCTGGTATTGCGGCTTCGCCGCGGAAACCTCGCTGGCCGAGGTCATCTTCCACAAGACGGTCGAGTACCACGAGATCAATCGTTTCGACGACTCGGTCACCTATCAGTCGCTGCTGGCCGACTTCGGCGCCCCTTTCCACGACCTGCGCGGCATCGCGGCCTACGAGCATTGCCTGGACCCGCAGAGCTACCTGGCTTCGCAGGCGCTGGCCGCCGAACTGCTCGACGCGGGGTCGATGGGCATCATCTACCCGAGCGTGCGGCATCCGGGCGGCACCTGCCTGGCCTGTTTCCGGCCCGCACTGGTGGGGAATGTGCGCAAGGCCCAGACCTATCGGTTAACATGGCGGGGTTCGCCGCAGCCCGCGGTGGAGATTCTGAGCTGAGCATGATGAAGACCAATCCCGAGAAAGACACCGAACTGCATGACAAGATCAACCGCGAGACCGGCCGCATCAAGTGGAGCGAGCTGGAACGCCATTTCGCCAGTGGGTCGGTGGTGTTTGTCAGCGAGGAGCTGGACCTGATCGAGGTCGCGCTGCGCATCGCGCACGACGACAAGGAAAGCATCACGCGGTGGATGCAGTCGGGGAAAGTGGCCAGGGTAAGCGACCAGCAGGCCCAGCTCTGGCTGGCGGCGGATGCAAGCTTGTGGGCGTCGGTGGTGAGTCCGTTTGTGCTGGTGCAGCCGGAGAAGCAGCAGCTCCACTGAGCGAGCAAAGTCCTAGCGCTCGCTCGCGCCCCGATGCGTGAGCGCATGCGCCGCCCGCCGCATCAACTGCGCCGCCTTCACCGGATCGGGCTCCATCAGCGCCAGCTGCTGCCAGGCCTCCGCATGATCCATCTGCGCCGCGGCCTCCAGCCAGCGCCGGGCTTCGGCTTCGTCGCGCGCCACGCCCTCGCCGTCCAGCAGCATGTTCGCCAGGATGAACATCGCTTCCGGCACCTCGCGCCGCGCCGCCACGCCCAGCCAGTGCGCCGCCAGCGCCGGCTCGCCATTGCTGCGGTGGGCCAGAGCGCGCCGCAGGGCCCGATCACCGTCCGCGCCCTCGTCGCCATGCTGGGCCGCCGCCGGCTGCGCCAGCACCAGCGCCGCCAGGGCGCAAACGAAAAACCGCTTCATTTCGACAGGTCGATCACGTACAGCGCCGTGCCCTTGCCGCGCCCATCGTCCGGCAGGATCTGGCTCACATTCAGCAGCCCCGCCTCATGCGCCAGCTCAACCATGCCCGGCGCCGAATGGAATACCACCGGCCCGGCCGTCTTCACCGGCGCGAAGCGCCAGCTGCGCGAAGCGCCGTGGTCGGCCCGGGTCAGCCGCCTGGTTTCCTTGATGTAGGCGATCAGCACATCGCGGTTGCTGTCCGGCGAGGCGAGCACCGTCTTGCTGCCGTCCAGCCCCGGGAAGTTGCCCCCGCCGCTGGCGCGGTAGTTGTTGGTCGCCACCAGGAATTCCTGGGCCGCGTCGACCGGCTTGCCGCGCCAGCTCAGGTTGCGCACGCGCTCGCCCGGCGCCTGCGTCACGTCGATTTCGTAGCTGAGCTCGCGGCTGGTCGGGGTGTCGAAGTTATAGCTCGGCACGGCCGGATTCACCAGTTCCTGCGGCTCAGGCTTGCCCGGATCGATGGTGTTGAAGCGCTGCGCCCCCTTCTCCAGCCAGGCCTTGAGCCCGGCGCCGTTCACCTTCACCGCGTACAGCGCATTCGGGTACAGGTAGAGATCGGCCGCGTTGTTCAGCGCCAGGTCACCCGCTTTCACGTCCGTGTAGTCCGACGGTCCCGCCACCCCGCTCTTGAAGGGCGCCGACACCGACAGCACCGGCAGCCTGGCGTACTGCGGCAGGTTCGCGGCCACGTACCTGGCCACGTAGCCGGCCTGCGCCTGGTTCACCACCTGGATCGCCGATGGGTCCCCGACGTCGGCGAAATAGGTCGACATGCGGAAGCCGGTGCTGCCCACCGGGGTCTTGACGTACTCGATGGTGGCTTCGTGCTCGGCCTTCACCAGCGCCATCACCGCCGGATCGGCCGCGACGAAGGACTTGGCCCCGGTCTGGGCGGCGCGCGCCTGCACGAAGGTCTTGTCCTTCTCGACCAGCCAGCGCCTGCCGTCGTGCTTCAGATGCAGGCCGATCACGCCCAGGTGCTTGCCCCACAGGTTCGCCATCACGGTGGGAACGCCGTGCACGAAGCCGCGCGCCTTGTCCACGCCCGGCAGCTTGAACTGGGCCACGCTGCTCTCGGCATTCGGGAACAACTGGTGCGAATGGCCCAGCAGCATGGCGTCGATGCCCGGCACCTGGGCCAGGTAGTAATTGGCGTTCTCCATGGCCGGCGTATAGGGGCTGGCATCCAGGCCGCCGTGCGAGATCGCCACGACCAGTTCGGCGCCTTTGGCCCGCATCTCGGGAATGTATTTCTGCGCCGCCTCGCGCACGCCTTCCGTGTAGACGCGGCCCTCGAGCCAGCGCTTGTCCCAGGACATGATGGTCGGCGGGGTGAAGCCGATGATGCCGACCTTGACGGTCGCGCTGAGCGGCTTGCCGTCGGCGCCCACTGCACGGATCTTCTTGTCGATGATGCGGTAAGGCGCGAACAGCGGCTTCCTGGTCCTGGCGCTGTAGACGTTGGCCAGCACCACCGGGAAGGCCGGGCCGGCGCACTTCTTCGCCGACTTCAAGCCCTTGCCGTCGAAGCGGCTGCCGGTCACCCGGCCCAGGAAAGCGAGGCCGTAGTTGAACTCGTGGTTGCCGACGCCCGCGCCGTCGTAGCCGAGCTGGTTCATCACCTTGTAGATGCCCAGGGTCTGGGTGCAGCGCGGCGGCTTCACCAGGGCCTGGTAGTCGGCCAGTGCATTGCCCTGGATGGTGTCGCCATTGTCGAGCAGGAGCGTGTTCGGGAATTCCTTGCGCGCCCCCGCGATCAGGCTGGCGGTGCGGTCCAGGCCCAAGGAGGGCTCGGCCACCAGCTTGTAATAGTCATAACCCACCACGTTCGAGTGCAGGTCGGTGGTCTCGAGCACGGCCAGCATCGCGGTCGAGCCGGCGGGCGGCTTGGCGGCGGAGACGGGAAGACTGAGAAGCGCCGGGGCGAGCGCGATGCAAATCTGATAACGCAAAGGGGAAGCCATGGGAATTCCGACAAACATAACCGGACGATCATACGGCAGTGCGGCGGCCACCGGCAAGGAGGATGACGCCGCCATGGTGGACGCCATCTTGGACGCCCCCTGGGATCGGGTATAATCTAGGGTTCGATTTAACCTACTCACGAGACTGCCCAGACCATGGAAGCTGAACGCATCAATGCCATTTCCACCCTGCTGAACGACCTGACCGGTCGTGAGGCCGAACTTCGGAGGTATCTTTGACTTCGATAAGAAGTCGGAGAAACTAGAACAGGTCAACCAGGAGCTGGAAGACCCGTCCATCTGGAACGACCAGAAACGCGCCCAGGACATGGGCAAGGAAAAAAAGGCGCTGGAAGGCGTCGTCCTGACGCTGGAAAAAGCGCGGGCCGACCTGACTGACGCTGCCGACCTGTTCGAGATGGCACGCGAAGAAGGCGACGACGACACCCTGGAAGCGGTGGCCGGCGACGCCGAGGCAATCCAGAAGATCATCGAAGGCATGGAATTCCGCCGGATGTTCAGCAACCCGATGGACCACGCCAACTGCTTCATCGACATCCAGGCCGGCGCCGGCGGCACCGAGGCGCAAGACTGGGCCTCGATGCTGCTGCGCCAGTACCTGCGCTATTGCGAGCGCAAGGGCTTCAAGGCGGAGGTCATGGAACTGTCCGAGGGCGAGGTCGCGGGCATCAAGACCGCCACCATCAAGGTCGAGGGCGAGTACGCCTACGGCCACCTGCGCACCGAGACCGGCGTGCACCGCCTGGTGCGCAAGTCGCCGTTCGACTCGGCCAACGGGCGCCACACCTCGTTCACCTCGCTGTTCGTGTATCCGGAAGTCGACGAATCCTTCGAGATCGAGATCAACCCGGCCGACGTGCGCATCGACACCTACCGCGCATCGGGCGCGGGCGGCCAGCACATCAACAAGACCGACTCCGCGGTGCGCCTGACGCACGCCCCGTCGGGCATCGTGGTCCAGTGCCAGAACGACCGCTCGCAGCACCGCAACAAGGCGGAAGCGTTCGACATGCTGCGCGCCAAGCTGTTCGAACTGGAGCTGCGCAAGCGGATGGCCGAACAGCAGAAGCTGGAAGACTCCAAGACCGACGTCGGCTGGGGCCACCAGATCCGTTCCTACGTGCTGGACCAGTCGCGCATCAAGGATTTGCGCACCGGCTTCGAGACCGGCAACACCAAGAACGTGCTGGACGGCGACCTGGACGACTTCATCTCGGCATCGCTCAAGCAGGGCATCTAGGATGAGTCACGCAGCACGCGCCTTCGTCTTCGACATGGACGGCACGATCGTCGACAACATGGCCTTCCACACCCGTTCGTGGATCACCTTCTTCGAACGGCGCGGCAAGGCCGTGGACGCGGACGAGTTCTTCCGCACCACGGCCGGCCGCCAGGGCCAGGAGATCATCCGCTCGCACCTCGAGCAAGAACTGGCCGACGACGAAGTCGCGACCCTGATCCACGAGAAGGAAGGCGTCTACCGCGAGCTGTACGCGCCGCACCTGCGCGCGGTGAGCGGTTTCGAGGACCTGATCGCGACCGCGAGGGCGAGCGGCACGAAGCTGGCCGTGGCCACCGCCGCGCCGCCGGCCAACATCGAGTTCACGCTCGACGGCCTGGACCTGCGCCGCCATTTCGACGCGATCGTCGGCGCCGCCGATGTCGCGCGCGGCAAGCCGCATCCGGACGTGTTCCTGGAAGCGGCCAGGCGCTGCGGCGTCGCGCCCGAACACTGCATCGTGTTCGAGGACGCGCCGCTCGGCGTGGAAGCGGCGCGCCGCGCCGGCATGCGCGCGGTAGTCCTGACGACCACCCTGCCCGCCTCGAGCTTCGCCGAGTTCGACAATATCGTGGCCATCGTCAACGACTTCGCCGCGCTGGACGTTGACAGCCTGTTCGCCTGAACAATTTAAAAAGAATCCATCCATCATGACTACGGAAAACCAAGAACAGGCGCCCATCGTGGCCGCCGACGACAACAAGATCATGGCCGAGCGCCGCGCCAAGCTGGCCGCGCTGCGCCAGCTGGGCAATCCTTTCCCGAACGACTTCGTCCCGCAGGACAAGGCCGCCAACCTGACCGAAGAGCACGGCGCCAAGAGCCGCGAAGAGCTGGAAGCATCCCCGGTGGCGGTCGTCCTGGCCGGCCGCATGATGCTCAAGCGCGAAGCCGGCAAGAAGGCCGCGTTCGCGACCCTGCAGGATTCGTCGGGCCCGATGGCCGACGGCCGCATCCAGATCTACGTCACCCTGGACAATGCCGGCGCGGAGGCGATGGAAGCCCTGCACCACTACGACCTGGGCGACATCCTGGGCGTGGAAGGCACCCTGTTCAAGACCAAGACCGACGAGCTGACCGTCAAGGTGAGCAAGCTGCGTTTGATCTCCAAGTCGCTGCGCCCGCTGCCGGACAAGTTCCACGGCCTGGCCGACCAGGAGACCAAGTACCGCCAGCGCTACGTCGACCTGATCATGAACGAAGAGACGCGCCGCACCTTCAAGGCGCGTACCGCCGCGATGTCGTCGATGCGCCGCTTCATGGAGAAGCACGGCTTCATGGAAGTCGAGACCCCGATGCTGCACCCGATCCCGGGCGGCGCCGCGGCCAAGCCTTTCATCACCCACCACAACGCGCTGGACATGGAAATGTACCTGCGTATCGCGCCCGAGCTCTACCTGAAGCGCCTGGTGGTGGGCGGTTTCGACCGTGTGTTCGAGATCAACCGCAACTTCCGCAACGAAGGCGTGTCGGTCCGTCACAACCCGGAATTCACGATGATGGAATTCTATGCGGCCTACACCGACTACAAGTGGATCATGGACTTCACCGAGCAGGTGATCCGCCAGGCCGCGGTCGACGCCCACGGCAGCGCCATGCTGACCTACGGCGGCCGCGAGCTGGACCTGTCCAAGCCTTTCCAGCGCCTGACCATCGTCGAGGCGATCGACAAGTACGCGCCGGGCTACACCCCGGAGCAGCTGAACTCGATGGACTTCCTCAAGGAAGAACTGCTGAAGTTCGGCGTCAAGCCCTTCGCAACTTCCGGCCTGGGCGCGCTGCAGCTGGCGCTGTTCGAAGAGACCGCGGAAGCCCTGCTGTGGGAACCGACCTTCATCATCGACTACCCGGTGGAAGTCTCGCCGCTGGCGCGCGCCTCGGACACCCGCGAAGGCATCACCGAGCGCTTCGAGCTGTTCATGGTGGGCCGCGAGATCGCCAACGGCTTCTCGGAGCTGAACGATCCGGAAGACCAGGCGGCGCGCTTCCTGTCACAGGTGGCTGCGAAGGACGCGGGCGATGAGGAGGCGATGTATTTCGACGCGGACTACATCCGTGCGCTGGAATACGGCATGCCGCCGGCGGGTGGCTGCGGGATCGGTATCGACCGCTTGATGATGCTGATTACGGATTCGCCGAATATCCGCGACGTGCTGCTGTTCCCGCATCTGCGCAAAGAAGACTGAGCTTGAATGGGCCGCCGCGGCGGCCAAGTGGAAAAGGCGGACGTGCATGGCACGCCCGCCTTTTTTATTCAAGCAGAACTGCGTCGGATTTGCGGCCCGCACCCTGTAACGTCATCCCCGCGAAGGCGGGATGACGGGGGTGAGGACCTGGCCGCGGCAGAACCTTACTGAACGATCGTATAGCAAGGAATATACGCCTTCCCTGGCAACTTCATCCTGCTCTGCTCCACGAACGACGCCAGCAAGGCATCCATCGGCCCCATGATCGCGCTCTCGCCCTGGATCTCGTACTTCCCGTACTTCTCGATCGCGCGTATCCCCTCTTCCTTCACGTTCCCCGCCACCACCCCGGAGAACGCCCTGCGCAGGTTCGCCGCCAGCAGGTGCGATTCCTGCGCCCGGTGCAGCTTCAGGTTGCGCATGTTCTCGTGCGTCGGCCGGAACGGCCGCTGGAATTCCTGGTCGATCTTGAGCCGCCAGTTGAAGTAATAGGCGTCGCTGTGCGCCTTGCGGTACTCACGCACCTGCTTGATCCCCGCATGCATCTCGCGCGCCACGGCGTCCGGATCGTCGATGATGATCTTGTAGCGCCGCTGCGCCGCCTCGCCCAGTGTCAGGCCGATGAAGTTGTCGATCTGCGTGAAATACTCGCGCGCCGTGGCCGGCCCCGTGAAAACCAGCGGGAACGGAATCTCCGCATTGTCCGGATGGAGCAGGATGCCCAGGATATAAAGGATCTCTTCCGCCGTGCCCGCACCGCCCGGGAACACCACGATGCCGTGGCCGGTGCGGACAAACGCCTCCAGGCGCTTCTCGATGTCCGGCATGATCACCAGGTCGTTGACGATCGGGTTCGGCGACTCGGCCGCGATGATGCCCGGCTCCGAGATGCCTAGGTAGCGGCCGCCGCTCAGGCGCTGCTTGGCGTGGCCGATGGTCGCGCCTTTCATGGGGCCCTTCATGGCGCCCGGGCCGCAGCCGGTGCAGATGTCCAGCTCGCGCAGGCCCAGCGCATAGCCCACTTCCTTGGTGTAGCTGTACTCCACCCGGCTGATCGAGTGGCCACCCCAGCACACCACCAGGTTGGGATTGCGCTGCGCCTGGAACACGTTGGCGTTGCGCAGGATGTGAAAGACCGCGTCCGTGATGCTTTCGGTACGGGTCATGTCGAATTTGGGATTGTCGGTAACGTCGAAGTGTACATACACGATGTCGCGCAACACGGCGAACAGGTGTTCGTGGATACCCTTGATCATCTTGCCGTCGACGAAGGCGTGCGCCGGCGCGCCGCGGATGTCGAGCTTGATCCCGCGCTCGCGCTGCAGGATGCTGATGTCGAAGCTGGCGTAGCGCTCCATCAGCTCCTTGCCGTCATCGATGTCGCTGCCGCTGTTCAGCACCGCCAGCGCGCACTTGCGAAAAATGTCATACAGGCCGGCCTTGCTGGTGTCGAGCAGCTTGGCCACCTCCGCCTTGGACAGCACTTCCAGGCGGCCTTCCGGGGAAATAAGCGTATCGACTACATCATGGGTCATGGTGTTATTTTCCTTCTCTCTAACTGTGTAACGGACAGGCCTGATAGGCAATATACGCCAAAGTGCAACATTTTGCCTCTCCTGCGCTCTACCCCCGTGCGCCTGCATGCGCGCGTATTAACACAGCTGGAAAAAATTCGCTTGCGCTGACAGATATGCACTAGAATGCGTGCCTATTGGAATTCTCGGCATGCCGATTCTCCATAAAACCAATCCATCGAGACAAACATAATTTCGGGAGGAACCGCATGAGCGGTGCAGCTACTTCACCTGCCAAGGGACCTATCCCAGAATTCAAGCAGTTCATGGGCCATCCAGCACCGCTGTGGATGCTGTTCATGACTGAATTCTGGGAACGGTTCGCTTTCTACGGCATCCGTTGGGCCCTGGTGCTCTACATCGTCGCCCAGTTCTACGGCGGCGACGCGGTCGGCCAGGCCGACGCCAACCTGACCTACGGTTCCTACCTCGCGCTGGTGTACGCCGGCGCCGTCTTCGGCGGCTACGTGGCCGACCGCGTCATCGGCTACCAGCGCTCGATCCTCGTCGGCGCGGTCTTCATGGCGGCCGGCCTGTTCATGATCACCATCCCGAGCCAGGATGTCTTCAAGCTCGGCCTGGCGACCATCATCGTCGGCAACGGCATGTTCAAGCCGAACATCTCGGCCATGGTCGGCCAGCTGTACGCCATCCATGACACCCGCCGCGATTCGGGCTTCACCATCTTCTACATGGGCATCAACGCCGGCGCCTTCATCTCGCCGATCCTGACCCAGCAGCTGGCGCAGAACGTGTTCAACACCGGCGACACCCCGGCCTACAAGATCGTGTTCTTCGCTTCGGGCGTGGGCATGCTGCTGTCGCTGGTGTGGTTCTACTTCGGCCGCAAGCAGCTCAAGGGCATCGGCGCACCGGTCGGCGAACTGGCCAGCCCGAAGCGCCTGATCGGCGTGGTCATCGGCTCGCTGGTGGTGATCCCGGTCGTCTACCTGCTGCTGCAGGCCGGCGCCGCCAACCTGCAGGTCGTGCTGACCGTGCTGTTCATCATCCTGGCCCTGATGCTGATCGTCGAAGGCGTGCGCGAAGGCGCCGTCTCGCGCGACAAGACCATCGCCATGATGATCATCTTCTTCTTCAACATCCTGTTCTGGTGCTTCTTCGAGCAGGCCGGCAGCTCGTTCACCTTCCTGGCCGACCAGATCGTGAACCGCGACTTCGGCGACTGGACCTTCCCGGTGGCCTGGTTCCAGTCGGTGAACTCGATCGCCATCATCATCTGCGCACCGATCATCGCCGCCATCTGGGTCATGCTGGGCAAGCGCAACACCAACCCGTCGATCCCGCGCAAATTCGGCCTGGGCATCATCTTCAACGGCCTGGCCTTCGGCCTGCTGATGTACGCGCTCACCCAGCTGATCAACGACCAGGGCAAGATCCCGTTCTGGACCCTGTTCATGGTGTACGTGATCCAGTCGATCGGCGAGCTGTGCCTGTCGCCGATCGGACTGTCGATGGTGACCAAGCTGGCGCCGACCCGCCTGGTGGGCCTGGGCATGGGCGGCTGGTTCCTGTCGACCGGTATCGGCAACAACCTGTCGGGCATCTTCGCCTCGCACGTGTCGGGTGAGACCGGCATGTCGGTGGCCTCGGCGCTGGATGGCTATACCTTCGGCTTCTGGATCCTGCTGGGCGGCGGCGTGCTGCTGTTCCTGATCGCTCCGCTGATCCAGAAACTGATGCACGGCGTGAAGTAAGCGTCTTCAGTTCCAATAAAAACGGCAGCCTTCGCGGCTGCCGTTCTTGTTTGTGGCTGCGGCGCGGAACCTGGGTCCCCGCCAAGGGGGGCCAAGCTTGCCCGCGCTGCGGGGCAGCTCAAACCTTGTCCAGCGACGCCCGCATCTCTTCCATCTCCCCCACCATCCACGCCCTGAAGCGCTGCACCTTGAGCATATGCTCCTTGTGCGGATTCACCAGGAACTTGTAGCCGTTCGCAAACGGCGCACTGCGCGCCGGTATCTGCCTGAGCGCGCCCTTCACGATATCCTGGAACGCGATCCCATACGGGACCAGGGCCACGCCCTGCCCCGCGACGGCCGCCTGCACCAGCACGCCCCAATGGCTGTACCCGCGCGAGAAGTCGTACTTGCCCTTGAGCGCCTTGTTTTCGTTGAGCAGCTGCAGCCAGGCCTCGGGCGACTGCTCCACCAGCAGCCGGCAATGCGGCAGGTCGGCCAAGGTCAAATCGGCCTGCCCCGGCGCCAGCAGCTCGGGGCTGTACACCGGCACCAGGCGCTCGCGGAACAGGACCGACGGATCCCCCTCGCGCACCGGCCCGTAGCGGATCGCCACGTCGGTACTGTCGGCGTGCAGGTCCACCGGCGCGTCGTTGGAATCGATGCGGATGTCGAGCTCGGGACACAGCTTGGTGAAGCGGTGCATGCGCGGCACCAGCCACTTGATCGCGAACGAGTGCGTGGTCGAGATCCGCAGCACCGATTCCTCGTCGCCGCGCTGCAGCGCCGCCACCTTGGCGCGCAGGTCGGCCAGCATGCGCCCGGTGGCGACCGACAGCTCCTGCCCCTTTTCGGTGAGCGAAATGTGGCGCGGATGGCGCACGAACAAGGGAAAACCGACGTTCTCCTCCAGCTGCTTGACCTGCTGGCTGACCGCCGCCGGCGTCTTGTGCAGCTCGCGCGCAGCCAGCTTGAAGCTGCCCCAGCGCGCTGCACACTCGAAGTCGATCAGGCCGGACAGACTGCGCAAAGGCTTCATGCCGCCTCCATGCATAAGAATTTCTTATTCAATCCTGTACTTTTTCTAGGTTGAAGGGATTAACTGCCAGAAAATACAATATAGCCCATCACACAAGGAAAAGTCATGGCCAAGAATATATTGGTGATCGGCGGCACCCGCTTTTTCGGCAAATTGCTGGTCCAGCGCCTTCTTCTGGCCGGCCATCGTGTGACAATCGCTACAAGGGGCTATGCGCCCGATCCCTTTGGCCACCGCATCACCCGCGTGCGTGTCGACCGCCGCAACGAGTCCGCCATGCGCGCCGCCTTCGGCGCCAGCCGTTTCGACATCGTCTACGACCAGATGTGCTACTCGCCGCTCGACGCGGCGATTTCGGTGCGCGTGTTCGGCGGCCGGGTCGGGCGCTACGTCATGACCTCGACCATCGACGCCTACCGCGAGCTCGAGCCGCCCGGCCGCCCCTTCGCCGAGCGCGACCTCAAGGTCCACGCCCAGCCGATCGACGCCGGCTACCCCTGGCATGATCCAGCCCGCGCCGTCGAGAGTTATGTGGATGGCAAGATCCAGGCTGAAGCCTACCTGTACCGCGACGGCAGCTTGCCGGTGGTGACCGCGCGCCTGGCCCACGTGCTGGGCGGCCCGGACGACTTCACCGGCCGCCTCGCCCACTACGTCGACCTGGTGCGCCTGCGCGCCGCGCTGCCGTATTCGAACGCCCAGGCGGACGTGTCCTTCATGCAGGCCAAGGAAGCGGCCAACTTCCTGGTGTGGGCGGGGGAACAGGGATTTACCGGGCCGGTGAACGCCGCGGCCGACGGCCCGCTGTCGGCGCTTGCCCTGCATGCGCGGGTGGCCAAGGCGCTGGACGAGGAAGCCTTCCCGCGTCAGGCGGCGCAGGTGGCGGCGCCGGGGCTATTGTCGCCCTTCGATTTTCCGTCGGCGCTGGTGCTGGATACCGCGCGCGCCAAGGCGCTGGGCTACCGGTTCAGCCATACGAATGACTGGATCGACGTGGTCATTCGGCAGCACGATTTGGCGTACGTCTGAACTTGGGTCGCACACCACCTCAATGAAAAA